>NZ_JBIDDG010000005.1:0-292016 GCF_043205005.1 Micromonospora sp. NPDC047620 | reverse complement strand
CCGTCAACACGATGGTGGACCAGCTGTCGTCGTTCGCCGACGAGGTGACCCGGGTCGCGCGGGAGGTTGGCATCGAGGGCAAGCTGGGCGGCCAGGCGCAGGTGAAGGGCGTCTCCGGCACCTGGCGGGACCTGACCGAGAACGTCAACCAGCTCGCCTCGACCCTCACCACCCAGCTGCGCGCCATCGCGCAGGTCTCCACCTCGGTGACCCGGGGCGACCTGACCCAGCGGATCGCGGTCAAGGCGCAGGGCGAGGTCGCCGAGCTGAAGGACAACATCAACCAGATGATCGTCACCCTCCGGGAGACGACCAAGAAGAACGCCGAACAGGGCTGGCTCGACTCGAACCTGGCCCGCATCGGCGGACTGCTCCAGGGCCAGCGCGACCTCGGCGAGGTCTGCCGCATGATCATGATGGAGGTGACCCCGCTGGTCGACGCGCAGCTCGGCGCGTTCTTCCTGGCGGACACCTCCGAGGGCGTGATGCGGCTGCGGCTGACCGCCTCGTACGGCTACGTCGCCCGGGGACACGACGTCACCTTCGGGCCCGGCGAGGGACTGGTCGGCCAGACCGCACTCTCCCGCCGGACGATCCGGATGGGCGGGACGCCGGACGGCAGGCTGATGCTCCGCTCCGGGCTCGCCGAGACCCCGCCGGCGGACCTGGTCGTGCTGCCCGTGCTCTTCGAGGGCGAGCTGCTCGGGGTGATCGAGTTCGCCAGCGTGACGCCCTTCTCCGAGCTGCACCTGTCCTTCCTGGAGCGGCTGGTGCTCACCACCGGCATCGCCGTCAACACCATCCAGGCCAACCGGCGTACGGAGGAACTGCTCGCGCAGTCCCAGCGGCTCGCCCACGAGTTGCAGGAGCAGTCGGCCGAGCTCCAGCGCACCAACGCCGAGCTGGAGGACAAGGCGCAGCTGCTCTCCGAGCAGAAGGGCAACATCGAGACCAAGAACCGCGAGATCGAGCTGGCCCGGCTCGGCCTGGAGGAGAAGGCCCAGCAGCTCACCCGGGCGTCGGCGTACAAGTCGGAGTTCCTGGCCAACATGAGCCACGAGCTGCGTACGCCGCTGAACTCCCTGCTGCTGCTGGCCCGGCTGCTGGTCGAGAACTCGGAGCAGAACCTCACCCCGAAGCAGATCGAGTTCGCCCGGACCATCCACGGCGCCGGTTCCGACCTGTTGTCGCTGATCGACGACATCCTGGACCTGTCCAAGATCGAGGCGGGGCGGATGGACGTCGAGCCCACCGAGGTGCGGTTCGACGAGATCCGCAGCTACGTGGAGCAGGCGTTCGCGCCGCAGGCCGACGAGAAGGGCCTGGACTTCCAGGTGCGGATCAGCAAGGACCTGCCGCCGGCCCTGATCACGGACGCCCAGCGGCTGCAGCAGATCCTGCGCAACCTGCTCTCCAACGCGGTCAAGTTCACCGACAACGGCGCGGTGACGCTGCGGATCGCGCCGGCGCCCGAGAACACGGCCTTCGACGTGCCGGCGTTGACCAACGCGCGGCAGGTCATCGCGTTCACGGTGGTCGACACCGGGATCGGCATCTCCGACGACAAGCTGTCGTTGATCTTCGAGGCTTTCCAGCAGGCCGACGGCACCACCAGTCGCCGCTACGGCGGCACGGGGCTGGGGCTGTCCATCAGCCGGGACCTGGCCCGGCTGCTGGGCGGCAGCATCGTCGTGTCGTCGGCGCCCGGGCAGGGCTCGACGTTCACCCTCTTCGTGCCGGACGTGCTCGCGCCGGACGCGGTGGTGGCGCCGCTGCCGCCGTCGCCGGCCCGGGCCGGGCTGCCGTCGTCGCTGCTGATGCCGCCGCCGGAGCTGCCCGAGCCGGCCTCCACGCCGGCCACCCGGCGGCTGGAGGGGGCCACCGTGCTGATCGTCGACGACGACGTCCGGAACGTCTTCGCACTGACCAGTGCGTTGGAACTGCACGGGCTCACCGTGTTGTACTCGGACAACGGGGCGGACGGCGTCCGCCTCCTGGCCGAGCATCCAGAGGTCGACATCGTCCTGATGGACGCGATGATGCCCGACCAGGACGGTTACGAGACGACCCGGCAGATCCGGCGCAACCACCGGTTCGCCGACCTGCCGATCGTCTTCCTGACCGCCAAGGCCATGCCCGGCGACCGCGAGTCGGCGCTGGCGGCCGGGGGAACTGACTACATCACCAAGCCCGTCGACCTGGACGAGTTGATCGAACTCATGGCGTCCTGGATCAGCGGCAGCCGAACCGAGGAGAGTTCGTGACCCAGATGGCCAAAGCGCTCCTGGTGGACGACCGCCGGGAGAACCTGATGGCGCTGGAGGCGATCCTCCAGGGGCTGCCGGTCCAGTCCGTCGCCGTGGAGAGCGGCGAGGCGGCACTGAAGCAGCTGCTGGTCGACGACTTCGCGGTGATCCTGCTCGACGCCCAGATGCCGGACATGGACGGCTTCGAGACGGCGAGCCACATCAAGCGGCGTGAGCGTACGCGGCACGTGCCGATCATCTTCCTCACCGCCGCGGACCGGGACGCCCAGCTCGCGCTGCGCGGCTACGCGGTCGGCGCGGTCGACTACCTCACGAAGCCGTTCGATCCGTGGGTGTTGCGGGCCAAGGTGTCGGTCTTCGTGGAGCTGTGGGTGAAGACCCGGCAGCTCGCGGCCCAGTCGGATCTGGTGCGGGAGCGCGACGCGCAGTGGCGGGTGCTCACCGACGCGGTCGACGAGGCCACCGCGATGTTGCGGACGGACGACCCGGACGCCCGCGACCGCGCCGTCGACCTTCTCGAACAGGCCCGCTGGGGCAACACCCCCTGACCCACTCCGCCCCTTCCCCCCGGGGCCCCTCCGCGTCGATCTCGCCGCCCGGCACCACCCCCGGCCCCCGCACCCCCGGGCCCTCCCGGGCCCGCGTCGATCTTGCACTTTCTGCCCAGGGCAAAGAGCGCAAAAGCGGACAATTCTAGGGCCGAAAGTGCAAGATCGCCGGGGCGAGCGAGGCCGGGGCGCGGGGTGCGAGGTGGGGTGGGGAGTGGGTCAGGCCGTGGTCTGGTCGTTGCGGATCATCAGGGCGCTGCGGAGGCCGGTGATGTCCAGGACGCGGAGCAGGAAGTCGCCGACGTTCGTCAGGACCAGGAGGCTCTGCGCGTGGCTGGCCTTCCGGCTGAGCACGACGAGGGTGCCCAGGCCCTGCGAGTCGCAGAAGGTGACGCCGCCGAGGTCGAGCACGATCCGCGGCGGCGGATCGGCGAGCACCTCGTTGACGACGGTCGACAGCTGGGTGGCCGTGAGCATGTCGATCTCACCGGCCAGGCGCAGCACAGCTTCGTCGCCCGTCCGGTGTAGCGTGATGGACAGTTCGGCACGATCCACCGGGTCAGCCTAGCGCGATCCCGGCGACCCGGCCTGTCGAGCCGGGGTGCCGCACCCATCGAGCGGGAGCACCACCGACCCGGAGCCCTGGAAGGGCGCGGCGAGACCGCTCGGGAGGACGGGGCGGGTGAGCCTGGTAACCCCGGTGCGGGGTGCCTGCCGATTCGCCGCCCGGCGCTGACACAATGGCGGCATCGTGACCGATATGTTTCCCGCCGGATCCGGCCGTTACCCGGCCGACGCGCCGGCCTCCGAGGCCCTGTTCGACCGCGCCAAGGCCATCGTGCCCGGCGGGGTGAACTCCCCCGTGCGCGCCTTCCGTGCCGTCGGCGGCACCCCGCGCTTCATGGTCCGGGGGGAGGGGCCATGGCTCTACGACGCCGACGACCGGCGCTACGTCGACCTGGTCTCCTCCTGGGGCCCGCTGATCCTCGGCCACGCGCACCCCGAGGTGGTGGACGCGATCCGGGCCGCCGCCGCCAGGGGTACCAGCTTCGGCACCCCCACCCCGGGCGAGGTCGAGCTGGCCGCCGAGATCGTCGACCGCACCCCGGTCGAGCAGGTCCGGCTGGTCAACTCCGGCACCGAGGCCACCATGTCGGCGATCCGGCTGGCCCGGGGCTTCACCGGCCGCCCCCGGATCGTCAAGTTCGCCGGCTGCTACCACGGGCACTCCGACGCGCTGCTGGCCGCCGCCGGTTCGGGCGTGGCCACCCTCGGCCTGCCCGACTCGCCCGGCGTGACCGGCGCGGCGGCGGGCGACACGATCGTGGTGCCGTACAACGACGTTGCCGCCGTGGAGCAGGCGTTCGCCGCCGAGGGCCAGCACATCGCCGCGATCATCACCGAGGCCGCCGCCGGCAACATGGGCGTGGTCGCCCCGCGCGACGGGTTCAACCAGCAGCTCGCCCGGATCGCGCACGCGCACGGCGCGCTGCTCATCGTCGACGAGGTGATGACCGGGTTCCGGGTGTCCCGCGCCGGGTGGCACGGCCTCGACGCCTCCGACGCCGACCTGTGGACGTACGGCAAGGTCATGGGGGGTGGGCTGCCGGCCGCGGCGTTCGGCGGGCGCGCGGAGATCATGGAGCGACTGGCCCCCGCCGGGCCCGTCTACCAGGCCGGCACGCTCTCCGGTAACCCCCTCGCCTGCGCCGCCGGCCTGGCCACCCTGCGGCTGGCCGACGACGCGCTCTACCGCCGGCTCGACGAGACGGCCGCCGTCGTGAGCAAGCTCGCCGCCGACGCGCTCGCCGCCGCCGGGGTGCCGCACCGGCTGTCGTACGCGGGCAACATGTTCTCGATCTTCTTCACCGACGCCGACGTGGTCGACTACGACAGCGCCCGCACCCAGCAGGTGCCGGCCTTCAAGGCGTTCTTCCACGCGATGCTCGCCGGCGGCGTCTACCTGCCGCCAAGCGCGTTCGAGGCGTGGTTCGTGTCGGCGGCGCTGGACGACGCCGCTCTGGAGCAGATCGCCGCCGCCCTGCCGGCGGCGGCCAACGCTGCGGCAGCGGCGGGTCACGGGGGGTAGCGGTGAGCGCGAGGAGTGAGCCGGGTCTGCGAGCCCCGCAGTCGCGAACGAAGGGGGCGTAGCGGTGAGCGCGAGGAGTGAGCCGGGTCTGCGAGCCCCGCAGTCGCGAACGAAGGGGGCGTAGCGGTGAGCAAGACGGTGGTCCACGTGCTGCGGCACGGCGAGGTGCACAACCCGGAGGGCATCCTCTACGGCCGGCTGCCCGGCTTCCGGCTCTCCGAGCTCGGCGTGCAGATGGCCAAGGCCGCCGCGCAGGGGCTCGCCGAGCGGGAGGTCGTGCACGTGGTGGCCAGCCCGCTGGAGCGCGCCCAGCAGACGGCGGAGCCGATCGCCGCGCAGTTCGGGCTGCCGGTCGGGGTGGACGAGCGGCTCATCGAGAGCGCCAACTGGTTCGAGGGCAAGAAGGTCTCGCCCGGCGACGGCTCGTTCCGCGACCCGCGCAACTGGTGGGTGCTGCGGGACCCGGTCACCCCGTCCTGGGGCGAGGCCTACCGCGCGATCGCGGAGCGGATGTTCGCCGCCCTGCACGCTGCCCGGGTGGCCGCCGAGGGGCGGGAGGCCGTGCTCGTCTCGCACCAACTCCCCATCTGGACGCTGCGCCGGCACGTCGAGCGCAAGCGGCTCTGGCACGACCCGCGCCGGCGTCAGTGCGGGCTGGCCAGCCTCACCTCCTTCCACTTCGACGGCGCCAAGGTGGTCGGCATCGGTTACTCCGAGCCGGCCGCGCACCTGATCGCGATGTCGGCGACCGCCCGGACGGCCAAGGGGGCCTGATGAACGCCCGGAGGTGGACCGCGGGTCTGCTCGCCGCCGTCACGACGGTGGCGCTGGCCGGCTGCTCCTCGAAGAGTCGGGAGGACGCCTGCGGCACCAACTCCGAGGGCGTCATCGAGTGCGCGCCCGACGAGCGCTCCGCGGCCCCGAAGATCTCCGGCGAACTGCTCACCGGCGGCAGCCATGACGTGGCGAAGGACCGCGGCCAGGTCGTCGTGGTCAACTTCTGGGGCTCGTGGTGCAACCCGTGCCGGGCCGAGGCGGACGACCTGGAGAACACCTACCAGGCCACCAAGGGCTCCGGGGTCACCTTCCTGGGCGTCAACATCCAGGACAGCCGGGACAAGGCCATCGCCTTCGAGGAGCGGTTCGGGGTGACCTACCCGAGCCTGTTCGATCCGCCCAGCCGGGTCGCGCTCGCCCTGGACATCCCGCCGAACACCATCCCGGCCACCATCGTGCTCGACCGGGACGGCCGGATCGCCGCCGTCATCCGCGCGGCGGTGAAGCAGGAGGGCCTCCAGCCCATCGTCGAGCGGATCGCGGCCGAGCAGCCCGCCCCCAACGGTTCCCGCTGATGGGCGAGACGTTCAAGGAACTCGCCCAGTCGGGCCCGCTGCTGCTCGCCATCGGCGCGGCCGCGCTCGCCGGCCTGGTCAGTTTCCTCTCCCCGTGCGTGCTCCCGCTGGTGCCGGGTTACCTGTCGTACGTCACCGGCCTCGCCGGGGCGGATCTGGAGGGCCGGCGGCCCGCGCCGTCGCCCACGGAGCCCACGGGTGCTGGCGGGGTGGCGGTGCGGGAGCGCACCGCGCCGGCCGCTGCCGCTGTGAAGGGCCGGGTGCTGGCCGGCACGCTGCTGTTCATCGCCGGCTTCACCGTCGTCTTCACCGCCACCGCGATCCTCTTCGCGGGCGTCGGCCGGGTCTTCTTCGAGTACGAGCGCACGCTGGAGATCGTCATCGGCGCGCTGATCGTCGTGCTCGGCCTGGGCTACGTCGGGGTGGTCCCCGGGTTGCAGCGGGAGTTCCGGATCCACCGGCTGCCCGCCGCCGGGCTGCTCGGCGCCCCGGTGTTCGGCGCGGTCTTCGCGCTGAGTTGGGTGCCCTGCGTCGGCCCGACGCTGGGCGCGGTGCTCGGCATGGCCGCTGCCGGGGGGCAGACCGACCGCGCCGTGGTGCTCGCCGTGGCGTACTGCCTGGGGCTGGGGATACCCTTCGTCGTCTTCGGGTTGGGCTTCCAGCGCCTGCTCGGGGTCTTCCGCGCCGTCCGGCGCCACAGCCGCTGGATCACCCGGGTCGGCGGCGCCCTGCTGATCCTGATCGGCCTCGCGCTGGTCACCGGCGGGTGGACGAATTTCGTGATCTGGTTGCAGACCACCGTCGGGGTGGGCGAGGTGAGCATCTGATGACCGTCGTGGACGAGCGGCCGGCGACGCCGGCCGAGGCGCCCCGGCGTCGCCCCAACCGGCTGCTGGCCCTGCTGCGCAACTCGTGGCGGCAGCTCACCAGCATGCGTACGGCGCTGGTGCTGCTGTTCCTGCTCGCGATCGCCGCCATCCCCGGCTCGGTGCTGCCGCAGCGCGGGGTCAACCCGGAGGACGTGCGGGACTTCTTCACCGAGCACCCCGACCTGGCCCCGGTGCTGGACCGGATCGGCGCCTTCGAGGCGTTCGGCTCGGTCTGGTTCTCCGCGATCTACCTGCTGCTGTTCACCTCGCTGATCGGCTGCATCACCCCCCGCCTGCGCGACCATGTCCGGGCGCTGCGGTCGAAGCCGCCGGCCGCCCCGAAGCGGCTGGACCGGCTGCCGCAGCACGCGGTGCTGCCCGCCCCCGAGGGCGGCGCGGCGGCGATCGCCGAGACGCTGCGCCGACGGCGCTGGCGCGTGGTGGTCCGCGGCGACGAGGTCTCCGCCGAGAAGGGCTACCTCAAGGAGACCGGCAACCTGCTCTTCCACACCTCGATGGTGGTCGTGCTGGTCGGCGTCGCGCTCGGCTCCTGGTACGGCTGGAGCGGCAACAAGCTGCTGGTCGCCGGCAAGGACAACGCGTTCTGCAACACCCGTCAGCAGTACGCCGAGAGCAAGATCGGCCCCCGCGTCGGCAGTGAGGACCTGCCCGACTTCTGCGTACAGCTCGACGACTTCGAGGCCCGTTTCCTGGAGACCGGCCAGCCGGCGTTCTTCAACGCCAAGGTGACCGTCGACGAGGACGGCGGCGAGCAGCGGCAGGCGGAGTTCTCGGTCAACTCCCCGCTGCGCCTCGACGGCGCGAACGTCTACCTGCTCGGCCACGGCTACGCCCCGGTGATCCGCTACACCGACCGGTTCGGCCGCAGCCAGACCAGCGCCGTGCCGTTCCTGACCACCGGCGACATCGGGCTGACCAGCGAGGGGCTGGCGGCCTTCCCGGACGCCAACGTCGACCCGGATACCGGCAACCGGGACCCGAACCTCCAGATGGCCTTCTCGGGTCTCTACCTGCCGACCGCGCCGGCTTCGGCGCCGTTCGCGCGCTCCGAGTACCCGACCGAGCGCAACCCGGCGCTGAACCTCGTCGCCTACCGGGGCAACCTGGGGCTGGACGCGGGCATCCCCGGCTCTATCTACGAGCTGGACCAGCGGCAGGTGCGGGCCGGCAAGGTGAAGGAGGTCGGCACGAAGCTGCTCCGTAAGGGCGAGACCTGGACGCTGGACGACGGCAGCAAGGTCGAGTTCCTGGACAGCCTGCCGTACATCACCTTGTCGGTCCGGTACGACCCGGGCTCCACGCTGCTGTTGGTCAGCTCCGGGGTGCTGCTGGCCGGGCTGATGGGCTCGCTGTTCGGCCGGCGCCGACGGGTCTTCTTCCGGGTGCTGCCGACCGACCCCGCGGGTGGATCTTCTACGGGCGGTAGTAGTTTGGTCGAGGCCGGTGGCCTGCCGCGTACCGACCATCCAGGGTTCGCCGACGAGTTCGCGCAGCTCGTGGCCGCGGTCAGCGGTGACGGGGGGCCGGGTGGGCGGGCCGGTGTCGGTCGCGCCGGCGACGAGCGGGCCGGATCGCGAGAAGGAGCCGAGTGATGTCCGCACTCTCCGACCAGTTGGTGTCGTTCGCGATCCTGGCGTACCTGGTCGCGATGATCAGCCACGCCGTCGAGTACGCGCTCGGCAACGCCCGTGCCCGGGTCGTGGTGCCCGCCCGCGAGTTGGTCGGGGCCGGCGTCGGCGCGGCCGGCGGCAGCGGCGTCCCGCCCGAGCCGGTCATGGCCGAGCCGGCCGCCGCCGGGCGCAGCGCGCATCGGGCCCGGTTGGCCGGGCGGATCGCGGTGGGTCTCACCGCGCTCGGCGCGTTGCTGCACCTCGGGGCGCTGGTCGCCCGTGGTGTCGCCGCCGACCGGATGCCCTGGGGCAACATGTACGAGTTCGTGCTCACGGTCTCGTGGATCGGCGCCGCCGCCTGGCTGGTGGTGCTCTGGAAGCTGCCGATGCTGCGTCGCCTGGGGCTGTTTCTGTCGCTGGTGATGGTGCTGCTGCTGGCGACCGCCGAGCTGGTGCTCTACGTGCCGATCGTGCCGCTGGTGCCGGCGCTCAACTCGTACTGGTTCGTCATCCACGTCTCGACGGTCATCTTCGCCTCCGGCATCCTCCTGCTCGGTGCGGTCCCCGCGGTGGCGTTCCTGATGCGGTCGGGCTACGAGCAGGGCAGGCGGAGCTTCCCGTACACCCTGGCGAAGCGGCTGCCGGCGGCGGCCGCCCTGGAACGGCTGACCTTCGTGCTGCACGCCTTCGCGTTCCCGATCTTCACCTTCGCGGTGATCGCCGGGGCGATCTGGGCCGAGGCGGCCTGGGGCCGGCCGTGGGGCTGGGACCCTAAGGAGACCTGGTCGTTCATCTCCTGGGTGATCTACGCCGGCTACCTGCACGCCCGGGCCACCCCGAGCGTGAAGCGGAACGTGGCCACCTGGCTGGCCGTGGTCGGCTTCCTCACCATGCTGATGAACCTGTTCGGGGTGAACATCTTCTTCGAGGGCTTGCACTCCTACGGCGGCCTCGACTGATCGCCGGACGGGGCTACCTGCCGGGGCGGCCGTGCCGGAGGGTCTCGTCCACGCGCAGGGTGACCTGGTACGCGACCTCCGGAACGTCCGCGAGTTCGATCCGCTCCGCGCGCAGCGCGAGTTGGGCGTGCAGTTCGCGGGCGACGGCGTCCCGCAGCTCGACCAGCAACGGTGACAGCCCGTCCGGGTCGCGCACCAGCACGGAGCGCCGGTCAGCCGCCGAACCAGCCCGGCACGTCGAGGCGGGACCAGTTGGCCGGCGCGACCGCACGTAGGTCGTCCTCCATGGCGGCGACCCGGTCCGGGCCCAGGGCGTCCGCCCAGCGTTGCCGAAGCTGGTCGAAGACCACCGCCGAGCGGCGCAGCCCGTCGTGCCCGCGCGGGGTCATCCGGACCAGCTTGCGGCGGGCGTCGTGCGGGTCGTCGGCGCGTTCCAGGTAGCCGAGGGCGACCAGCCGGTCCACCGTCTTGCCGGCCGCCTGCTTGGAGATGCCCAGCCGCTGGCCCAGCTCGCTGGCGGTGGTGCCGCCGGCGCCGACCGCCTGGAGCACGAAGCCGTGCAGCGGGCGCAGCTCGGGATGTCCCTGCCGGGCCAGCTCGGCGTGCAGGTCGTCGATGAGCGTACGGAAGCCGGCCAGCAGCAGCAGGGGCAGCAGGAAGCCGGGCCGGTCGGGATCAGTTGCCATGTTCGACAACCAGGTTTACCATTTGGACAACCACGTTGACGATCGTACGTCACGCCCGGCCCACTCCCGCGTGCCGTGGCCCACCGAGAACTCCGAAAGCAGCTCAGCATGCCCGTCTTCACCCCGCACACTGCCGACACCGCTCCCGACGCCGCCCGGCCCACCCTGGCAGCGGTGAGCCGGAAGTTCGGCTACCTGCCCGCCGCGGTCGCCCTGATGGCCGAGTCCCCCGCGCTGCTCACCACCTTCCTCACCGCCAACGCCGGTTTCGAGGCCGGCAGCCTCGACCCGGTGCAGCGGGAGGTGGTCGTGCTGACGGTCGCCACCCGCAACGAGTGCCACGTCTGTGTGGCCCTGCACACCGCCATGCTGACCCGGCTCGGCGCCGACGCCGAACTGGTCGACGCGCTGCGCGCCGGTACGCCACTGCCCGACGACCGGCTCGAGGCGCTGCGCCGCTTCACCCTGGCGGTGCTGGAGCACCGGGGCGACGTCCCGGACGAGCTGACCCGCGCCTTCCTCGCCGCCGGTCACCAGCCGCGGCAGGCCCTGGACGTGGTGCTCGGCGTCGGCGTCTACACCATCTCCACCTTCGCCAACCGGCTCACCGGCGCGCCGGTCGACCCGCCGCTGGCCGGGTACGCCTGGACGCCCGCCGGCTGACCGCGGCGGGACCGGCCGGCCCGGCCGCGGGCGGCGGAACGGCTCAGCGTTCGGCGGCGACCCGGTCGAGCCACTCGCCGACCAGGGGCGTCGAACATGCCGGCTCCCCTTCACGCTCCTGCACCGACCACGCATGCTGCCGCCCGGCACCGACGGATCCGTCCCCGCCGGGTGGTCGGTGTGGCGGAACGCACACGGGGCAGTCGACATCACCCGACCCGGCTGGGGCGGCCGGGTTACCGGTGCGGGAGACTGGCAGGCATGGCGGCTCGTGGCTTCCCGTACAACGATCTCAAGGACTTCCTCGCGGCGCTGGAGCGCGCGGGCGAGCTACGGCGGGTGAGTGTCCCCGTCGATCCCACCCTGGAGATCAGCGAGATCGTGACCCGGACGGTCCGCGCGGACGGCCCGGCGCTGCTCTTCGAGCGGCCGACCCGGGGCGAGATGCCAGTGGCGATCAACCTCTTCGGCACCGAGAAGCGGATGGCGATGGCGCTCGGCGTCGAACGGCTCGACGAGATCGGCGAGCGGATCGGCAACATGCTCAAGCCGGAGTTGCCGATGGGCCTCTCCGGGATGATGGACGGCCTCGGCAAGGTCATGCAGCTCAAGTCGATGCCGCCGAAGAAGGTCAAGACCGCCCCCTGCCAGCAGGTGGTCTACCGTGGCGACGACGTCGACCTGAACCGGCTGCCAGGGCTGCAGGTCTGGCCGGGTGACGGCGGGATCTTCCACAACTTCGGGCTGACGCACACCAAGCACCCGGAGACCGGCAAGCGCAACCTGGGGCTGTACCGCTTGCAGCAGCACTCGCGGAACAGCATCGGCATGCACTGGCAGATCCACAAGAACTCCACGGCGCACCACGCGGTCGCCGAGCGGCTCGGGCAGCGGCTGCCGGTGGCGATCGCCATCGGCGCCGATCCTGCGGTCGCCTACTCGGCCAGCGCGCCACTCCCCGCCGACATCGACGAGTACCTGTTCGCCGGGTACCTGCGCGGCGAGCGGGTCGAGATGACGGACTGCCTGACGGTCCCGTTGCAGGTGCCGGCGCACGCGCAGGTCGTCCTGGAGGGCTACATCGAGCCGGGCGAGCGGCTCCCGGAGGGACCGTTCGGCGACCACACCGGTTTCTACACGCCGGTGGAGCCCTTCCCGGTGATGCACATCGAGTGCATGACCATGCAGCGCGACCCGGTCTACCACTCGATCGTCACGTCGCAACCGCCGCAGGAGGACCACGGCCTCGGCAAGGCCACCGAGCGGATCTTCGCGCCGCTGCTGCGCTTCCTGATCCCGGACATCGTCGACTACGACCTGCCGGCCGCCGGGGTCTTCCACAACTGCGCGATCGTGTCGATCCGCAAGCGCTACCCGAAGCACGCCCAGAAGGTCATGAACGCGATCTGGGGTGCGCACATGATGTCGCTGACCAAGCTGATCGTGATCGTCGACGAGGACTGCGACGTGCACGACTACAACGAGGTCGCCTTCCGCGCCTTCGGCAACGTCGACTACGCCCGCGACCTGCTGCTCACCGAGGGCCCGGTGGACCACCTGGACCACGCGTCGTACCAGCAGTTCTGGGGCGGCAAGGCGGGCGTCGACGCGACCCGCAAGCTGCCCAGCGAGGGCTACACCCGGGGCTGGCCGGAGGAGATGACGATGGCCCCCGAGGTCGTCTCCCTGGTGGACAAGCGCTGGAAGGAGTACGGCATCTGATGGCCACCGCCGTCGCCGAGCCGGTGGAGCGTCCCGGCCGGGTCAAGTCCTTCCTCAAGCTCGTGGCGATCGAGCACTCCGTGTTCGCGCTGCCGTTCGCGTACCTGTCGGCGTTGACCGCCATGCAGGTTCACGGGGGGCGGGTGCGGTGGGGGGACCTGCTCCTGATCACCGTGGCGATGGTGGGCGCGCGGACGTTCGCCATGGCGGCCAACCGGATCCTGGACCGGCGGATCGACGCGCGGAACCCGCGTACCGCCTCCCGGGAGCTGGTCACCGGGGCGGTCAGCGTGCGGACGGCCTGGACCGGCGCGGCGGTCGCGCTCGTGGTCTTCCTCGCCGCCGCCGCCCTGCTCAACCCGCTCTGCCTGGTGCTCGCGCCGCTCGCCGTGGTGCCGCTGGTGGTCTACCCGTACGGCAAGCGGTTCACCAACTGGCCGCACGCCATCCTGGGGGTCGCCCAGGCGGTGGGCCCGGTCGGCGCGTGGCTGGGGGTCACCGGCACCCTCGACGGCTCGTGGCCCGCCTGGCTGCTCGGCGCGGCCGTCGGGCTCTGGATCGGCGGCTTCGACCTCATCTACGCCTGCCAGGACTCCGAGATCGACCGGGAGATCGGGGTGCACAGCGTGCCCGCCCGGTACGGCCGGCGCTTCGCCCTGCACGCCTCGACCGTGGCGCACGTGGTGACCTTCGCGCTCTTCATCTGGTTCGGGGCGCTGGTCGGCTTCGGCTGGCCCTGGTGGATCGGGCTGGCGCTGACCGCGCTCGCGTTCGGCTACCAGCACGTGGTCGTCACCCCGACCGACCTGAGCAAGGTCAATCGGGCCTTCTTCACCGCCAACGGCTTCGTCGGCATCGCGCTGTTCGTCTTCGCCCTGCTCGACCTGGTGATCCGCCTCGACCTGCGCCCCTGACCACGCCGGCCGCAGCGCCCCCTCGGTGGGCGGGCTCGCCGGAGGGCGGCGCCGGCGTGTGGGGTCGGTGCAGGGCGGCGAGGGTCAGCGGAGGGCGGCGGGCTCGGGGCGGGAGCCCGGGTAGCGATCGCTCTCCAGCGTCCAGTCGACGGTCGCCCGGACGGCGTTGGCCACCCCGTCGAGGTGGTCGGTGACCGCCTCGTCCAGCGCCGGCCCGAACGACGGCACCGCCGCCCGCAGCTCGACGAAGCGCCGCATCGACGCCCGCCACCGCTCGGCGGTCAGCGCGACCGCGGTCTCCACCGGCACCCCGTGCTCGGCGGCGGTCGCCAGCACCAGGTTGTGCCCACCCGAGGTGGCCCGGTCGCGCTCCAGCGAGGCCAGGTCGTTGTACCAGGAGACCATGTCGTTCCCGGTGGCGGCGGCCCGGCGCAGCAGCGGGTGGTGGTGCACCGCGTCGGGCAGCGGACGCCCGGTGACGAACTCCACCAGCGGGTACGACACGTACGTGGCGGAGGTGGCGCGTCGCAGCTCGACGTACTCGTCGACGCCGGGGTGGCGTCCGGCCGACTTGTTGACCGCCTCCCGCCACGTGCCGTCGAGGTGGTCGGCGACTGCCTCGGCGAAGCGCAGCCGCCAGCGGGCCGGCATCCGGCGGCGCGGCTCCCGCCACGCGCGCACCAGCAGCCGCCGCAGCGGCCCGGTGAGTCCGGCGTGCCGGATCCGGGGGCCCTCACGCAGCAGGGTCAGCGCGCCGGCGCGCAGCGCCCGGATCTCGTCCGTGCCGAGCCGGCCCGGCCCGTCGCACGCGTCGTCGACCAGGAAGAACCAGGTGAACAGCGCGGCCAACACCCGCAGGTCGGGCTCCGTGGCGTCCGGGTAGAGGCGGCCGGCGTACCGGGCGACGCCGGCGCGGGCCAGCTGTTGCGTCGTCGCGTCGTCGGCCGGCAGGCCGAGGCCCGGCAGCAGGTCGTCGGCCAGCCAGCCCTGCACCCGGTCGGCGTGCGGCGAGAGCCGGGGCGGGATGGGGCACTCCGACCGTAGCGACCAGAGGATCTCGTCGGTCATCACCGATTCCTCCCGCGTGCGATCTGCGTCCGTGCGAATCGCCCCGGCAGCATGTCAGGTTGCCGGGGTGCCCGCGATCCCTGCCGACATCGCGCTCGTCGGGGACAAACCACCTCGCAGGCGGGTATACCGGGCGGGCGCCGGGCCGGGGGTGCCCGACGGCGCCGGCGAGCGACCAGGCAGGCTGGTGGCATGCGGGAACCATGGGTGGTCGGGATCTCCGGGGCGTCCGGAACGCCGTACGCGGCGGCCGTCGTGCGGGCGCTGATCGACGCCGGGGAGCCGGTGGACCTGATCGTCTCCCGGGCCGCCCGGCTGACGGTCCTGGACGAGACCGGCCGCCCGTTCCGGGACGCGCACTGGGCGGAGGACCTGGCCACCTGGCTGGGCCGGGACCTCGCGGGCGCCGACGTGCGGCACTGGCCCGCCGGCGACCTGGCGGCCGGCCCGAGCAGCGGCTCCTACCGGGTACGCGGGATGGCGGTGGTCCCGGCGAGCACGGCGGCCTGCGCCGGCATCGCCATCGGGCTCTCCAAGGATCTGCTCCAGCGCGCCGCCGAGGTGAACCTCAAGGAGCGCCGGCCGGTGGTGGTGGTGCCCCGGGAGACGCCGGTGACCCGCAGCCACCTGGAGCACCTGATCGCCCTGCACGACGCCGGGGCGGTGGTGCTGCCGGCCAGCCCCGGCTTCTACGGTGCGGGGGCGGCGGCCTCCGCCCAGCAGCTCGTCGACTTCGTCGCCGGCAAGGTGCTGGACGCCCTCGGCGTACCGCACGACCTGTTCCGCCGCTGGTCTGGTGAGTTGGGCGCGGCGCGGGGCTGAGCCCGGCCGGGTTCACAGGGCCGCGGACCGGAGTCGGTGTCCGGTCCGCGCCGGTCCGCACCGGTCAGTACATTCCCGCGTTGGCCGGGCCCGGGCCGGTCGAGGCGGCCGGGCCCGCGTTACGCGGTTTGCCGACGTCCTCCGCCTCGTCCAACATGCCCTCACCCTCAAGCAGGGCCCGCACCTCGGATTCCCGAAACCGGCGGTGCCCGCCTGGAGTCCGGATGCTGCCTATCCGGCCCGCCGCCGCCCATCGCGTCACAGTCTTCGGGTCAACCCGAAACAACGCGGCAACTTCACCCGGTGTCAGCAGGCGATCTCCAGTGTCCACAGCCCCCTCCTCGCGTCGACGAAGCCCCCGGCTGAACACACTGCCCCCGGCCGGTGCGAGCCCAGAGCCGTCATGAGGGACGTATGGCAATTACAGCACCAGCGACCTGGCCTGTCCGCCAAACGCGAAAAACGCACTGAGTGGGAAGTTAGGAAATATTACCTGCGGACGACTCCCTTGACTGTGAGTTTTCGAACGACTACACCCTGTCATGTTCAACGCGCTCCGAATGCCCGACGTTACGCCCGGACCGCTAATGTCTACAGTCCGTGGACGCCATCGACCTGAGCCTCGTGGAACTGCTGCGCGGCAACGCCCGCCTGTCCTACGCCGAGCTGGCCCGGCAGGTGGGCCTCTCCGCGCCGGCCGTGCACGAACGGGTCGGCAAGCTGGAGTCCGGCGGCGTGATCCGGGCGTACCGGGCGGAGGTGGAGCCCGAGTCGATCGGCTTCGCCGTGACCGCGCTCATCGGAATCATCCAGGACTCCGGCGCCGACACCGACGACGTGCTCGAGGCGTTCCGGCAGATGCCCGAGATCGAGTCCTGCTACTTCATGGCCGGCGTCGAGTCGTTCCTGCTCAAGGCCAGGGTCGGCACCATCGCGGAGCTGGAGCGGCTGATCGTGCGGCTGAACCGGACCCCCGGCGTCGCCTCGACCCGGACCGGCATCGCCCTCTCCACCAAGTGGGAGAACCGCCCGCAGCCCCCGGTGGCGCCCACCACCTGACCACCGCGGCGCGGGTAGTGGTCAGCGTGCCGCGCTGGCGCGGCGCGCAGGTCCGGCTGCTCGACGCGCTGCCCGGCCCGGCCGTGCGGCTCGCCCCGCTGATCCTCGCGGCCGGCCGGACGGGTCAGCGCCGCCAGCACCGCCGGGCCGGAGCCGAGCCGCGCTGAGCGGGCTTGCTAGGTTTCGGACGTGACTCATCTCGACCGGTGCGACGAGGCCAGCCGGCGCTGGGTGACCCATGCGATCGCCACCGTCGAGGCGGACGCCAACCGGTCCGCCGACACCCACCTGCTGCCGTTCCCGCTGCCCAGGGCGTGGGGGATCGACCTCTACCTGAAGGACGAGTCGGTGCACCCCACCGGCTCCCTCAAGCACCGGCTGGCCCGCTCGCTCTTCCTCTACGGGCTGTGCAACGGCTGGATCGGTCCGGACACCACGATCGTCGAGGCGTCCTCCGGCTCGACGGCGGTCTCGGAGGCGTACTTCGCGCGGATGCTGGGGCTGCCGTTCATCGCGGTGATGCCGGCCTCCACCTCGCCGGAGAAGATCGCCCAGATCGAGTTCCAGGGCGGCCGCTGCCACCTCGTCGACGACCCGGCCAAGGTGGTCGTCGAGGCCCGCTGGCTGGCGGAGGACTCCGGCGGGCGCTTCATGGACCAGTTCACCTTCGCCGAGCGGGCCACCGACTGGCGGGGCAACAACAACATCGCCGAGTCGATCTACGCGCAGCTCGCCCTGGAACGGCACCCCGTGCCGACGTGGATCGTGGTGGGCGCCGGCACCGGCGGCACCAGCGCCACCATCGGCCGGTACGCCCGCTACCGGCGGCTGCCCACCAAGCTCTGCGTGGTCGACCCGGAGAACTCCGCGTTCTATCCCGCCTGGCAGGCGGCCGACTGGTCGGTCCGCACCGGGCGCGGCTCGCGGATCGAGGGGATCGGCCGGCCGACCGTGGAGGCGTCGTTCCTGCCCTCGGTGGTGGACCGGATGGTCCAGGTGCCCGACGCCGCCTCGCTGGCCGCCATGCGGGCCGGCTCGGCCGTGCTCGGCCGCCGGGTGGGCGGCTCGACCGGCACGAACCTGTGGGGCGCCTTCGGGCTGATCGCGGAGATGCTCGCCGAGGGACGCAGCGGCTCGGTGGTCACCCTGATCTGCGACGCCGGCGACCGCTACGCCGACACCTACTACGCGGACGACTGGGTGGCCGCCCAGGGGCTCGACCTGGGCCCGCACCTGGCGACGATCGAGTGCTTCCTCGCCGACGGCGCCTGGCCGGCCTGACCCGCGGCGGCACGTCCGGCTGGTCGACTCCGGCCCGGGGCCGGGCGGTCAGCGCGGGTCGACGCGCTCGGCCAGCCCCGGGTAGCGCACCACGTAGCCGTCGGCGTCGAGGTCGATGTCGGCGGTGAACGTGTCGCTGGTGAAGCGGACCCGGCCGGGGCCGAGCGGCGTGTAGACCTGCTCGGCGGGCACCACCATCAGGCTGGGCACCAGCACCCAGGCGACGGCGACCCGGTGCGGCGTGTCGGCCGGCGCGCGGGGCAACCCGAGACGGTGCACCGGCAGGGCATTGAACAGCGGCGAACCGCCGAGGTCGACGTCCAGCGCCTCGGCCAGCCGGTCCGGGTCGTCCGTGCCGGGCAGCCCGGCGGGCGGATGGCCGGCGGCCCGCAGCGCCGCGTCCAGGTCGCCCTGCTCGCCGGTGGTCACCCGCCACCGGTCGCCGGCCCGTTCCAGGCGTACGCTCCGCAGCCACCCGGAGCCCTCCACCTCGACCTCGGCCCGGGCCGTCACCCACCCCGGGTCGGTGGTGAGCTGGTAGCGACAGGTGTACGGGACCGGGTCGACGGCCGTGAGCGTGCCCCGAGCGGTCAGCCCCCGGCCGTCGTCGAACAGCGCGTGCTCCGTGCCGGCGGTGTCCGTCCGGGTCCAGAAGAGCGACTTCGGCATGGTCGGCATGAGCCGGACGTTACGCGACGCGACCGGCACCGGCAGCGGATGCGGAAACGCCGCCGTGGAGCGTGGGCTCCGCGACGGCGTTCCGGTCGGTGCTCGTGATCAGTGGGTACGCGCCGGCGGTCGCCCGCCGAAGCCCCGCCGCTCGTCGCGCGGCCGGTCGTCGCGACCCCGGCCCTCGGGCCGGAAGCCGCCCCGGTCGCCGAAGCGCCGCTCGCCCCGGTCCGCGAAGCCCCGCTCGCCGTAGCCGCGTCCCTCGGTGGGCCGGTCGCCGTAGCGGCGCTCGCCCTGCGGCCGGTCGCCGTAGCCGCGCTCGCCCTGCGGCCGGTCGCCGTAGCCGCGCCCCTCCGTGGGCCGGTCGCCGTAGCGGCGCTCGCCCTGGGGGCGGTCGCCGTAGCCCCGGCGGTCACCCTGCGGCCGGTCGCCGTAGCGGCGCTCGCCGCGCCCGTCCCGGTCGCCGTAGCCGCGCTCGCCGTGCGGCCGGTCGCCGTAGCGCCGCTCGCCCCGGTCCGCGAAGCCCCGCTCGCCGTAGCCGCGTCCCTCGGTGGGCCGGTCGCCGTAGCGGCGCTCGCCCCGGGCGTCGCGGTCGCCGAAGCGGCGCGGGCCGCCCGGCCGGTCGCCGTGCCGGCGCGGCTCCTCGGGCTCGTTGCGGACCGGGACGCCGCTCGGCTCGCGGGCGCCGGTCAGCTCGGCGAGCGCCGGGTCGCCGGCGCGCACCCGGGTCTCGGCCGGCGCCACGCCGGCCTTCTCCAGCATGGCGAGGGTCGTCCGGCGCTGCTTCGGCAGCACCAGCGTGGCGACCGCGCCCGACTCCCCGGCCCGAGCGGTACGCCCCGCGCGGTGCAGGTAGTCCTTCGGGTCCTTCGGCGGGTCGACGTGCAGCACCAGCGAGACGCCGTCCACGTGGATGCCCCGGGCCGCCACGTCCGTGGCGACCAGGACGTTCATCCGACCCTCACGGAACTCGGCCAGCGTGCGGGTACGCATCCGCTGCGTCTTGCCGCCGTGCAGGCCACCCGCGCGTACGCCCACGGCGGCGAGCTGCTCGACCAGCCGGTCGACGCCGAGCTGGGTGCGGGCGAAGACCATGGTCCGCCCGTCCCGGGCCGCGATGGACGCCGCCACCGGGAACTTGTCGTGCGGTGGGATCAGCAGCATGTGGTGGTCCATGGTGGACACCGATGCGGTGGACGGGGCGGTCGAGTGGGTCACCGGGTCGGTCATGAACCGCTTCACCAGCGCGTCGACGTCACCGTCTAGAGTGGCCGAGAAGAGCAGCCGCTGGGTGCCCGCCGGCGTCTTCGCCAGCAGCTCGGTGACCTCGGGCAGGAAGCCCATGTCGGCCATCTGGTCGGCCTCGTCGAGGACGGTGATCTCCACGTCGTCCAGGTGGCACACGCCCCGGGCGATCAGGTCGCCCAGCCGGCCCGGGGTGGCCACGACGATCTCCACGCCGCGCCGCAGGGCGTCGATCTGCCGGTCGTACGGCACGCCGCCGACGGCGGTCTTCAGGAACACGCCGACGGCCTTGCCGAGCGGTAGCAGCGCGTCGTTGACCTGCATGGCGAGCTCGCGGGTCGGCACCAGGACCAGGGCCCGCGGGCGCAGCGGCCGGGCCCGCTCGCCGTCGGCCACCCGGGCCAGCAGCGGCAGGCCGAAGGCCAGGGTCTTGCCGGAGCCGGTCTGGCCCCGACCGAGGACGTCCCGGCCGGCGAGCGCGTCCGGCATGGTGGCGCGCTGGATCTCGAACGGGGCGGTGATGCCCTGCCGGGCGAGCGCGCGGACCAGCGGCTGGGGCAGCCCCAGCGCGGCGAAGTCGGTGGCCTCGGCCGTCACCGGTGCGGCGGAGTCCTGCGGGGTGGCGTCCCGCTCGACGAGGGCCTGCGCGTCGGCGGCGGTGTCGAGGGCGGGCGGAAACGTGCTGGGTTCAGCAAACGCGGTCAAGAAATGCCTTTCGAGCGGGGCGCATCTTCGCGTTGGCCTGCCGCAGCTGAACGCCGCCGAATCGCCCGCAAGATCGCCCATGGGCGCGCACGACGCGCGCCGGGTCAGTGATCTCCACCAGTGTACGGCGGAGCGGCGAACCCGCCACCGCACCACGGATCGGTAGTGGGCGGGCTCACCATGGTCGTCGCCGGGCGGCTCACTTGGTCAGGACGCCACCCACCAGACCGCCCACGGTGTCGGTGGCCAGCAGGACGACCAGCACGCTGATCGCCACGAGCAGACCCAGCGAGGCGGCCAGGACGATCATGACCCTGGCCGTGCTGGACCGCTCCTCTGTGGGGGTCTCCGTCCAGCCCTGGGCCAGGATGTGCCCGGTCAACGAGCCGGAGTTCTCCAGCGGGTTGGTCGGGAAGGAGACGGTGGCGAAGCCCGGGCCTTCCGAGCCGGCGCCGTAGATCGTGCCCAGGTCGGTCTGGCCGTCGAAGCGCCCCGCAGGTCGGGGCGCGGGCGGCACGGAGACCGACGGCGGGGATGTCGGCGGGGCGGGGGCCTGCGGCGCGGCGAACGGCGGCGCGGACGCCGGCGGGGTGGAGAGCAGCGGCGGGGAGACCGACGGCGTGGTGAACGACCGCGTGGGGGCCGGTGGTGCGGAGGCCGGCGGTGCGGAGACAGACGGGACCGGGGACGCCGGCGGGCTCGCGGGCGTTGCCGGCGGGGCCGGGACGGGCGCGGTGGCCGTGGCGGGCGGCGGCGGGAACGGCGGCGCCGGCATCGGGCCGGGCGGTGGCGGCGGGGCGGGCACCGGCGGCCCGGGCGGCGGCGTCGGCGGACCCGGCACGGGCGGCACCGGGCCCGGTGGGGTGGGCCCCGGCCGGGGCGGCGCCGGGACGGGGATCGGCGGGGTCGGGATCGGCGGGGTCGGGGTCGGGACCGGCGGGTTCGGGGACGGCGGGTTCGGGCCGGGCACCGGCGGCACGGGGGCCGGCGCCGGCTCGGGCTCCGGCACCGGCGGCTTGGGCGGCTGCGCCGGTTCCGGCGGCTGGGCGGGCTCCGGCGGCTCCGGGTTGACCGGCGCCGCCCGGTAGACCCTCGCCTCGCCCGTGCGCGACCGGATGGCCGAGGCCTCGTCGGCGGAGACCCGGCGCATCCCGGGCACGGCGGCGCTGGCCCGGGCCGCCGCGGCCCGCTGCTCGGGGACCGGCGCGCCGGCCGGAGCGGCCGCACCGGTGGCCCGGTAGGTGGTGGCGGCGGTCGGGCGGGCCGACGGTGCCGCGTCGCCCTCGCCGGGCGCGGCCGCGGTGGCCACGCTCACCCGGCCCCGGGCGGGCTGTCGGCGTACGTCGTCGGCGGGCGGCTCCGCCGGCGGCCCCGACGTGCCCGCGGAGCCGGTGCCCGACGCCGGGCTGCCGTCGGCCGAGGTCGCGATGGACCCGCCGGTGGGCGCCAAGGCCTCAGCGCGGCTCCGATCGGGCGTGGATCCGTGGTCGACCGGCTGCGCCGGAACCTCTTGCTCGGCCATGCTCGCCCTCCGCGCCGCGCTCGCGCCCGGATCCGCGACGTCGGACCGGGCGTGCCTGACTGTCACGGTGCCACATTCCGGCCCGGCGGCACAGCCGGAGTGCGTTCCGGGCCCGTGGCCCGTGCCGACCGGCATCGGAGCGCCGGGCGGAGCCGGCGCGTCCCGGTCAGCTACCCGTGCTGGCCGAGGTGGTGGCCGACGTGCTGCGCTCCGGGTCGGTGCTGCTCGCCGCCGTGGTCGGCGCCACGCTGCCGGACGTGGCGCTCGGCTCCGACGAGGCCGAGCGGCTCGCCGCCGGCGACGACCCGGTCGGGGACGGCGACGGCGAGGTCGACGCGCTGGGCGACGTCGTGGGCGACGGCGAACCGGTGGGGGTCGCCGAGGGCGAGGTCGACGGGGACGGCGACGGGGAGGTGGGCTTCGGGGTCGGCTTGGGGCTTCCCGTCGGCTTCGGCGACGGCGGCTTGGTCTGCGACGGCGACGGCGACGGGGTGCTCGTCGGCGCGGGCACCGCCCCGATCACCCGGGTGGCGGCGTAGAGCCGGGACCAGCGCACCGTGGAGATCTTGACGACGTCGCCGGTGGTCGGCGCGTGGATCATCTTGCCGCCGCCGACGTACATGCCCATGTGGTGGATCGTCGTCCAGCTCGTGCCGGAGGCGAAGAAGAGCAGGTCACCGGGGAGCAGCGCGCTGCGGGACACGGTGCGGGACCGGGTGGCGTAGTACTGGTCCCGGGAGACCCGGGGCAGCCCGTAGTAGCCCGCCGACCGGTAGGCGGCGTAGATCAGGCCGGAGCAGTCGAACCGGTCCGGCCCCTCGGCCGCCCACAGGTAGGGGTCGCCGAGCTGCGCCCTGGCGTACGCCAGGGCCTTCAGAGCCGTGGGGTGGGCGGCCAGGCCGTTGGCCGTCTCGTTGCCGACGTAGCCGGCGCCGAGCTGTTGGTCGAGGGCCTCCTGCTGGCGCTCGAGCTCGATGAGCTGCGCGGCGTTGTCCCGGCGCAGCTTGGCCAGCTTCGCCTCGGCGTCGCGCAGGGCCTTCTCGCCGGCGGCGTATTCCGTCTGGGCGCCCTTGAGCCGGGACTCGGCCGAGATCAGTGCCTGGCCGGCCGCCTGCTCGCCGGTGCGGGCCCGGGACAGCTCGCCCTCGGCGGCGGTGGTGCCGCCCTCGGCCTTCTCGCCGCGGATGATCCGGGAGAGCCGGCTCAGCTCGTGCAGGTCGTTGGCGAACTCGCCGGGCGGGAGGGCGGCGGCGGCCTTGAACGCGCCCGCGGCGGCGGCGTCGGCGCCCTCCTGGGCGCGGGCCAGCGCCTCCCGGGCGAGTGCGAGGTCGCGTTCGGCGGTGGCCCGCTGGCCCTCGGCCTCGGTGCGCTTCTGCAGCAGCACGAGCAACTGGTCGCGGAGCTGCCCGACCTGGGCCTCGGCGGCGTAGATCTGGGTGGCGAGCGGGCCGTCGATCAGGTTGCCGGCCGGCGCGCCCGGCACCCCGCCGAGGCCCGGCGCCCCGGTGACGGGCGCGCCGCCGGGGAGCTGGAGCTGACCGGTGACGGCCGGCCGGAGGCCGGTGTCGGGGACGCTGGTGGGCAGCGCCGGGTCGGCGTGGACCGGGTTGGCGAGGACCGTGGCGGCGACGGCTCCGAGCAGGGCGGACCAGAGCGCCGGACGCAGCACCGGCGAGATCACCGGGCTCCGTCGTCGCTGCCGTCGCCCGCGCCCGCTGTCGACCATTCCGCTCCCCGTCCGGCGTGGTGTCGCCGCGCCAGGGTGGACGCGGCCGTGAGGACGCTACCAGTGTGTGGCGAACGTCCCATCCTGTCTTACCTCACTCACGCAGCCATGTCGATGCGTCGAGAGGTAACGGGAGGCTGAGAGTTCGGTGAATCGGCCCACGGGGGTCGACCGTGCTGCGGCGGCGTCGGCAGGTGGACGTAGGCTCGATTCCTACCGCAGGTGGAAGGGACGTGGCTTTCGATGGACGCCGGACTCAAGCGTGAGCTCGAAGCGAAGGTGTACGCCGGCGAGCGGCTGACCCGCGAGGACGGCATCGCCCTCTACGACAGCGACGACCTGTCCTGGCTGGGGCGGCTGGCCCACCACAGGCGTACGGAGCTCAACGGCGACCGGGTGATGTTCAACGTCAACCGGCACCTCAACCTGACCAACGTCTGCTCCGCCTCGTGCGCGTACTGCTCGTTCCAGCGCAAGCCGGGCGAGAAGGACGCCTACACGATGCGCATCGACGAGGCGGTCCGCAAGGCCAAGGAGATGGAGGACGAGCAGCTCACCGAGCTGCACATCGTCAACGGCCTGCACCCGACGCTGCCGTGGCGCTACTACCCGAAGGTGCTGAGCGAGCTGAAGGCGGCGCTGCCGAACGTCAAGCTCAAGGCGTTCACCGCGACCGAGGTGCAGTGGTTCGAGAAGATCAGCGGCCTGAGCGCCGACGAGATCCTCGACGAGCTGATGGACGCCGGCCTGGAGTCGCTGACCGGCGGCGGAGCGGAGATCTTCGACTGGGAGGTCCGCCAGCACATCGTCGACCACGCCTGCCACTGGGAGGACTGGTCGCGGATCCACCGCCTGGCGCACAGCAAGGGCATGAAGACGCCGTCGACCATGCTCTACGGGCACATCGAGGAGCCCCGGCACCGGGTCGACCACGTGCTGCGGCTGCGCGAGTTGCAGGACGAGACCGGCGGCTTCATGGTCTTCATCCCGCTGCGCTACCAGCACGACTTCGTCGACTCGGCGGACGGCAAGATCCGTAACCGGATCCAGGAGCGGACGACGATGGCCTCGCCGGCCGAGTCGCTGAAGACCTTCGCGGTCTCCCGGCTGCTCTTCGACAACGTCCCGCACGTGAAGTGCTTCTGGGTGATGCACGGCCTGTCGGTCGCCCAGCTCTCGCTCAACTTCGGCGTGGACGACCTGGACGGCTCGGTCGTCGAATACAAGATCACCCACGACGCCGACTCGTACGGCACCCCGAACACGATGCACCGGGACGACCTGCTGCACCTGATCTGGGACGCCGGCTTCCGCCCCGTCGAGCGGAACACCCGCTACGAGGTGGTCCGCGAGTACGATGCCGCCCCGTCCCTGGCGGAGCGTCGGGCCGAGCCGCAGCAGGTCTGGGCCTGAGTCGGCACGTAATCTCGTAGGCCATGACCGAGCAGC
Organism: Micromonospora sp. NPDC047620; assembly: GCF_043205005.1. Lineage (NCBI taxonomy): Bacteria > Bacillati > Actinomycetota > Actinomycetes > Micromonosporales > Micromonosporaceae > Micromonospora > Micromonospora sp. NPDC047620. The sequence goes on along the minus strand of NZ_JBIDDG010000005.1, from coordinate 266,770 downwards.
GGAGCGGGTTCCCCCGGCGCGACGCCGAGGGGCGCATCCTCACCCTGGGCGACCTGCTCGGGGTGAGCATGGCCGGCCTGGTCGTCGGCCTGCTGGCGGTGGTGCTGTTCGACTGGGCGTTCGTGCTGATCGGCAGCGGTGACTTCGGCCGGGCCAACGGCTGGCTGGCGGTCATCCTGCCGGCCTGGCTGTTCTGGGACGACTTCCGGGCCTGGGAGTTCGGGGCGGCCCGGGTGGTGGCGGCGCTCGTGGCGGGCGCGGTGGGGCTGGTCGCCGGGCTGGTGGTGGCCGGCCTGGCCGCCGGGCTCGCCCCGCTGGTCTCCGGCGGGCTGGGCGCGGCGGCGTTCACCCTCGGGTACGCGGTGGTCTGGTTCCACGGCGTCCACTGGCTGGCCCGCCGGACGGGCTGAACCTTCCGCCGGGGGCCACCCCGGTGGCGGAGAACGGAGTGCGGAACGTGAGCGCGGCGGTCAAGTACACGCTGGGCCGGATCGGGCTGTTCGTCGCCGTGCTGGCGGCCCTCTGGCTGGTCGACATGAACCTCTTCGTCAAGCTGATGCTGGCGCTGGCCTTCTCGGCCGCCGCCTCGTTCTTCCTGCTCAAGGGCTGGCGGGACGAGATGGCGGTGGAGATGGCCGAGGCCGCCGAGCGGCGCCGCACCGAGAAGGAGCGCCTCCGCTCCGCCCTCGCCGGCGACGACCAGGACCCGGAGGGCCCGGCCGTCCAGAAGTGACGGCCGTCCGGACGCGACGAGGGGCCCGCGTCCCGGGGCGGACCCGGGGGACGCGAACCCCTCGAACGGTGGCGTCGGGCGGTCAGGTCACCAGTTGGTGGAGCCGGGGATCTGGGGCCACGGGACGTCGGTGGGCTTGATCAGGTAGACCACGCCGCCGGGGCCGCCGGCCGTTCCGCCGCTGGCGGTGATCCGCTTGGTGCGCAGCCAGATCTGCTCGAACTGCTCGCGGGGGTAGACGTTGCGCACGACGTCGTTGCTGGACGAGGCCGGGTCGTTGACGATCACGTCACCGTCGGCGGTGAAGCCGACCACCACGAACAGGTGTCCCGAGGTGCCGTAGTTCGCCCCGTCCAGCTCGCTGGCGAGGAAGGACTGGCTGGTGACGACGGGGATGCCGGCGGCGATGAAGTGCTCCACCTCGTCCAGCGAGTGCAGTCGCGTCACTCGGCCCTCCAGGCCGGGGAAGCTGGCGGCGTACGCGGTGTTGAACGGCCAGTTGCCGGCGCCGTCGTACTGGTAGTCGTAGACCATCCGGGCGGCGTGGTTGACCGTCGGGTCCGGGTAGGTCGGGTCGACCCAGGCGGTGTCCTCCTCGGACGCCTTCCGGCCCCAGTACTCGATCACCATCGTGGTGGAGGTGGGGGAGCACCAGGCCTGGCCGCCGCCGTCGTACTCCGGGTAGTGGCCGGAGTGGATGTTCTGCGAGTAGCGCGGGACGGAGAGTTCCCTGCCCCAGGCGATCCCGCCGGCGCTGGGCTCGACGGTGAACCGGTCGGGCACGTTCGAGCTCATCGCACCGAGCATCCGCACCACCGGCGAGGCGGTGGCGGCCGGGTCGCGGTGGAGGGTCAGCCGCAACTGGTACGCCTCAAGCAGCACGCCGGCGGCGGCGTCGTTGATCGAGAACGTGTCGGTCCAGATGCTGGACCACTTGTCGCCCTGCTTGTCGACGCTGGTCCGCTTGATGTCGGCGTCGCCGGACGCCCAGCGGCCCATCACGTACCAGGGGGTCTGGTCGCCGGTGCTGTAGGTGCCCTGCAACTCGACCTGGATCCAGGTGCCGGCCGGGGTGTCCGCGTTCCAGGAGGCGATGAGTTCGGTGGCATCGAAGCCGACGGCGGTGACCGGGGACGTCCAGGTCCCGTACGCCCAGGTCCGCTTCGTCTTGTCGTGCGGGTCCTTGTATTCGGTGGTGCCGACCGGCGTACCGAGGGCGAGGCCGGCGGGGGTGACGACGGTGCCGGCGGCGGTGCCGGAGCGCCAGTCGGTCTCGCCGGACCAGTCGTGGTAGGTGATCTGCTCGTCGTGGACGACGGTGGCGGCGACGGGCGCGGCGACGGCGGGTGCCGCGGTGCCGAGAAGGGTGAGCGCGGTGGCGGCCGCGAGGGTGGCCGCGCGCAGGCGTGGTCTGGACATGGGTCCTCCGCAGAGACGGGCGGATCGTTGCCGGTCAGTGTCCCGCTCGGAAGGAACTTTCGCCAGAGGTCGACGGTTGGAAAATCCTTGCCGGTGTGAGGATCAGGATGGCATGCAACAAGGCAGCGATGAATGTTGATATGACCATGTGGACGATGGTGGAGTGTCCTCCACCGAGCGGGATCTTCTCCCGCCCCCCGAGGAGGTTGTCCATGGCCTTCCGCAAGCCCGCCCTCCGCCGCCTGGCGCTCGCTGTCGCCGCCGGGTTCGGCCTGCTCACCGTCGCCGCCGCGCCGGCCACCGCCCGGCCCGCACCCGATCGCGCCGCCGACTCCCCGACGGCGTCGTCCTACCGGGTGCTCGGTCCGCGTACGGTGGCCGACCGCACCGCGGTCGCCGGCACCGGCGCCGCCATCGACTACGTCGAGCACGGCGTGCTGAACGTTTCGGCCACCCCCGCCGAGGCGGCGGCGATCACCCGGCTCGGCTTCCGGCTGGAGGCGGTCCCGGCCCCGTCGGCCGACGGCCACAGCCACGCCGAGGGGGACGTCGGCACGACCGCCTTCCCGCCCGCCGACTCCAACTACCACGACTACGCGGAACTGACCGCCGTGGTCAACCAGGTGGTCGCGGACCATCCCTCGATCGCCCGGAAGATCAGCATCGGCTCCTCGTACGAGGGCCGCGACCTGATGGCGGTGAAGATCTCCGACAACGTCGGCACCGACGAGGCCGAGCCGGAGATCCTGTTCAACTCGCAGCAGCACGCCCGCGAGCACCTGACCGTCGAGATGGCGATCTACCTGCTCAACCTCTTCACCGACAGCTACGGCACCGACTCCCGGATCACCAACATCGTGAACGGCCGGGAGATCTGGATCGTGCCGACGGTCAACCCGGACGGCAGCGAGTACGACATCGCCACCGGCTCCTACCGCTCCTGGCGCAAGAACCGGCAGCCGAACAGCGGCTCGTCGTACGTGGGCACCGACCTGAACCGCAACTGGTCCTACCAGTGGGGCTGCTGCGGCGGCTCGTCCGGCTCGACCTCGTCGGAGACCTACCGGGGCCCGTCGGCGTTCTCCGCCCCGGAGACCGCGGCGCTGCGCAACTTCGTCAACAGCCGGGTGGTCGGCGGCACGCAGCAGATCAAGGCCAACATCGACTTCCACACGTACTCGGAGCTGGTGCTCTGGCCGTTCGGCTACACGTACAACAACACCGCTCCCGGCATGAGCGCCGACCAGTACAACACCTTCGCCACCCTCGGTCAGCAGATGGCGAACACCAACGGCTACACCCCGCAGCAGTCCAGCGACCTCTACATCACCGACGGCGACAGCATCGACTGGATGTGGGGGCAGCACGGCATCTGGGCGTACACCTTCGAGATGTACCCGGGCTCGTCCCTCGGCGGCGGCTTCTACCCGCCCGACGAGGTGATCCCCGCCCAGACCTCGCGCAACCGGGAGGCGGTCCTGCTGATCAGCGAGTACGCCGACTGCCCGTACCGGGTCATCGGCAAGGAGGCGCAGTACTGCGGCGGTGGCGGCGGCACCACGGTCTGGTCGGACACCTTCGAGACGGCCACCGGGTGGACCACCAACCCGAACGGCGCCGACACCGCGACCGTCGGGGTGTGGGAGCGGGGTGCCGCCCAGGCGACCACCTCCAGCGGCGCCAAGCAGCTCACCCCGTACGACGGGAGCAACGACCTGGTCACCGGCCGGCTGGCCGGCACCGGGGCGGGCGACTACGACATCGACGGCGGCGTGACCAGCGCCCGGTCGCCGGCCGTGACCCTGCCGTCGGAGGGCACGCTGACGCTCTCGCTGGCCTGGTACCTGGCGCACGGGTCGAACGCCTCGTCGGCCGACTACTTCCGGGTCAGCGTGGTGCACAACGGCGGCACCACGGCCCTGTTCACGCAGTCCGGGGCGGCCACCAACCGCAACGGCGCCTGGGCGGTGGCGAACGCCAACCTCACCCCGTACGCCGGCCAGTCGGTGCGGATCCTGGTCGAGGCGGCGGACGCCTCGGGCGCGAGCCTGGTCGAGGCGGCTGTGGACAACGTCACCATCACGAGTTCCTGAGCACGGTGGGGCCCCGTCCCGCCCCCGGCGGGGCCCCACCACCCCCCAGCACGCGTCGATCCAGGGCATATCGCTGCTGTTGTAGATCAACAAGCGCCGATGCGACCTGGATCGACGAGGCACGTCCGGGGCGTGCGCTACGGTTCTACCGACCACTAGCAGCGAAGCCGGTGCGAAACCGGCGCTGTCCCGCAACTGTGATGCCCCACCACTCCCGGCCGAGGCCGGGCGCGGCGGGGACGAGCCAGGTCGCCTGCGTCAGTGGTCGCGACTCGCGCTCTCGAGGAAGGGCGCCTCGCGGACGGGCGCACGGGTCCCTGTCGGCGAAGCACCACGCTCCTCGACCGACAGGAGGACAGATGCTCAGACGTACCCCCCGGTTCTTCGCCGCGACCCTCGCGGTGGCCGCGCTGGCCCTCGGGGCCTGCGCCGAGAAGACCACCGACACGCCCGCCACCGGCGGCGGCAGTTCCGCGGCGGCCGCCTACCCGGTCACCGTCGGCAAGCTCACCCTCGACAAGCGGCCCGAGAAGATCGTGTCGCTGTCGCCGTCGGCCACCGAGATGCTCTATGCCATCGGGGCCGGCCCGCAGGTCACGGCCGTCGACGACAACTCCAACTACCCGCCGGACGCGCCGAAGACCGACCTCTCCGGCTTCTCCCCGAACGCCGAGGCGATCGCCGGCAAGAGCCCCGACCTGGTGGTGCTCTCCGACGACCGCAACAAGATCGTCGAGCAGCTCACGACGCTGAAGATCCCGGTCTACCTCACCCCGGCCGCGACCACGCTGGACGACTCGTACCGGCAGATCACCGAGCTGGGCGCGCTCACCGGCCACGCGGGCGAGGCGGCCGACGTGACCAAGCGGATGAAGGACGACATCGCCAAGCTGGTCGCCGGCCTGCCGCAGCGCGCCGAGAAGCTGACCTACTACCACGAGCTCGGCCCGGAGCTGTACACCGCCACCAGCAAGACCTTCATCGGCTCGCTCTACGCCATGGCCGGCCTGGAGAACATCGCCGACCCGGCCGACGCCGACGGCAAGAACGGCGGCTACCCGCAGCTGTCGCAGGAGGTCATCGTCAAGGCGGACCCGGACTTCGTCTTCCTCGCCGACACCAAGTGCTGCCAGCAGAGCGCGGAGACGGTCAAGGCGCGCGCCGGCTGGGCGGGCATCACCGCGGTCAAGGGCAACCAGGTCGTCGCGCTCGACGACGACGTCGCCTCGCGCTGGGGTCCCCGCGTCGTGGACCTGCTCCGGGCCATCATCGACGCGGTCGCCAAGGTGCCCGCGTGAGCCGCGCCCGTCGATGACCAAGGCCCTCGACACGGCACGACCCACCCGGCGGGCCGGGACGCTCCCCGCGTCCCGGCCCGCCGGGCTGCGGCCCCGCTGGCTCGTGGCCGGCGTCGCCGCCGTGCTGGTCGCCCTGGTCGCCGGGGTGTCGCTCGGCCCGGTCAGCCTGCCGCCGGGCAGCGTCGCGGCCGAGCTGCTCAACCTTGTCCCCGGGGTACGCATCGACAGCGGGCTGACCGAGCGGGAGATCGCCATCGTCACCGAGCTGCGGCTGCCCCGGGTGGTGCTCGGCCTGCTGGTCGGCGGGCTGCTCGCCCTGGCCGGCGGCTGCTACCAGGGCGTGTTCCGCAACCCGCTGGCCGACCCGTACCTGCTCGGCGTGGCGGCCGGGGCCGGGTTGGCGGTCACCGCCGTGATCACCCTCGGGGTGGGGGCGGGCGGCGCGCTCACCGGGCTGCCGCTCACCATCCCGCTGGCCGCCTTCGTCGGCGCGCTCGGCGCGGTGGCGATGACCTACCTGCTCGGGGCGTCCGGCGGGCGCGCCCGCTCCACGGCGACGCTGATCCTGGCCGGGGTGGCCGTCTCCGCGTTCCTCTCCGCCGGGCAGACCTACCTGCTGCAACGCAACTCCGACAGCATCCAGCAGGTCTACTCCTGGCTGCTCGGGCGGCTCGCCACCGCCGGCTGGCACGACGTCCGGCTGGTGCTGCCGTACTTCCTCCTCACCGCCCTGGTGGTGCTGCTGCACCGGCGGGAGCTGGACGTGCTCTCCGTCGGCGACGACGAGGCGACCGGCCTCGGGCTGCACCCGCAGCGGTCCCGCTACCTGCTGATCGCCGCCGCCTCGCTCGGCACCGCCGCCGCGGTCTCCGCCTCCGGGCTGATCGGCTTCGTCGGGATCATCGTGCCGCACACCGTACGGCTGCTGGCCGGGTCGAGCTACCGGGTGATCCTGCCGCTCTCGCTGCTCTTCGGCGGCGCCTTCCTGGCGCTGACGGACGTGGTCGCGCGTACCGTCGCCGCCCCGGCGGAGGTGCCGATCGGCGTGGTCACCGCGCTGCTCGGCGGCCCGTTCTTCGTCCTGGTCCTGCGCACCTCCCGGCGGGTGCTCGGATGAGCGCGCGACGTGCGCCGGCGGCGCGGCCCGCGGACGGCGGGGCGCGGGTGCCCGCCCCGCAGCCAGCGGGCGGCGGTGACCGGACGAGCGGGCCCGCCGTCCCCGCCGTCGAGGTCCGCGACCTGCACGTCCGCCTCGACGGCACGCCGATCCTCGGCGGCGTCGACCTGACCGTCGCCCCGGGCGAGTGGGTCACCGTGATCGGCCCGAACGGCGCCGGGAAGTCGACCCTGCTGCGCGCCGTCGGCGGCCTGCTGCCCGCGCCGGGCGCCATCTACCTCTTCGGTACGCCGAGCGAGGCGCTGCGCCGCCGCGACCGGGCCCGGGTGGTGGCGACCGTGGCGCAGTCCCCGGTCGTGCCGGCCGGCATGTCGGTGCTCGACTACGTGCTGCTGGGCCGCACCCCGTACATCCCGCCGCTGGGCCGGGAGTCGGCCGCCGACCTGGCCGCCGCGTACGACGTGCTCGACGGGCTGGACCTGACCGGCTTCCGGGACCGGGAGCTGGCCACCCTCTCCGGCGGCGAGCGGCAGCGGGTCTTCCTGGCCCGGGCGCTGGCCCAGGGCGCGACCCTGCTGCTGCTGGACGAGCCGACCAGCGCCCTGGACATCGGCCATCAGCAGGAGGTGCTGGAGCTGGTCGACCGGCTCCGCCGCGAGCACGGCCTGACCGTGCTCGCCACCATGCACGACCTCTCGATAGCCGGCGAGTACGCCGACCGCATGGTGCTTCTCGCCGACGGCAGGGTGGTCGCCGCCGGCACCCCGCGCGAGGTGCTGACCGAGCAGCTCCTCGCCACCTGGTACCGCGCCACCGTCCGCGTCGTCGACGGCGACCACGGCCCCCTGGTAGTCCCCGTCCGCCCCCGCCCCTCGGCCTCCTGCCGTTGATCATGAAGTTGTTGTCGCCCCGACGGCGTGTCGCCGCAATAACCTCATGATCAACATGGGCGGGGGGCGGGGTGGGGTTAGGGGCGGGTGAGGATGTTGAAGAGGGCGCCGTGGGGGTCGCGGAGGGCGGCGAAGCGGCCCGCCGGGGCGTCCTGGGGCGGGACCAGGATCGTGCCGCCCAACTCGGCGGCGCGGGCGGCGGCCGCGTCGGCGTCGGCCACCGCGAAGTACACCGACCAGTACGCGGGCGTGTCCGCCGGGAACCCGTCGCCCAGCGGCGGCACCATGCCGGCCACGATCCGGGTGCCGAGCCGCCAGCCGGTGTAGGTGATCGGGCCTGCCGGCTGGTCGTCCGGGTGCCAGCCGAAGACCAGCTCGTAGAAGACCTTGGCGCCGTCCGGGTCGGGGGTGACCAGTTCGGTCCAGGTCAGCGCGCCCGGGGTGTCGAACACCTCGGCCCCGGGCATCGCCATCGGCTGCCAGACGCTGAAGGCGGCCCCGGCCGGGTCGGTGAAGACCGCCATCCGCCCCCGGTCGAACACCTCGAACGGCGGCACCACAACCTGCCCGCCGGCCCGCTCGACCCGGCCGGCCACGAGGTCCGCGTCGTCCGTCGCCAGGTACGTCGACCAGATCGGCACCTGGTCGGGGATGGCCGGCGGTCCCGCGCCCGCCACCGCCCGTCCGCCGAGCAGGAAGACCGTGTAGCCGCCCGCCTCGGGCTCCGGGTCTATCCGGCCCGTCCACCCGAACAGCTCCGGGTAGAACCTTCGCGCGTCGTCGAGACCGGGGGTGGCGAGGTCGGCCCAGCAGGGCGTGCCCGGCGGGACGGTGCTCACGTGGACCCCTCTCGGCGGGGGGCGACCACGACGGCACGCCCCTGCCGGCATCGTGGCACCGACCCGCCGCGCCACGGGGCGGATCGGACGAAACGTCAGCTGAACCGTCGACCCTCGTCGCGCCGGCACGCCCATGCGGCCAGCGCCGTCAGCAGCACCACCCGGACCACGAGCATGCCCATCGACAGCGGGTTCGGCGGGCAGCGGGGCGTCGCCGGCCGCTGGCCCGGCTACCTGTGAACCAATCCACCCCCGTGGGCCGCCGATGGCTGAAACCGTCGCCGGCCGTCGTGCGCCTGTACGGTGTCGCCCGATTCGACGGCGGGCGGGAGCGGAGTGGGCATGACAGGCCGGACAGCGCTCGCGGACGTCGCGGACGACGTCTTCGGGACGACGTACGAGCGGCACTTCCGCGGGATGGTGGCGTTCGCGTACCTGACCACGGGTAGCGCCGCCGCGGCGGAGGACATCGTGCAGGAGGCGTTCATCGACCTGTACCGCCGCCAGGCCCAGGTGCGGGAACCGGAGCGCTGGCTGCGGCGGGCGGTGGCCAGCCGCTGCACCTCCTGGGTACGACGGCGCATCCTCGAACGGCGGCACGCCTTCGCCGACCCGACGCACGCGGTCACGGCGCCGCACGAGTCCGCGTCGGTACGGGCGGCGCTGCGCCGGGTCCGGCCCCGGCAGCGCGCCGCGTTGTTCCTCCGCTACTACCTCGACCTGCCGGAGCGGGAGATCGCCGAGACGCTCGGCTGCCCCGCCGGCACCGTCAAGACCCTCCTGCACCGTGGACTCGTCGCCCTCAGGGAGCACCTCGATGACTGACCCGACGCAGCAGGTCCGTGACGCTTTCGACCGGTTGCTCGCCGACGAGCGGCTGCCGGTCACCCCGCTGGGCGAGATCGTCCAGCGGGCCGAGGGCCCCGCGCGACGCGGCTGGCCGGGCATCCTGGCCACCGCGCTGGCCACCGCGTTCGTGCTGGTCGTCGGGGTCGGGTTGTGGCAGGTCGGGCCGCGACTGCTCGGCGACGCCGGGCCGGGCCGGCCGCTGACCGCGATGGCGGAGCCGGAACGCGCCGACGTGCTGACCCAGTGCCGGGTGGACGGTCCGGGCGACCGACTGGTCAACGCCGTCGAGTGGCCCGACGGACGCCGAGCCGCCATCGTCGTCAACGGCACCGGAAGCGCCTACTGCCTGGCCCGTCCCGGGGGCGACCTCAGGATTTCGAGCAGCAGCCGGATGGACCCGGGGCAGGACCCGCTGTACTGCCCGCCGCGCACCTGCGCCGTCGCCGGCGGCGTAACCGTGCTCACCCTGAGCGATCTCCCCCTGGGTTACGCGAGCGTGATGGAGGGGCTCGCGCCCGAGGGCGCGACGCGCGTCCGGGTGCGGACCGACCGCGGGTACAGCGTCGAGGCGCCGGTGGTCAACGGGACGTACATCGTCCGGGCCGACAGCTGGACCACCAGCGAGGTCGAGTTCACGGAGATCACCGTGCTCGGCGCCGACGACGCGGTGCTGATGCGGGTGCCGGTGCACTGACGCGACCGTCGTGGCCTGTCGTGACGAGCACGGAGCGGCGACTCACCGAGATACGGGGCGGTGTGCCCTCGCGCCCGCACACCGCCCGGGCGGCCGCCGCGCTCACCGTCGACCACGTCGACCGAGGGCCGGTCAGCCGAGCGGTGCGGGCAGTGGCGCGGCGTGCAGCACGGCGAGGCGGGAGACGGCCCGGGTGAGCACCACGTAGAGCCGGTGCAGGCCGCGCGGCTCGGCCGCCACGATCGCCGCCGGCTCGACGACGATGACGTGGTCGTACTCCAGGCCCTTGACCAGCGTCGCGGGCACCACCGTGACGCGCGCCGTGGCGGCCGGGTCGTCGACGGTCGCGGTCTCGACCCCGGCGGCGGCGAGGGCGGCCCGCAGCCCGTCGACGGCGTCGTCGGCGGCGATCACCGCGACCGAGCCGTCGAACGCCAGCGCCGCGCGCACCTCGGCCACCGTCGCGGCGGTCAGGTCGGCGACGGTACGCACGTCGAGCGCGCCGTCGCGGCGCAGCGACTCCGCCGGCGGCACGTCGACGGCGAGCGCCGGCAGCAGCCGGTTGGCGAACGCGACCACGGCGGCGGGCACCCGGAAGCCGATCGTCAGCGGGACCACCACCGCGTCCGGCTTGCCCAGGTGGCGCAGGGACTCCCGCCAGTCGGCGGCGGCCCACGGTGCGGTGCCCTGGGCCAGGTCGCCGAGGAGCGTGATCGACCCGTGCTCGCTGCGTCGGGCGATCACCCGGCACTGCATGGGCGACAGGTCCTGCGCCTCGTCGACCACCACGTGGCCGAAGCCAGCCGGCCGCTCGACCAGCCCGGCCGCCTCGTCGATCAGCACCGCGTCCGCCGCCGTCCACTTCGTGGCCTTCGGGGTGCGCCCGAGCTTCGTCCCGGCTGCCGCGGCGCGACGCGCCGGACGCGGGGCATCCGCCGCGCCGCCTGCCGCCACCAGGTCGGGTGTCCCGCGCAGCAGCGCCTGCTCGTCGGCGGTCAGCAGCCCGTCGGCGCTGGCGGCCAGCAACTCGGCGTCGGTGAGCAGCCGGTGGACCAGCCCTTCCGGGGTGAGCGCCGGCCAGACCGCGTCGAGGAAGGCGGCGACCGGCGCGCACCTGCCCATCCGGCGCAGCCAGGCGTCGCTCGGCGACTCGGCCCGCCGCGCCTCGGCCTGCCGCTGGAGCAGAGCCACCACCCGGGCCCGGACGCGTTCCCGACCGGTTGCGTACGGCAACCGCTCCCGGCGGGTCTCCTCGACCAGCCGGTGCAGCGGGTCCAGCCCGATCCGCCAGCGGTAGGAGCCGTCCGAGACCATGATCGGCTCGGTCGGCTCGCCGATGTGCGCGTCGATCGCCCGGCGCAGCACCTCGGCCATCCGTACGTCGTGCTTGACGGCCGCCACCGCCGGGTCGTCGACCGCCCGCACCGGCACCCGGGCGACCAGGTCCTCCACCGTGGCCTGCTCGACCTCGACCTCGCCGAGCGCCGGCAGCACCGCCGCGATGTACGACAGGAAGGCCCGGTTCGGCCCGACGATCAGCACGCCCGCGCGGCGCAGCCGCTCCCGGTGCAGGTAGAGCAGGTACGCGGCCCGGTGCAGGCCGACCGCCGTCTTTCCGGTGCCCGGTGCGCCCTGCACGCAGATCGAGTCGGCCAGGTCGGCCCGGACCAGCTCGTCCTGCTCCGGCTGGATGGTGGCGACGATGTCGCGCATCGGCCCGACGCGGGGCCGCTCGATCTCGGCGGTCAGGATCCGGCTGGCCGTGCCGAGTTCCTCGCCCCGGTCGAGGTGCTCGTCCTCGAAGCTGGTGAGCGTCCCGCTGCTGAACCCGAAGCGGCGTCGTACCGCCACGCCCTGCGGGTCGCGGGCGCTGGCCCGGTAGAACGACCGGGAGACGGGTGCCCGCCAGTCCAGCACCAGCGGCTCGCCCTGCTCGTCGGTGACGTGCCGCCGCCCCACGTGGTAGCGCCGGCCGGCGTGGTCGGGGTGCCCGGGACCCACCCCGTCGTCGCTGCCACCGGGCGTGCCGTCGGCGGGTGTGCCGGCGGTGGACGGGTTGGGGGTCCAGCCGTCGGCGTCCGAGCCGGCGGGTGCGGCGTCGGTGGGCGGGCCGAAGTCGAGGCGGCCGAAGAAGAGGGGCGTGGTCGGGTCGTCGGCGAGTTCGGCGACCCGGCGGGCCAGGGTGCGCCCGAGCGTCTCGGCGGCGTAGGCGTCGCCGGCCACCTGGTCGCCGGTGGCGAAGAGGGCCTCGGCGCGTTCCCGCATCCGGGCCAGGGCGGCCCGGGAGGTGGCGAGGTGCTCGCGCTCGGCGGCGAGGTCGGTGTCGAGGTCGAGGTCGACTGCGGTCACGCTGAATCCCATCGAGGTCATCTGCTGATCGCTCGCGTGTCCGGCGGGCGGATGGCCGGCCCCCGGCGCGGGACGTCCGATGCGGTGCTCACCTCACCCTGGCCGTCAAGCGACCTGCCAGCCTACGCGCACACCGGCTCCCGCTCCACCGAATTCACCGCCCTCCGGGCCCGGCGCCCATGCGCAGGCATGCTGACCGGTTGTCGTCGCCGGCTCCGGCGCACCGTCCTGCGGTTGCCGGTGGTGGTCGACGACCGGCGGCCGGGATCATGGGGGGATGACCGAGCCGCCTGCCGAGCGACCCCGGGTGACCATCAGCGATCCGCAGGTGATGCGGGCGCTGGCCCACCCGGCCCGACTCGCGATCACGGAACACCTCAGCTCGATCGAGGCCGGCGCGACCGCCACGGAGTGCGCGGAGATCGTCGGCCTCTCGCCGAGCGCCACCAGCTACCACCTCCGGGAGTTGGCGAAGGCGGGCCTGGTGGAGCAGGCGCCGAACCGCGGCGACGCGCGGGAGCGTGTCTGGCGGACGGTCAGCCCGAGCTGGACCGTCGACGCCGGGCGCGGGACGGCGCCGGAGGCCCGCGCCGCCGAGCGTGCGCTGGTGGAGGCGTGGCTGGCCCGCGACCTGGAGCGCAGCCGTGACTGGTTGCGGCGCGCGCCCGACGAGCCGGCCGAGTGGTACGGGGCGAGCCGGCTCGCCGACTCGCAACTGCTGCTCACCGCAGCGGAGCTGAGCGAGCTGAACGAGGCGGTGGACCGCCTGTTCGAGCCGTACCGCAAGCGGTCACGGGTGGAACCGCCGGCCGGGGCGCGGACCGTCGCGGTGCAGTACAAGGCGTTGCCACTGGACTGAAAGGGGATTGCCTCCGGCAGGTGTGAAGGATTATTTTCGAAGTATGTCCTTCACATCTGGTCCGTCGCGCTGGCCGGACGTCTGGCTCGCCACCACCGCCCGGGGCGTGGCCACCTGCGGTGACTTCCTCGCCGCCAGCACGCTCACGTTGGCGTTGCAGTCGGCCGGCGCGGGCGGGCTCGCCGTGTCCGGCCTGCTGCTCGCCGCGACCCTGCCGCTGGTGGCGCTCGCACCGCTGACCGGTCGCCTCGCGGACCGGGTGGACAGCCGAATCCTGCTGGTGACCGCGGGGCTGGCCCAGGCCGGCATCTGCCTCACGCTCGCGTACGCCGGGCACCCGGTTCTGGTCATCGCGCTGGTGGCGCTGCTCGCCACCGGCCTCGCCGTCACCCAGCCGGTGCTCTCGGCGCTGGTGCCGGCGATGGTGCGGGCCGAGGACCTGCCCCGGGCCAGCGCGCTCAACCAGTCGGCCGGCACCCTGGGCGCGCTCGCCGGGCCGGCGCTGGCCGGGCTGCTCGTGGGCGAGTTCGGCGCGCGCCTGCCGCTGCTCGTGGGCGCCGGCAGCTATCTGGCGCTGGTGGCGGCCGGGCTGCTGATCCGTACCCGCAGAGGAAGCCGTGGGCCGGCGGCGGCCGGCGACGCGGCGGTGCCCCCGGCCTGGCGGCTGCGACACGACCCGCTGCTGGTGGCGATGGTCGCCAGCGTCGCCGGGGTGTTCGGCGCCGTCGGGGCGATCAACGTGATCGAGGTGTTCTTCATCCGGGAGACGCTGGGCAGCTCGACCACGATGTACGGGCTGGTGACCGGCGCCTGGACGCTCGGCGCCCTGGCCGGCGCGTGGCTCTTCGCGCGGGTGGTCCGGCGGCTCGACCGCGACGCCGGGCTGGTCCGGGCCAGCCTGGCGCTGCTCGGCGCGTGCTGCGCGATGGTGCTGGCCTCGGCGGCCGTGCCGACGGCCCTGCTGCTGGTGCCGATCTGGCTGACCGGCGGCATCTTCAACGGCGGCAGCAACGTCTTCAACAACGTGCTGCTGGCCCGGCGGGTGCCGGAGGCGGCGCGGGGTCGCGCCTTCGCCTCCTTCGGCGCGGCGGTGCAGGGCGCCGCGATGGTCGGCTTCCTGGCCGGCGGCCTCCTGCTGGAGGCGGCCGATCCCCGGCCGCTGGTCGCCGGGTGCGGGCTGGCCGGGCTGCTGGCGGTGGCCGCCGTATCGGTCCCCCTCCGCCGCGCGGCCCGCGCGGCCCCCGCACCGACGACCGCCGGTCCGGCGGGCACGGGCGCCGCGTCGGGCGCACCGGTCTGCGGCGCACCGGCGTCTGGCGCAAAGGCTTCCGGCGCACCGGCGTCTGGCGCAAAGGCTTCCGGCGCACCGGTCTGCGGCGCACCGGTGTCCGACGCGGGTGCGGGGTTGGCCACTCCGACGCCGACCCGCTGAGCCCCGGGCGAACGGCGGGGATACGGTCGGGGCATGGCTGAGCACGTCGCGCGCCCCCGGGTCGGGCACATCCAGTTCCTGAACTGCCTGCCGATCTACTGGGGGCTGATGCGCTCCGGCGCCCTGATCGACGTCGACCTGCACAAGGACTCGCCGGACCGGCTGAGCGCCGCGCTGGTCGCCGGTGACCTGGACATCGGCCCGATCTCGCACGTGGAGTACCTGCGCCACGCCGACGAACTGCTGCTCCTGCCCGACCTGGCGGTCGGCAGCGACGGCCCGGTGCTGTCGGTCAACATCGTCTCCACCCGCCCGCTGGCCGAGCTCGACCACGGGAAGGTGGCGTTGGGCTCGACCTCGCGGACCGGGGTCCTCCTGGCCCAGCTCCTGCTCGGCGAGCGGTACGGGGTGAACCCCGAGTACTTCCGCTGCCCGCCGGACCTGACCCAGATGCTGCTGGAGGCCGACGCCGGAGTGCTGATCGGCGACGTGGCGCTGCGCGCGCTCTACGAGGCGCCGAAGCGCGGGCTGGAGGTCACCGACCTCGGGCAGGCATGGCGGGAGTGGACCGGCCTGCCGATGGTCTTCGCCGTGTGGGCCGTACGCCGGGACTTCGCCGCCGCCCACCCGGGTCTCGTCAAGGAGGTGCACGACGCGTTCCTGCGCTCCCGAGACCTCTGCCTCTCGGAGCTGGACCAGGTCGCCGAGGCCGGCGCGCGTTGGGAGCCGTTCGACGCGGAGACCCTGGCGACGTACTTCCGGGCGCTGGACTTCTCGCTCGGCGACCGCCAGGTGGCCGGCCTGCGCGAGTTCGCGCGCCGCGCCGCCGCCCTCGGCGCCGCCCCGTCCCTCCCCGACACGGGCCCCGACTTCTTCACGGGCTGACCCCGCCCCGCCCGCGACCGCCTCGATCGGCGGCGAGGGTCAGACGGAGTCGCGGAGGAGGGCTTCGGTGATCTTCTGGCAGTTCTTCATGCCGTACTCGTAGCCCTTGCCGATCGGGTAGCGGACCATCACGCCCATCGTCCAGGTGTCGCCGATGGCCAGGCAGTTGATGTGCATCTCCTGCTCCCTGGTCCGGTCGATCCAACCGTTCTTGATGGCGATGGTCTTGCGCTCCGCGGCCGGGAACGCCTTGCGGATGCCGAAGTCGCCCGCCCCCCGGACCAGCCGCATCTCCTTGATCAGCCACGTCGTCCACTTCGGCCCGGCGGCCCGACCGTCGGCGATGCAGGCCCCCATCCGGGCGGTGTCGCGGGGGGAGAGCGCCGTGCGGCTCCATCCGCCGTCGGGGGCGACCTTGCTGTCGGTCAGCTCGCACAGCGAGATCAGCCGCTTGATCGAGGCGGACCGGCCGACGCTGTTGTAGAACTGCTCGGCCCGGGTGTTGTCGCTGTCCCGGATGATCTTCGTGGCGTCGGCGAGCTTGGCGTCGCTCGGCGTCTGGCCGGCGTCGGCGGCGCGGCGCAGGTAGTCGGCCACGATCCAGGCCTTGATCAGCGAGGCGGTGGTGCTGGTCTCGTCCATGTTGTCCGAACCGATGATCTCGCCGGTACGGCGGTCGAGGACGCTCCAGGAGTACCAGCCCTCGATGTCCAGGTCGACGTCCCTCGCCTCGAACGGCAGCGGCTCCGGCGTCGCGCTGGGCGACGGCGACGGCGACGGTGACTGCCGCGAGCTGCGGTCGCCCGGCGTGGTCGCGCCGCGGTCGGCCGGCACGGCGGGGTCGCCCCACCGGGCGGCGGCGGTGGCCTCGAACGGCGAGCCCGGCAGCAGCCGCAGGGACACGAGCACCAGGCCGACCAGGACCACCGCGACGGCGATCAGCTTGACGGGGGAGGCGTCGCCGCGCCGGTCGTCCCGGCGCTGCCCGGCCATCAGAGCTTCCCGACCGGCTGCTGCGGCACCTTGAGGGCCGCGCCGGGCTGCGGGGTCACCAGCTGGCTGGCGACCGAGGCGCAGGTCTGCGCGCCGTAGTCCAGCCCGCTCTCCTGCGGGTAGCGCAGCATCACCGCCAGGCTCCACTTGTCGGTGACCGCGAGGCAGTTCACGTGCCAGTTGCCGTCGTAGTTCAGCGGGGTCCAGCCGTTCTTGATGCTGACCGGGCCCTGGCTGAGGATCGACTGGGGGAGCCCGTCGATGATGCCCCAACGGCCGCCGCCCGATCGGGCCTTCTGGTCCTTGGCGGCGGTGGTGCCCTTGACCTTGCTCATCTCGTCCAGCAGGTAGTTGGTCCACTTCGGTCCGGCGGCCGTGCCGTCGCCGATGCAGTCGCCGAGCCGGACGGCGTCGCGGGGGGACATCCGGGTGAAGCTCCACCAGCCCACGTAGCCCGGCACGTTGCCCGGCTTGGTGTCGGTCAGCTCGCAGGTGCTGGTCATCCGCTTGATCGTCTCGGCGCGGCCCACCGCGCTGTAGAGGGCGTTGGCGGCGTCGTCGTCGCTGTTGCGGATGGCGGCGGAGATCTGCTTCTTCCGCTCGGCCGGCACGGGCTTGTCGCCGAGCTGGCGGAGGTAGTCGGCTGCGAACCAGGCCTTGATCATCGACTCGGTGGAGCTGGTCGAGGTCATGTTCTTGGCGCCGGAGATCTCGCCGGTCTCCCGGTCCATCAGGGCCCACGAGAAGAACTCGCCCTTGAAGTTCACCGACACCGGGCCGGCGGCCAGGGTCGGCGGCGGGGGCGGGGTGGGCGCCGGTGCCGCCACGCTTCCGCCGCCGCTTCCGCCGCTCGCGGCGTCGTCGCCGGCGAGTCGGGCGTACGCGGCGGGCACGAGCAGGCCGCCACCGAGGAGGACCGCCACGACGGCGAGCACCAGGGTCACGCGGGATCGCATGAGTGGGTGAGCTCCAGATGTCAGGGCCGGGGGGACCGGCTTGTTGTCCGGACGGATCGGCGGCTCGCCGAGGCCGGGGGACGGCCTCCGTGTTCCTGGGGGCGATCGTCGACAGCCGATCGGTGTGACCGGGGGAAGTCTACGTGCGGATCGGCGGCACGCCAGAACATGACACCTGGCAACTTGCCATGAAGGCGGGATATCGGCCCGCTATGCGGCCATTGGGGGAATTCATCTTCGCCTCGTGATCCAAGTCATAGTTTGGCCGCCCGCTGGAGAGTCGCCGTCCCGTCCCGAACCGTCCCCGGAAACCTGTTACACCCCTCTGGTGCGGCGAGTTGCAAGCTGTAACACTGACCTCATGTATGGCAACGACTTCTCCGCCGAGGACGCACCCGGCGGTGGCCTGCTCGGCGAGGTCGAGGCGGCGGAGGCGGCGCTGCGGGAGGCCGCCGAGCGGGGGCGGCGCGCAGGTGCCCCCGGCCCCGACGAGGACCTCGCGGCGTACTTCGCCGAGGTCATCGACGCCGACCAGAAGATCGAGCCGCGCGACTGGATGCCCGAGGCGTACCGCAGGATGCTGATCCGGCAGATCGCCCAGCACGCGCACTCCGAGATCATCGGCATGCAGCCGGAGGGAAACTGGATCAGCCGGGCCCCCTCGCTCAAGCGCAAGGCGATCCTGCTGGCCAAGGTCCAGGACGAGGCCGGCCACGGCCTCTACCTCTACGCCGCCGCGGAGACCCTCGGGATCAGCCGGGACGAGCTGGTCGAGCTGCTCCTCAGCGGCCGGCAGAAGTACAGCTCGATCTTCAACTACCCGACGCTGACCTGGGCGGACGTCGGCGCGATCGGCTGGCTGGTGGACGGCGCCGCGATCGTCAACCAGGTGCCGCTCTGCCGCTGCTCGTACGGTCCGTACGCGCGGGCGATGATCCGGGTCTGCAAGGAGGAGTCGTTCCACCAGCGGCAGGGCTACGAGATCCTGCACACGCTGTCACACGGCACCGAAGCGCAGAAGGCGATGGCGCAGGACGCCGTCGACCGCTGGTGGTACCCGTCGCTGGCGATGTTCGGCCCGCCGGACACCGACTCCACCCACTCGGCGCAGTCCATGGCCTGGAAGATCAAGCGGTTCTCGAACGACGAGCTGCGCCAGCGCTTCGTGGACATGTGCGTGCAGCAGGCCGAGATCCTCGGCCTGACGATCCCCGACCCGGGCCTGCGCTGGAACGAGGAGCGGCAGTCGTACGACTTCACCCAGCCGGACTACGACGAGCTGATGCGGGTGATCAAGGGGGACGGGCCGTGCAACCGGCAGCGGGCGGAGCACCGTCGCCGCGCCCACACCGACGGAGCCTGGGTGCGTGAGGCCGCCGCGGCGTACGCCGCCAAGCGGGCGGAGAAGAAGGAGAAGGTGGCGGCGTGAGCGAGCGAACCGGACAGCCCGGCGCGAAGGATCCTTCGCCGTTGTGGGAGGTCTTCGTGCGGGCGCGGCGCGGGTTGTCGCACACCCACGTCGGCAGCCTGCACGCCCCCGACGCCGAGCTGGCCCTGCGTAACGCGCGGGACCTCTACACCCGCCGCCAGGAGGGCGTCTCCATCTGGGTGGTGCCGGCGGGCGCGATCACCGCGTCCAGCCCCGACGAGAAGGACGCCTTCTTCGACCCGGCGGCCGACAAGGTCTACCGCCACCCCACCTTCTACGAGGTGCCGGACGGGGTGGCCCACCTGTGACCGGCCCCTTCGACTTCACCCTCGCCCTCGGCGACGACGCGCTGATCGCGGCGCAGCGACTGGCCGAGTGGACCACCCGCGCGCCGGAGATGGAGGAGGACATCGCGCTGGCGAACATCGCCCTCGACCAGCTCGGCGCGGCCCGGCTCCTGCTGTCGTACGCGGGCGAGCTGGAGGGCGCCGGCCGGGACGAGGACGCGCTGGCGTTCCTCCGCGACGACCGGGAGTTCCGCAACTGCCTCCTCGTGGAGCTGCCGAACGGCGACTTCGCGGTCACCATGGCGAAGCTGCTCTTCCTCTCGGCGTACCAACTCCCGCTCTACGCCGCGCTGGTCGGCTGCGCCGACGAGCGGCTGGCCGCGATCGGGGCCAAGGCCCGCAAGGAGTCGGCCTACCACCTCGACCACGCCTCGCTGTGGGTGCGGCGGCTGGGTGACGGTACCGAGGAGTCGCACCGGCGCATGCAGGCGGCCGTCGAGCAGGTCTGGCCGTATACGCACGAGCTGTTCGCGGCGGACCCGGCGGCGCCGGTCGACCCGGCCACCCTGCGGGCCGACTTCGACGCCACCGTCTCCGCCGTGCTCGACGAGGCCACGCTGACCCGGCCGGAGGGCGGCTGGGCGCCGGCCGGCGGGCGGGACGGGGTGCACACCGAGCACCTGTCCTACCTGCTCGCCGAGATGCAGGTGCTGCACCGCGCCCACCCCGGAGCCAAGTGGTGAGCGCGAGGAGTGCAGCGAAGCGGAGCCCCGCAGCCGCGAACGGAAGGCGGCACTGGTGACGAGCGCCAGGGACGCCGTGGCGGCGGTGGTGGACCCGGAGATCCGGGTCGTCACCATCGCCGACCTCGGCATCCTGCGGGCGGTCGACGAGGACCCGGCGACCGGCCGGGTCGTCGTGACCATCACCCCCACCTACACGGGCTGCCCGGCGATGGACGTGATCCGCGCCGACATCCGCCGGGCCCTGGCCGCCGCCGGCCATCCCGACGCCGAGGTGGTCACCGTCTACAGCCCGGCGTGGAGCACCGACTGGATCTCCGCCGCCGGCCGGGCCAAGCTCGCCGACGCCGGCATCGCCCCGCCGGCCCCCGTCCACACCGGCGGCGTGGTGCCGCTGACCCTCGCCGTGCGCTGCCCGCGCTGCGGCTCGCCGGAGACCGAGCAGGTCAGCCGCTTCGGCTCCACCGCGTGCAAGGCGCTCTGGCGCTGCCGTTCCTGCCGTGAACCCTTCGATCACCTGAAGGCGCTGTGACTGTCACCATCACCCGCCCGGTCCGCCGCCGGCCGGTCTTCCACCCGCTCTCCGTCGCCGCTGTCGACCGGCTCACCGACGACGCCGTGGCGATCACCTTCGCGGTGCCGCCGGAGCTGCGGGAGACCTTCGCGTTCTCCGCCGGTCAGCACCTCACCGTCCGGCGCCGCACCGACGCGGGGGAGGACGTGCGGCGGTCGTACTCCATCTGCTCCACCCCGGAGGACCTGGCGCGGCACGGCCGGCTGCGGATCGGCGTGCGGGAGATCCCGGGCGGCGCGTTCTCGGCGTTCGCCTGCGGCGCCCTGCGGGGCGGCGACACGGTCGAGGTGCTGCCGCCGCTCGGGAACTTCACCACGGCCTTCGCGCCGGACCGGGCCCGCCACTACGGCGCGGTGGTCGCCGGCTCGGGGATCACCCCGGTGCTCGCGCTGGTCGCGACGGCGCTCGCCGTCGAGCCGGCCAGCACCTTCACCCTGGTGTACGGCAACCGCACGGCCAACACGGTGATGTTCGCCGAGGAACTCGCCGACCTGAAGGACCGCTATCCGACCCGCCTGCACCTGGTGCACGTGCTCTCCCGCGAGCACGGCGAGTCCCCGCTGCTCTCCGGCCGGATCGACGCCGACCGGCTGGGCCGGCTGCTGGCCACCATCGTCCCCGGCGACGCCATCGAGGAGTGGTTCCTCTGCGGCCCGTACGGCATGGTGGTGGACGCCCGGGAGGTGCTCACCGGGCGCGGGGTGCCGGAGTCGGCGGTCCACACGGAGCTGTTCCACGTCGACGAGGCCCCGGCCCCGCCGCGACGCCCGGCCGACGAGCCGGGGGCCGGCGCCGAGGTGACCATCGTGCTGGACGGCCGCTCGTCGAGTTTCACGATGGGCCGCGACGAGCGGGTGCTGGACGCGGCGCTGAAGGTCCGCGGCGAGCTGCCGTACGCCTGCAAGGGCGGGGTCTGCTCGACCTGCAAGGCCAAGGTCGTCGACGGCGCGGTCACGATGGCCCGCAACTACGCCCTGGAGCCGGACGAGGTGGCCGCCGGCTACGTCCTCACGTGCCAGTCCAGCCCGACCACCGACAGGCTCACGGTCGACTACGACGCCTGAAGCCAAACTGCGTGTCGGCCCGTTCGTGATGGCGGACCGGTGATACGGCTGGCCGGGGCCCCGTGGAGGCCGTTACCCGTTCTCACCGAGGCAGAGCAGGAGCTTCCGCGACTCCCGCTCCTCGGTGTAGCTCGCGACCGTGCCGGGGAACCGCGCGCACTCCGCGTCGTCGGTGGTGTCCTCGACCTTGCCGATGATGACGTAGGTGGCAGCGGGGTCGCCGCAGTCGACGACGCTGACATCCGGATCGGTGCTCGTGCCTTCGGCGCGGACACATGCGCCGACGTCGGCGAAGGCCGGGTCACGGGAAATGGCCCAACCGATGCCGAAGGCCATCAGTACGGGAACGACCAGACCGAACGCCGCGGCCCGCTTGAACACGGGCTTGCCCGGAACCGCGGGTATGCCCGGAGCGCCTGGTATCGGCTCGCCAAGGCGGCTGAGTCGGACCCGGGTGACGAGATTTCCGAGCAGGACCGCCGGGGCGATGAAGACGGATAGGAAACTCCACCAGCCCTGCCAGATGGTCTTCGCGCTCATCTCCCGGCAGGCAGCGATGCCGCACGACTTGCAGTACGGGCCATGCTGGGTGAGGACGCGCATGAAGATGAGGAAGCCCTGGTGGCCGTGCAGCGTCGCCTTGACCGCGGGGACCGACCCGCAGAAACGGCAGGCGAGGGCAGCGCCGGGCCGGGCCGGCTGCTGTGCCGCGTGAGGGACGTGTGGTGCGTGGGGAAACGGTGCGGTCACGACTCTTCCTCCACCAGGAACGTGAGAACCGCACGATAGGCGAAGGTCCGCACTCTCGTTGTCCCGCTCGTCGCTGGATATGTGGGGCAGGCATCACTGACGGTGGAGGCTTGTGCCGACGCCGGAGACCCCACGTACTCTCGGGCTGTGACGAAGAGCCGGGAGATCGACGACATCCTCGAGCGCGGCGCGGACGGCGGGCGGATCACGCCCGAGGAGGCCCTGCTGCTCTACACCGAGGCGCCCTTCCACGCCCTGGGCGAGGCGGCCGACGCCGTACGTCGGCAGCGCTATCCGGACAACATCGTCACGTACCTGATCGACCGCAACATCAACTACACCAACGTCTGCGTGACGGCGTGCAAGTTCTGCGCGTTCTTCCGGGCCCCCAAGCACAAGGAGGGCTGGACCCACCCGACCGAGGAGATCCTGCGCCGCTGCGGCGAGGCGGTCGAGCTGGGCGCGACCCAGGTCATGCTCCAGGGCGGGCACCACCCGGACTACGGCGTGGAGTACTACGAGGAGCTGTTCTCCTCGGTCAAGAAGGCGTACCCGCAGCTCGCCATCCACTCCATCGGCCCGAGCGAGATCCTGCACATGGCCAAGGTCTCCGGCGTCAGCCTGGACGAGGCCATCGCGCGGATCAAGGCGGCGGGGCTGGACTCGATCGCCGGCGCCGGTGCGGAGATGCTGCCCGCGCGGCCCCGCAAGGCGATCGCGCCGCTGAAGGAGTCGGGCGAGCGCTGGCTGGAGGTCATGGAGCTGGCGCACCGGCAGGGCGTCGAGTCGACCGCCACGATGATGATGGGCACCGGCGAGACCGCCGCCGAGCGGATCGAGCACCTGCGGATGATCCGCGACGTGCAGGACCGCACCCGGGGCTTCCGGGCGTTCATCCCGTGGACGTACCAGCCGGAGAACAACCACCTCAAGGGCCGCACCCAGGCCACCACGCTGGAATACCTGCGGCTGGTCGCGGTGGCCCGGCTCTTCTTCGAGACGGTGCCGCACCTGCAGGCGTCCTGGCTGACCACCGGCAAGGACGTCGGGCAGCTCGCCCTGCACATGGGCGTGGACGACCTCGGCTCGATCATGCTGGAGGAGAACGTCATCTCCTCCGCCGGCGCGCGGCACCGCTCCAACCTGCACGAGCTGATCGGCATGATCCGCTCGGCGGACCGGATCCCCGCCCAGCGGGACACCCTCTACAACCGCCTGGCCGTGCACCGGACCCCGGCCGACGACCCGACCGACGAGCGGGTCGTGTCGCACTTCTCCTCGATCGCGCTGCCGGGCGGCGGCGCCGGGAAGGCCCTTCCGCTGGTCGACGCCCGCTGAGTCACCGCCGTACCACCAGACACCCCACCGTCGACGGACGGTGGGGTGTCTGCCGTTCGTCGACCGGTCGGTGAACACGGAGTTGACCGAGCGTGACCGGCGGCGCTGTCGCCCGGCCAGCCGATCGGGTGAGTGGTTGCCAGCCGTTGATATCGATTCGATTGCCGTTCCAGCCCGCCGACCGGTGCCCGGGGGGCAGCAAGACATATCAATCCGGGCAATCCTTAAGCGATTCTTAGCCGCACTGTTCAACGCGGCCGACGGCGGGGGTGGCGAGGGTGATCGCGGACCGCTAACGTCCCCGGCCGTACTGTTCCTGCACCCCACGGGGGGAACTTTCCAATGATCTTCCGTAACCGCGCGCTGGCCGTTGCCGGCGCCGGCGCCGCCGGGATCCTGGCCGCGGGCCTCTTCGCCGCCCCGGCCCTGGCCGACACCTCGGCCGACCTGGCCATCGAGGCCACCGGCACCACCATCGCGGTCGGCGCGCCCGGCAAGATTTCGACCGTCTCCCTGCTCAACAAGAGCAAGGTGGACGCCAAGGGCGTCCTGGTCGGCCTCGACATCAGCAAGCTGGACACCACCAAGGTCGACATCGACGAGAGCGGCTGCAGCCCCCGCGAGGACGGCCTGATCCTGTGCGGCATCGAGGGCGACGTCCTGCCCGGCGGCCGCGACATCGACTGGGGTTTCCCGCTGACCCGCAAGGGCGAGGCGACGGGTGACGCCGGCCAGATCAGCGCCATCATCCTGCACGAGGGCACCGACCCCGACGAGTCCAACAACGAGGTGACCGTCAAGGTCAAGGTCGAGGGCACCGGCCCGGACCTGACCGTGGTGGCGGGCGACGTGACCAAGGCCGTCACGGTCGAGGGCGACAAGATCAAGGTTGGCGGCGACCTGCGCGCCGGCGACACCGCCCAGCTCATCTACTCCGCCTTCAACCAGGGCGACGCCACCGCCGCCGGGCTGAAGATCAGCGTCAAGCTGCCCAAGGGCGTGACCTTCGCCGAGGCCGAGGAGGGCTGCGAGTACGACTCCGGCAAGACCTCGCTCGTCTGCACCTACCGCGACGCCGACCTGATCCCGGTCTCGCAGGACAAGGACGGCGACGACCTGATCTCGGGCGGCCGGTTCTACCACCTGCTCTCGGTCGGCAAGGACGTCAAGGCCGGCAGCCTGACCGGCGGCAAGGTCACCGTCGAGGCGCTCGGCAGCCAGGCGACCACCGTCCGTGCCGCGGGCAAGAGCGCGCTCCCGGCCAACGCCGAGGCCGTGGCGGCCACCGAGGTGGACGCCACCGACAACACCGACGCGTACGCTGTCGTCGTGACCGCCAAGGGCGGCGCGGGCGGCGGCGGCGAGGAGCCGGGCCTGCCGCTGACCGGTCCGCAGACCGGCCTGATCGGCGGGATCGGCGGCGCGGTGCTGGTCGCGGGCGCGGCGATGTTCGTGATCGCGCGGCGGCGTCGGGTCGTCCTGGTGACCCCGGGCGACGAGAAGCCGACGGCCTGACGGTCGTCCTCCATCGACCCGCGAGGGTCGTTCACATAACGCACGGCAGTGGGGGCGGGATGGGTGACCATCCCGCCCCCACTGTCCGTTCCGTGCGCCGGCCGCCACCGACCGGGCATTCCTGGAGGGACGCTCGGCTTTCGGGCGGGGCGGGGGCGTGTCCGGGGCGGCGCACGGCAGCACCGGCCGTTAGTGTGCGGTCCGGCCCAGCAGCCACACCTCACGGGGGACTTGAGATGAAACTGCCCAACCGACCGCTGGCGAGGCTCGGCGCCGCCGCGCTGCTCGCCTCCGGCGCGTTCACCGCCGTCGGTACGCCGGCCCACGCGGCCGGCAGCGCCGCCGACCTGTCCGTCACCGCCGTCGTCGGCACCAAGGTGGCCGAGGGGACCCGGATCAAGACGGCGTACGCCAAGGTCACGAACAACGGCCCCGGCACGCCGTCCTCGCTCGTCGTCAAGGCCGACACCTCCAAGGTGGACCACTACGGCGAGGTGGCCTTCTTCCCGGCCGCCGAGGGCTGTTCCGGCGAGGGCGCGGAGAAGCCGGTGCTGTGGACCTGCGTCGTGCCCGAGGAGCAGATCCCCGGGCCCGGAGAGACCGTCGAGCTGCCGATCGTCATGATCAAGCGGGTCCCCGACGTGGACGAGCCCTACACCGCCCCGGTCACGCTGACTGTCGAGTCGCCGGACGACACCAACCCCGACAACAACTCCGCCACCGCCCAGATCGAGATCAGCAAGGAGAGCGGTGTCGACCTCGGCGTCGTGGTGCCCGACGTCACGCAGCAGCTCGCCTTCGACGACGTGCTGAAGGAGGACCCGCCGACCGGGCCGCTGAACCCCGGCGACGCGACCACGGTCCTCGCGTTCATCGAGAACCAGGGCGACCGGATCGCCGACGGCCTCGACCTGAAGATCGCCCTGCCCAAGGGCGTGACCTTCGACGGCAGCATCCAGGTCAAGGAGTGCGAGTACGCCGCCGACCTGCGGTCGGCCGACTGCCGGGCCGGGCTGCTCCAACTGGCCCCGCGCGAGGGCGTCCTCGGCGCCTTCCCGGTGAAGGTCGCCGCCGGCGTGAAGGCACCGGTCAGCCTGGCCGGCGGCGACGTCACGGTCAGCGCGCGTGGTGAGCTTCCGGCGACCGAGGCGAACCTGGCTCGCAAGCGCTCGGCCCTGCCGTCGTTCCTGCACCGGCCGGGCGGCTCCCGGGCGGCGCAGGCCGGGGACGTCGACCCGACCGACAACCGCGACGGCTTCGCCGTCGTGGTGACCGGCGGCGACGGCGACGGCGGCGAGGGTGGCGGCGACGGGGGTCCGCTGCCGGTGACCGGCGCGCAGACCGGTCTCATCGTCGGCGTCGGCGGCGCCGTGCTGGTCGCGGGCGCGGCGTTGTTCCTGGTGGCGCGGCGGCGCCGGGTCGTCCTGGTGACCCCGGACGACGAGAAGCCGACGGCCTGACGGCCGGCCTCGTCGGCCCGCACGGGCCGGACGCACAACCCTGGAGGAGGGGGCGGGACGGGTGACCGTCCCGCCCCCTCCGTCTGTTCGACCGGCCCGGACGGACGGATGAAAAGACGATCCGCGTGCTGGCGCGCCACGTCCAGCTTCGATACGGTCCGCTCGGTTCCGCAACCATCCGTTTTTTCCCTAACCCCGGGGGACCGATGACCCTGTTCCACCGCTCGGCCCTGGCCCGCGCCGGCGCCGTGGCGCTCCTCGCGGCGGGCGGCCTGACCACCGTCGCCGTTCCGGCGTACGCCGCCGACCAGGCGGACCTCGCCCTGACGCCGACCAGCTACCAGTTGGCCAAGGGCGTCAAGGCTGCGAAGGCCAAGCCGTTCAAGTTCACCGTCCAGAACCTCACCGACGGCGTCGACGCCAAGGACGTCACGGTGGAAGTCGACACCAGCGGCGTCAAGGCCAAGCGGGTCGGCTACGTCGTGCCGGACGGCTGCGAGGTGACCGGCAAGACCTTCACCTGCCTCCTCGGCGACCTGCGGGGCGGCACCAGCGAGGACTTCGGCATCCCGTTGTTCAGCACCGGCGGCAGGGGCGACGGCGGCGTGCTGAAGGTGACGGTCAGGTCGGCCACCGGCGACCCGGACCTGGAGAACAACAAGGACATCGAAGTGCCGGTGACCGTGACGAAGCCGGGCTACGACCTCACCGCCTGGGTGCAGGACGTCCAGGCCAACGTCGTGGTCAACGGGGCGGTGACCGACGAGCCCGACCTGAAGCCCGTACGCCGGGGCGAGACGGTCCCGCTGGACTGGGCGGTCTACAACGACGGCAGCCGGCCCGCGACCGGTCTCTTCTACGGCCTCATGCTTCCTTCGGGTGTGAGCTTCGTGACGCTGCCCGAGGGCTGCGTCGAGGACGAGTTCCTCGGTCGGGCGCGGGCGCTGTGCGAGGACGCCGGTGCGATCATCCGCCGGGGGCAGTACTACACCGCCGACGTGACGGTGAAGGTCGGCGACGACGTCACCGAGCCGGTGCTCCGGGAGGGTGACCTCTTCGCGTACGGGCTGGACGCCGCCGAGGGCGAGCCGGAGGCGGAGGCGCAGGTCGCCAGCCCGGCGCAGCGGAAGACCTTCACCGAGGCCGAGCCGTTGGACAACCACGCGACCTTCGAGGCGTTCGTGGACCTGTCGGCCCAGCCGACGCCGAACCCGACCCCGAGCGGCGAGCCGACCGCGACCCCGACCCCGAGCGGCGAGCCGACCGCGACCCCGACCCCGAGCGTCGAGCCGACCGCGACCACGACCCCGACCACGACCCCGGGCGGCGGCACGGGCGGGGGCGACGGTGACGGCGGCGGGCTGCCGGTGACCGGCGTGCAGGCCGGCCTGATCGGCGGCATCGGCGCCGCCGTGCTGCTGGCCGGCGGCGCGCTGCTGCTGATCTCCCGGCGGCGCGACGTCGTCCTGGTCAACCCCGGCGACGAGAAGTCCACCGACTGACGTACGCCGCGCAGGGGCGGGGTGGGCGGCCTTCCCGCCCCTGTCGCGTACCCGCCGGCCGGCCGACCCGCCGGGCGTCGGCCGGAGCCGGGCTGGCAGAGTGGAGGGGTGAGCCGTACCCCGCCGGGCCAGCGCGCCGGCCTGGACAAGCAGCCGCACGAGGTCGCCGCGATGTTCGACGGCGTGGCGGCTCGTTACGACCTGACCAACACGGTGATGACGGCCGGCCGGGACCGGGCGTGGCGCCGGGCCACCCGGGAGGCGCTCGGGTTGCGCCCGGGCGAGCGGGTGCTCGACGTGGGCGCCGGCACCGGTGTCTCCACCGAGGAACTGGCCCGTTCCGGGGCGTACGCGGTCGGCGCCGACCTGTCGCTGGGCATGCTGCACGCCGGTAAGCACACCCGTCCGGCGGTGCCGCTGCTGGCCGGCGACGCGCTGCGGCTGCCCTTCGCCGACGGCGTATTCGACGCGGTGACCATCTCGTTCGCGCTGCGCAACGTCGTCGACACCGAGGCCGCCCTGCGGGAGTTCGCCCGGGTCACCCGGCCCGGTGGCCGGCTGGTGATCTGCGAACTGAGTCACCCCACCAACGCCGTCTTCCGCACCGCCTACCTGTCGTACCTCATGCGGTGGCTGCCGACGGCGGCGCGGGTGGTCTCCAGCAACCCCGACGCGTACGTCTACCTGATCGAGTCGATCCGGGCGTGGCCGGACCAGGCCGCGCTGGCGCAGCGGATCCAGGCGGCGGGCTGGGGCTCGGTGGCCTGGCGGAACCTGACCGGCGGCCTGGCGGCACTGCACCGGGCGGTCCGCGACTAGGCGGGGCACGGCGCCGGCCGGTCCCGCGCCATGAGCGGCGGCGCCGCGCCGGACGGCTCGCTACCGGGCGGCGGCCGGTGTCGACGGGAGGCCGATCGGCGCGCCGTACCCGCTGGAAAGCGGCTGTTTCGTGAATATCCGTTTTTAGTCCACTTTGCGCCGTTAAGCTCGCCCCCATGACGGGACCAGAGCAGGCGGCCGGTGTGGAGGCCACCGACGACGACGCCGCGGAACTCATCGCGCAGCTCAGGGAGTTGGCCGGCGCGGATCCCGCCGACGTCCGGCAGGTGGTGGCCGAGGTGCTGGCCGCGCTGGACCGCGCCGCCGGCGGCGCGCTGCGCGAGCACCTGCCCGAGACGATCCGGCTCGACGCCGGCCTGGGAGCGGCCGCTCCGGCCCGGCACTGAGCCCCGGCGCCGACCACCGCCGGCATCGGTCCCGACCTCGGCCGACGCCCGGTCCCGACCCCGACGGGCGGGTTTCCGGCAAGTTAGGTACCCCTGATCAGGCGTGCTTGAGACGCCGGTCATAGACTCCCTCCGTCTGGCTTGTGAATGATTTCACGAGCATGCGGGAGGAGGCGCGAGATGACCGCGGTGGAGCATGACGCCGACGTGATCGTCGTGGGCGCCGGTCCCGGTGGGTCGGCTACCGCGTACCACCTGGCTCGGCACGGCGTACGGGTGCTGCTGCTGGAAAAGACGGAGTTCCCCCGGGAGAAGGTCTGCGGCGACGGGTTGACCCCGCGTGCCGTGCGGCAGCTGATCCGGATGGGCGTGGACACCTCGCCCGAGGCGGGCTGGCTCCAGAACAAGGGCCTGCGGGTGATCGGCGGCGGCGTCCGGCTGGAGCTGGACTGGCCCGACCTCGCGAGCTTCCCCAACTACGGCCTGGTGCGCACCCGGCTGGACTTCGACGACCTGCTCGCCCAGCGGGCCGTCGCCGCCGGCGCCAAGCTGCGCACCAGCGTGAACGTCACCGGCCCGGTGCTCGACCCGGACGGCCGGGTCGTCGGCGTCGAGGCGGAGGTCGGCCCGGACAAGGAGCCCGCCATCTTCCACGCCCCGCTGGTGGTCGCGGCCGACGGGGTCTCCGGCCGCTTCCCGCTCGCCCTCGGGCTGGCCAAGCGGGAGGACCGGCCGATCGGGGTCGCCGTCCGGCGCTACTACCGCTCGCCCGCCAAGCACGACGACAACTACCTGGAGTCCTGGCTGGAACTGCGCAGCAAGGACAGCGGCGACAACCTGCTGCCCGGGTACGGCTGGATCTTCGGTCTCGGCGACGGCCGCGTCAACGTCGGCCTCGGCGTGCTCAACTCCTCGTCCGCGTTCGGCAAGACCAACTACCGCCGGCTGCTCACCGACTGGCTGGCCAACACCCCGGCCGAGTGGGGCATGACCGACGAGGCCAACGCGGAGGGGCCGATCCTCGGCGCCGCGCTGCCCATGGGCTTCAACCGGGTGCCGCACTACACCCGCGGCGTGATGCTGGTCGGCGACTCCGGCGGCATGGTCAACCCGTTCAACGGCGAGGGCATCGCGTACGCGATGGAGTCCGGTGAGATGGCCGCCGAGATCGCCGTGCAGGCCCTCGCGCGCCCGGCCGGCGCCGAGCGGGAGCGCGCCCTGACGGCCTACCCGGCGGAGCTGAAGGCTCGCTTCGGCGGCTACTACCGGCTCGGCGGCGTCTTCGTGAAGCTCATCGGCCGTCCCGAGATCATGCGGATGGCCACGAAGCATGGCATGCCGCACCCGATGTTGATGCGCTTCGTGCTCAAGCTGCTGGCCAACCTGACCGACCCCCGCGGCGGGGACGCGATGGACCGGGTCATCAACGCGATGACGAAGGTGGCACCAGCCGTGTAGCGCGAGGAGTGAGCTTGCGAGCCCCGCAGTCACCGACGACGGCGGGCTCGTGTGACGGCCGGGCCGCGGCCGGCGACGACCGCGGCGCGGACGGAGATCGACCCCCCGGCGACAGCCGTCGCGGGGGACGTGAATAGTGTGATTTTCGTCAAGGACCAGGGGCAGGGAAGGACGAGCAGGAGAAAACGATGTCGCTCTCGCCTTACGCACCGATCATCGGGCTGTTCGCCCTCGCCGCGGGGTTCGCGCTGTTCTCCGTGGGCGCCGCCCGCTTCGCCGGTCCCCGGCGTTACAACAAGGCCAAGCTCGAGGCGTACGAGTGCGGCATCGAGCCCAGCCCGCAGCCGGTCGGCGGCGGCCGATTCCCGATCAAGTTCTATCTGACGGCGATGCTCTTCATCGTCTTCGACATCGAGATCATCTTCCTCTTCCCCTGGGCGGTCTCGTTCGACGCCCTGCCGATCTTCGGCTTCGTGGAGATGGTCCTGTTCATCGTCGCGGTCTTCGTCGCGTACGCCTACGTCTGGCGGCGTGGCGGCCTGGACTGGGACTGAGGGAGGAACCTCAGATGGGTATCGAGGAGAAGCTCCCCGCAGGTGTCCTGCTCACCTCGGTGGAGAAGCTCGTCAACTGGTCGCGGAAGTCGTCGGTCTGGGGCGCCACCTTCGGCCTGGCCTGCTGCGCGATCGAGATGATGGCCGCCGGTGGCCCGCACTACGACATGGGTCGCTGGGGCATGGAGGTCTTCCGGGCCTCGCCCCGCCAGGCCGACCTGATGATCGTGGCCGGCCGGGTGAGCCAGAAGATGGCCCCGGTGCTGCGCCAGATCTACGACCAGATGGCGGAGCCCCGCTGGGTCATCTCGATGGGCGTCTGCGCCAGCAGCGGCGGCATGTTCAACAACTACGCCATCGTGCAGGGCGTCGACCACGTCGTCCCGGTGGACATGTACCTCCCCGGCTGCCCACCCCGGCCCGAGATGCTCATCGACGCGGTCCTCAAGCTGCGCGAGAAGATCATGCACGAGCCGCTCGGCCCGAACGGCCGCAAGATGCTCGAGGCGCGCAAGGCGCGCGGTGACGTCCCGGTCGTCCCGTACGGCTCGATGCCGTCGTCGTACCGCAGCGACAAGGCCCGCCGGGCCGAGTGGACCAAGGCGGTCCGCGAGGGCCGCGAGGAGCAGCTGCGGATCGAGAACTGGATGAAGGCCCAGAACCACCTGCAGCACGGGGGCGTCAAGTGACCGCACCTAACCACAAGGCGAACGACGGCGGCGTGCCGGTGCCGGTGACGCCGGCCGGCGCCACCAGCGGGGCCCCGGCCGAGCACCCGCCGGCCAGCCCGGCGGGCCGGGGCATGTTCGGCAACCAGGGCTCCGGCGACGTCTCCGGCTTCGGCGGCCTGGTCCGGCAGCGCCGGACCATCGAGGACGCTCCCCGGCCGTACGGAGGCTACTTCGACGAGGTCCGCGACGCGCTGGAGGAGGCGTACCCGGCCTTCGGCGACGCCATCGAGAAGGTCGTCGTCGACCGGGGCGAGCTGACCCTGCACGTACGCCCCGAGCGGATCGCCGAGGTCTGCCAGGTGATGCGGGACGACCTGGCGCTCCGCTTCGAGCTGTGCTCCTCGGTGTCCGGCGTGGACTACCTGGGCGCAGACTCCCGTCGGCTGCACGTCGTCTACCAGCTCACCTCGATGACCTACCGCCGCCGCGTGCGGCTGGAGGCCGCGGTCTCCGCCGAGGACCCGCACCTGCCGAGCGTCACCGCGGTCTACCCGACGGCGGACTGGCAGGAGCGCGAGACGTACGACATGTTCGGCGTCGTCTTCGACGGCCACCCCAGCCTGACCCGGATCCTCATGCCGGACGACTGGGAGGGCTTCCCGCAGCGCAAGGACTACCCGCTCGGCGGCGTGCCCGTCGAGTACAAGGGCGCTGAAATTCCACCGCCGGACCAGCGGAGGTCGTACCAGTGACCACGTCGAACTACGCCACCGAGCGCGACACCACCGAGGGCAAGGTCTTCACCGTCACCGGTGGCGACTGGGACAGCGTCGTGTCGGGCACCGACCCCATCAACGACGAGCGGATCGTCGTCAACATGGGCCCGCAGCACCCGTCGACGCACGGCGTGCTCCGGCTGATCCTGGAGTTGGAGGGCGAGACGGTCCGCGAGGCCCGCTCGGTCGTCGGCTACCTGCACACCGGCATCGAGAAGAACCTCGAATACCGCAACTGGGTCCAGGGCAGCACCTTCGTGACCCGGATGGACTACCTCTCCCCGCTGTTCAACGAGACGGCGTACGCGCTGGCGGTGGAGAAGCTGCTCGGGATCGAGGAGCAGGTCACCGAGCGGGCGACCACCATCCGCGTGCTGATGATGGAGCTGAACCGCATCTCCTCGCACCTGGTCTGGTTGGCCACCACCGCCATGGAACTGGGCGCGATCAACATGATGCTCTACGGCTTCCGCGAGCGTGAGTACATCCTGGAGATCTTCGAGATCATCACCGGCCTGCGGATGAACCACGCGTACGTCCGGCCGGGGGGCGTGGCCCAGGACGTGCCGGACGAGGCGGTCGTCAAGATCCGCGAGTTCCTGAAGCTGCTGCCGAAGCGGCTGAAGGAATACGAGAGCCTCCTCTCCGGGCAGCCGATCTGGCTCGAGCGGACGAAGAACGTCGCGGTGCTCGACGTGACCGGCTGCCTCGCGCTCGGCGTGACCGGCCCGGTGCTGCGCTCCGCCGGCCTCGCCTGGGACCTGCGCAAGACGATGCCGTACTGCGGCTACGAGACGTACGAGTTCGACGTGCCGACGCACACCGACGGCGACGTGTGGGGCCGCTACCTGGTCCGGCTCGCCGAGATCCGGGAGTCGCTCAAGCTCGTCGAGCAGGCGCTGGACCGCCTCAGGCCGGGCCCGGTGATGGTGGCCGACAAGAAGATCGCCTGGCCGGCGCAGCTCGCCATCGGCGTCGACGGCATGGGCAACTCGCTGGAGCACGTCGCGAAGATCATGGGTCAGTCGATGGAGTCGCTGATCCACCACTTCAAGCTCGTCACCGAGGGGTTCCGGGTGCCGCCGGGCCAGGTCTACGTCGGCATCGAGTCGCCGCGCGGCGAGTTGGGCGTGCACGCCGTCTCCGACGGCGGCACCCGGCCGTACCGGGTGCACTACCGCGAACCGAGCTTCGTCAACCTCCAGGCCCTCCCGGCGATGGCCGAGGGCGGCCTGATCGCCGACGTGATCGCCGGCGGCGCCTCGCTGGACCCCGTGATGGGTGGGTGTGACCGGTGAGCGCGAGGAGTGAGCTTGCGAGCCCCGCAGTCGCGAACGGAAGGCGACTCTGATGACGACTTTCAGTGACGAGACCCGCGAACGGGCCCGGGAGATCATCGCCCGGTACCCGGCCGACCGGTCCCGGTCGGCGCTGCTGCCGCTGCTGCACCTGGTGCAGGCCGAGGAGGGTTACGTCTCGCCGGCCGGCGTGGAGTTCTGCGCCGAGGTGCTGGGCCTGAACAAGGCCCAGGTCGGCGCGGTCGCCACCTTCTACACCATGTACAAGCGCCGGCCGACCGGCGACTACCTGGTGAGCGTATGCACCAACACGATGTGCAACGTGCTCGGCGGCCAGGAGGTCTACGACACCCTCGCCGAGCACCTCGGCGTGGGGCACGACGAGACCACCACCGACGGGAAGATCACCCTGGAGCACGCCGAGTGCCTGGCGGCCTGCGACTACGGGCCGGTGATGACCGTCAACTACGACTTCTTCGACGGAGTGGACCCGCAGACCGCGCTCGGCGTGGTCGACGAGCTGCGCGCCGGGGGCCGGCCGATGCCGACCCGGGGCGCCCGGCTCTGCACGCTCAAGGAGATGGCGGTGCAGCTCGCCGGCTTCGCCGACGAGCGCGAGGGCGCGGTGGCCGACGGCGGGCCGGGAGAGCCCACCCTGCGCGGGCTGCGGCTGGCGCAGCAGCACGGCATCTCGGTGCCGGGCTTCGACCCGAACACCCCGATCCGCAGCAAGGCCGAGGCCGACAAGGCCGCCGCCGAGGCGAAGGCCAGGAGCGAGGCCGCCGCGAAGCCGGCTCCCGCCCAGGCCGCGAGTGGCAACGGCGCCGGGCCCGCCGGCAAGGCGGGCAACGCGGGCGCCGGCGAGCCGGCCCCGGCGGCCGAAGCAGCCGGCAGCACCACCCGGGACGTGAAGGCGCCGGACGACAAGTCGCCCGAGGTGCGGGCCGCCGAGACCCGCCAGCCGGACGCGCGGACGGCCGTGCCGGAGTCCCCCGGCACCAAGGTCCCCGCCGACAGCGTGCCGCCGGCGCCCCGCGACGCCCAGGCGGCGGAGGCCGCCGGAGCCGCGGCCAACGCGCCGGCCGGCGACGGCAAGCCCGCCGGCGACGAGGCCGGGGCGCAGGAGCGCAACCTCAAGGAAGCCGAGGCGGGGGCCGGCGCCGGTGGCGCGGGCTCCGCCCGCGCGAGCGAGACGGGGGTCCAGAAGTGACCACTCCCCGGCCGGAGACCCTGGCCAAGCTGACGCCGGTGCTCACCAAGCGCTGGCTGTCGCCGGACGCGTGGCGGATCGGCACCTACGAGAAGCTCGACGGCTACGCGGCCCTGCGCAAGGCGCTCAAGGCCCACCCGGACGACCTCATCCAGCTGGTCAAGGACTCCGGGCTGCGCGGTCGCGGCGGCGCCGGCTTCCCGACCGGTCTCAAGTGGGGGTTCATCCCGCAGGGCGACGGCAAGCCGCACTACCTCGTGGTCAACGCCGACGAGGGCGAGCCGGGCACCTGCAAGGACCTGCCGCTGATGACGCACGACCCGCACTCGCTCGTCGAGGGCGTGATCATCGCGTCGTACGCGATCCGGGCCAACCGCGCCTACATCTACATCCGGGGCGAGGCGGTGCACGCCGCGCGCCGGCTGCGCAACGCCGTGCAGGAGGCGTACGCCCGGGGCTACCTCGGCCGGAACATCCAGGGCAGCGGCTTCGACCTGGACCTGGTGGTGCACTCGGGCGCCGGGGCGTACATCTGCGGCGAGGAGACCGCGCTGCTGGACTCGCTGGAGGGCTTCCGGGGCCAGCCCCGGCTGCGCCCGCCGTTCCCGGCGACCCACGGCCTGTACGCGAGCCCGACCGTCGTCAACAACGTCGGCACCATCGCGAGCGTGCCGTACATCGTGCTGGGCGGCGCGGACTGGTGGAAGACCATGGGCACGGAGAAGTCCTCCGGCCCGATGATCTACTCGCTCTCCGGCCGGATCGCCAACCCCGGCCAGTTCGAGTGCACCATGGGCGTCACCCTCCGGGAGCTGATCGAGCTGGCCGGCGGCATGCAGCCCGGCCACAACCTGAGCTTCTGGACGCCGGGCGGCTCGTCGACGCCGCTGCTCACCGCCGAGCACCTGGACGTGCCGCTGGACTTCGAGGGGGTGGCGGCGGCCGGTTCGATCCTCGGCACCACGGCCACCCAGATCTTCTCCGACCAGGACTGCCCGGTCTACGCGACCTACCGGTGGCTGGAGTTCTACCACCACGAGTCGTGCGGCAAGTGCACCCCGTGCCGCGAGGGCAACTACTGGATGGTTCGGGTCTACCGGCGGATCCTCGCCGGCCAGGGCACCCACGAGGACCTGGACACCCTGCTCGACACCTGCGACAACATCCTCGGCCGCTCGTTCTGCGGCCTGGGTGACGGTGCGACCAGCTCGGTGACCTCGTCGCTGAAGTACTTCAAGCAGGACTACCTCGACTACATCGAGGGACGTACCGCGCCGAAGCTGTCGGACAAGCAGCTGGTGGGAGCGCACTAATGACTGACGTCGTCAAGCAGACCGAAACCGTCACCCTCACCATCGACGGCGTCGAGGTCACCGCCCCGAAGGGGGCGCTGCTGATCCGGGTCGCCGAGCAGCT
This sequence comes from Micromonospora sp. NPDC047620, assembly GCF_043205005.1. Taxonomy (NCBI): domain Bacteria; kingdom Bacillati; phylum Actinomycetota; class Actinomycetes; order Micromonosporales; family Micromonosporaceae; genus Micromonospora; species Micromonospora sp. NPDC047620. The sequence continues at coordinate 230,093 of NZ_JBIDDG010000005.1, read as the reverse complement.
GGGCACCGAGATCCCCCGGTTCTGCGACCACCCGCTGCTGGCCCCGGCCGGCGCGTGCCGGCAGTGCCTGGTCGAGGTGGAGGGGCAGCGCAAGCCGGTCGCCTCCTGCACCCAGACCGTCGCCGACGGCATGGTGGTACGCACGCAGCTCACCTCCCCGGTCGCCAAGAAGGCGCAGGAGGGGGTCATGGAGCTGCTGCTGCTCAACCACCCGCTCGACTGCCCCATGTGCGACAAGGGCGGCGAGTGCCCGCTGCAGAACCAGGCGATGTCGACCGGCCGTGCCGACTCGCGGTTCCACGAGCACAAGCGGGAGTACCCGAAGCCGCTGCCGATCAGCACCCAGGTGCTGCTCGACCGCGAGCGCTGCGTGCTCTGCCAGCGCTGCACCCGGTTCTCCGAGGAGATCGCCGGCGACAAGTTCATCGACCTGATGGGCCGGTCGTCCGCCGAGGAGATCAACATCTACCGGGACGAGGAGTACGGCGAGGAGGGCGACTCCGGTGACGTGCCCTTCAACTCGTACTTCTCCGGGAACACGGTGCAGATCTGCCCGGTCGGCGCGCTGACCGGCACGCAGTACCGGTTCCGGGCCCGCCCGTTCGACCTGGTCTCCACGCCGAGCGTGTGCGAGCACTGCTCGGCCGGCTGCGCCCAGCGCACCGACTGGCGGCGGGGCAAGGTGCTGCGCCGGCTGGCCGGCGACGACCCGCAGGTCAACGAGGAGTGGAACTGCGACAAGGGGCGGTGGGGCTTCCAGTACACCCGCGCCTTCGACCGGCTCACCACCCCGCTGGTCCGCGACGAGCGCACCGGCGAGCTGCGCGAGGCGTCGTGGAGCGAGGCGCTGGCCGTCGCCGCCGAGGGGCTGCGCGCGGCGCGGGACGGCCAGGGCACGGCGGTGCTGACCGGCGGCCGGCTGACCGTCGAGGACGCCTACGCGTACGCGAAGTTCGCCCGGGTCGCGCTGAACACCAACGACATCGACTTCCGGGCCCGGCCGGTCTCCCGCGAGGAGACCGACTTCCTGGCCAGCTCGGTCGCCGGGGTCACGGACGTCACGTACGCCGACGTGGAGAACGCCCCGGCCGTGGTGCTGGTCGGGCTGGAGCCGGAGGAGGAGTGCCCGATCCTCTTCCTGCGGCTGCGCAAGGCGTACCTCAAGAAGAAGCTGACGGTGTACGCGATCGCGCCGTTCGCCACCCGCGGCCTGGAGAAGCTCGGCGCCAAGCTGGCCCGGGTGGTGCCGGGCGAGGAGGCGACCGTGCTTGCCGAGCACGCCACGGTCGCCGAGGCGCTGAGCGCCGAGGGCGCGATCCTGATCGTCGGCGAGCGGCTGGCGAGCGTGCCGGGCGGCCTCTCCGCGGCGGCCGACGTCGCCCGGCGTACCGGCGCGAAGCTGGCCTGGGTGCCGCGGCGCGCGGGTGACCGCGGCGCGGTCGACACGGGCTGCCTGCCCAACCTGCTCCCCGGCGGTCGCCTGGTCACCGAGCCCGCAGCCCGGGCCGAGCTGGGCGAGGCGTGGGACATCGCGGCCGGGGTGATCCCGAGCCAGGCCGGTCGGGACACCGACGGCATTCTCGCCGCCGCCGCCGCCGGCCAGCTCGGCGCGCTGGTGGTGGCCGGGGTCGACCCGGCCGACCTGGCCGACCCGCGGCTGGCCGAGGCGGCCCTCGACGCGGTGCCGTTCCTGGTCAGCCTGGAGCAGCGGATGAGCGCGGTGGCCCGCCGGGCCGACGTGGTCTTCCCGGTGGCCCCGGTGGCCGAGAAGGCCGGCAGCTTCCTGGACTGGGAGGGCCGGCTGCGCACCTTCGAAGCGGTGCTGCGGACCGCCGCGATGACCGACGGCCGGGTGCTGGACGCGCTCGCCGCGCAGCTCGACGTGCAGCTCGGCACCGGCGACGTGCTCAGCGTCCGCCGCGAGCTGGGCGCGCTGCCGCGTACCCGCACCGACCGGCCCGGCGCCCCGGCGGTGGAGCCGGCCGCGGTGCCGCAGCCGGGCGCCGGCGAGGCCGTGCTCGCGACCTGGCACCAGCTGGTCGACCTGGGCAGCCTCACCGACGGCGACGAGCACCTCGCGGGCACCGCCCGCCCGCCGGTGGTCCGGCTGGGCGAGGGCACCGCGGAGGCGCTCGGCGTCGCCGACGGCGACCCGGTGACGGTGGGCACCGACCGGGGGGCGCTGACCCTGCCGGCGGCGATCACCGAGATGCCGGACGGCGTCGTCTGGCTGCCGACCAACTCGCCCGGCTCGACCGTGCGGCGCAGCCTCGGCGCGACGTCCGGCGCGGTCGTCCGGATCTCCGCTCCCGCCCCGACCGGGGCGACGCCGGAGGCCGGAGAGGTCGCCGCTGACGCGGCCGGCCGTCCGGGCCCGCTCCTCAACGCAGGGGGTGCAATCCAGTGAACGCGGTCTACCTGGCCCAGGATCCGACGCTGGCCGACTTCGGCCGGGACCCCTGGTGGCTGGTCCTCGGCAAGATCGTCTTCGCCTTCGCCTTCGGTCTGCTCGCCACCCTGCTCGGCGTCTGGTTCGAGCGACGGGTCGTGGGCCGCATGGCCGTGCGGCCCGGCCCCAACCAGGTCGGCCCGTTCGGCCTGCTGCAGACCCTCGCCGACGGCCTCAAGATGGCCTTCAAGGAGGACATCCTGCCGAAGGCGGCCGACAAGGTCGTGTACTTCTTCGCCCCGACGATCTCGGTGATCTGTGCGGTCACCGCGCTGTCGGTGGTGCCGTTCGGCCCGATGGTGAGCATCTTCGGCCACTGGACGCCGCTGCAGGTCACCGACGTGCCGGTGGCGGTGCTGGTGCTGCTGGTCTGCTCGTCGATGGGCATCTACGGCATCGTGCTCGGCGGCTGGGCCTCCGGCTCGACCTACCCGCTGCTCGGCGGCCTGCGCTCCACCGCCCAGATGATCTCGTACGAGGTCGCGATGGGCCTGAGCATCGTGGCGGTGTTCATGACCGCCGGCACGATGTCCACCAGCGGGATCGTCGCCGCCCAGGCGGACGGCACCCGGCTGAGCATCGCGGGCGTCGAGGTCCCGGCCCCCGGCTGGTACGCGATCCTGCTGCTGCCCAGCTTCGTCATCTTCTTCATCGCCACGGTCGGCGAGACCAACCGCGCGCCGTTCGACCTGCCCGAGGCGGAGTCCGAGCTGGTCGCGGGCTTCATGACGGAATACAGCTCGCTGAAGTTCGCGCTCTTCATGCTCAGCGAGTACGTCTCGATGGTCACCATGTCCGCGGTCACCACGACGCTCTTCCTGGGCGGCTGGCGGGCCCCGGCGCCGATCACCACCATCTGGGCCGGCGCCAACTCCGGCTGGTGGCCGATGCTCTGGTTCTTCGTCAAGGTCGTCCTGCTGGTCTTCGTCTTCGTCTGGCTGCGGGGCACGCTGCCCCGGCTGCGCTACGACCAGTTCATGCGCTTCGGCTGGAAGGTGCTGCTCCCGATCAACCTGGTCTGGATCCTGGTCCTGGCCGGCCTGCGCTCGATCGAGGACTGGGACTCGCGCAGCAAGCTGATCGCGGTCGGCATCCCCGCCGGCATCCTGCTGCTCGCCACGCTGCTGTGGCCGAGCCGGAAGCCGCAGCCGAAGCCCACCGTCCAGGAGCAGGTCGACAACCGGCCGCACGGCAGCTTCCCGCTGCCCCCGATGGACCTGCAGATACCACCGAGCCCGCGCACCAGGCGCGTGGTCGCCGAGCGGGAGCCGGCCAACATCGCCGCCGGCTCGGACTCCAGGGAGGTGTGACGTGGGCGCGATCACCGGAACGTTCAAGGGCTTCGGTGTCACCTTCTCGCACATGTTCAAGAAGGTCGTCACCACCGACTACCCGTTCAAGCCGCCGGTCTCGGCGCCGCGCTACCACGGGCGGCACATCCTGAACCGGCACCCGGACGGGCTGGAGAAGTGCATCGGGTGCGAGCTGTGCGCCTGGGCCTGCCCGGCGGACGCGATCTACGTCGAGGGTGGCGACAACACCGACGAGCAGCGCTTCTCGCCGGGTGAGCGGTACGCCAGCATCTACCAGATCAACTACGCCCGCTGCATCTTCTGCGGGCTCTGCATCGAGGCCTGCCCGACGCGTTCGCTCACCATGAGCAACGAGTACGAGCTGGCCCGGGACAGCCGGCAGGACCTGATCTTCACGAAGGAGCAGCTGCTCGCGCCGCTGCTGCCGGGCATGGAGCAGCCGCCGCACCCGATGCGGCTGGGCGACAGCGAGAAGGACTACTACGTCGGCGCGCTGACCAACCCGGGCACCTCGGCCGGCGCGGAGCACTCGGCCAACAACCCGGGCCGGTACCAGGTGGAGGAGCACCCCGGCGTGACCTTCCCCGGTGCCGAGCAGCACGCCCGGCGGGCCGCGGCCGGCAAGGGGGACGGAGCATGACCACGCAGACGGTGCTCGCCGCGGCGGGCGGGGTCTCCGGTGGGGAGCAGGTCACCTTCTGGATCCTGGCCCCGCTGGCGCTGATCGGCGCGATCGGCATGGTCGCGGCGCGCAACGCCGTGCACTCGGCGCTCTGGCTGGTGCTGACCATGCTCTGCCTGGGCGTGTTCTACGTGCTCCAGGCCGGGCCGTTCATCGGCATGGTGCAGATCATCGTCTACACCGGCGCGATCATGATGCTCTTCCTGTTCGTGCTGATGCTGGTGGGCCGGGACGCCTCGGACTCGCTGATCGAGACGCTCCGCGGCCAGCGGGTCGCGGCGGTGGTGCTCGGGCTCGGCTTCGCCGGCCTCGTCGGCGGCGGGCTCTGGCGCGCGCTGGAGGGCACCACGGCCGTCGGCCTGGAGCAGGCCAACGCCGAGGGCAACGTGCAGGGCATCGCCCGGCTGCTCTTCACCAAGTACGTCTTCGCGTTCGAGCTCACCTCGGCGCTGCTCATCACCGCCGCGGTCGGCGCGATGGTGCTGGCGCACATCGAGCGGCGCAAGCAGGACAAGCTGGACCAGCCGACGACCATGCGGGCACGCTTCCGGCCTGGCAACTACCCGGGCCCGAAGCCCGGACCGGGCGTCTACGCGACCTCGTCCTCGGTGGCCACCCCGGCCCGCCTGCCCGACGGCCGGCTGACCGAGGTGAGCACCCCCGACATCCTGCCGGTGCGCGAGCTCACCGACCGGGAGACCTCGCTGAAGGGGACGGACAAGTGAGCGCGAGGAGTGAGCTTGCGAGCCCCGCAGTCGCGAACGAAAGGTTGGCGCAGCGATGACGCCCGACTACTACCTGGTGCTGGCCGCGGTGCTGTTCACCATCGGCGCGGCCGGTGTGCTGATCCGGCGCAACGCGATCGTGCTGTTCATGTGCATCGAGCTGATGCTCAACGCGGCCAACCTGACGCTGGTCACCTTCAGCCGGATCAACGGTGACCTCAACGGCCAGATCATGGCGTTCTTCGTGATGGTGGTGGCGGCGGCCGAGGTCGTGGTCGGGCTCGCCATCATCATGGCGATCTTCCGGACCCGGCGCTCCGCGAGCGTCGACGACGCCAACCTGCTGAAGTACTGAGGGGTCCTGCGGTGGGAACGATTCTGACGAACGCCCCGGCTGAGCCGGCGGGCACCGTCGCGTACGCGACGGCGGACGGGCTGCTGGGCAGCGTCTGGCTGCTGGTGGCGATCCCGCTGGTCAGCGCGGCGATCCTGCTGCTGCTCGGCCGGCGGGCGGACCGCTGGGGGCACTGGCTCGGGGTGGCCGCCATCGGCGCCGCGTTCGTGCTGGGCCTGACCTACTTCTTCCAGCTGCGTGGCCTGGAGAACAAGTCGGTCGAGCTGAGCCTGTGGGACTTCATCACGGTCGGCGACCTGCGGGTGGACTTCGGCCTGCTCTTCGACCCGCTGGCCGCCGTCTTCGTACTGCTGATCACCGGGGTGGGTTTCCTGATCCACCTCTACGCGGTCGAGTACATGGCGCACGACGCGGGGCGCCGGCGGTTCTTCGGGTACTTCAACCTGTTCGTCGCGGCCATGCTCCTGCTGGTGCTCGGCAACAACTACGTGATGCTCTACTTCGGCTGGGAGGGCGTCGGTCTGGCGTCGTACCTGCTGATCTCCTTCTGGTACGAGCGGCCGAGCGCCGCCACGGCCGGCAAGAAGGCGTTCCTGATGAACCGGGTCGGCGATGCCGGCCTGGCGATCGGCATCTTCATCATGTTCGCCACCCTCGGCACCACCCAGTACGACGAGGTCTTCAACGGCGTCGGCTCGCTGACCGCGACCACGGTGCTGGTGCTCGGCCTGCTGCTGCTGCTCGGCGCGACCGGCAAGTCCGGCCAGTTCCCGCTCCAGGCATGGCTGCCGGACGCGATGGAGGGTCCGACCCCGGTGTCGGCGCTCATCCACGCCGCCACCATGGTCACGGCGGGCGTCTACCTGATCGCCCGCTCCAACCCGATCTTCTCGGCCAACTCCACCCTCCAGCTCGTGGTGGTGAGCGTCGGCGCGCTGACCCTGCTGATCGGCTGCGTCATCGGCGCGGCCAAGGACGACATCAAGCGGGTGCTGGCCTGGTCGACGGTGAGCCAGATCGGCTACATGTTCGTCGGTGTCGGCCTCGGTGGGGGCGCGTACGCGCTGGCCATCATCCACCTGCTGGCGCACGGCTTCTTCAAGGCCAACATGTTCCTCGGCGCCGGCTCGGTCATGCACGGCATGAACGACCAGGTGGACATCCGCCGCTTCGGTGGCCTCTCGAAGCACATGAAGATCACCTGGCTGACCTTCGCCGCCGGCTGGCTCGCGATCATCGGCATCCCGCCGCTCTCCGGCTACTTCTCGAAGGAGCCGATCATCGCGGCCGCCTTCGAGCGGGAGGACTGGACCGCCTGGCTCTTCGGCGGGGCGGCGCTGCTCGGCGCCGGGCTGACCGCCTTCTACATGACCCGGCTCTTCGTGCTCACCTTCCACGGGCCGAAGCGCTGGACGGAGGACATCGAGCACCCGCACGAGTCGCCGAAGCTGATGACGATCCCGCTGATCCTGCTGGCGGCCGGATCGGTGCTGGCCGGTGGACTGATGGCCTGGAACGACGGGGTCATCTCCTGGCTGACGCCGGTGCTCGGTGAGAAGCCCGGCGGGGAGGCGCACGGGGTGCTCTCGCACACCGTGATCACCGTGCTCTCGCTGCTGGTCACCGTGGTCGGCGCGGGCCTGGCCTGGTTCCTGTTCCGGGGCGGCACGGCCACCGCGCCGCAGCCGGCCGGGGTGCTGGTCACCGCCGCCCGGCGCAACCTCTACACCGACGCGTTCAACGAGGCGGTCTTCGAGAAGCCGGGCATCTTCCTCACCCGGGCGCTGGTCTACCTGGACAACCGGGGCGTCGACGGGCTGGTCAACGGCCTCGCGGCGGGGATCGGTGGCGGCTCGGGCCGGCTCCGGCGGCTCCAGACGGGCTTCGTCCGGTCGTACGCCACCTCGATCCTGGCCGGCGCGCTGCTGGTGGTGGCGGCGTTCCTGGCCGTCGAGGCGGGGTGGCTGGCGTGATCGACCTCTTCCAGGCGGCCGTCGTCGGCGGACCGCGCAGTGACGACGGAGGTAAGGCCGCATAATGTCCGACTTCCCGTTCCTCTCGGTGCTCACCGTGGCACCGCTGGTCGGTGCCCTGGTGGTGGCCTTCCTGCCGCGCAGCCGGCCGGAACTGGCCAAGCAGGTGGCGCTCGGCTGGTCGCTGCTGGTGCTGGCGCTGTCGGTGGTCATGTGGGTGACCTTCCAGGTCGGTGGTGACCGCTTCCAGTTCCGCGAGTCGTACCCGTGGATCCCGAACTGGGGCGTCAGCTTCACCTTCGCCGCCGACGGCATCGCGCTGGTCATGCTGATGCTGATCGCGGTGCTGGTGCCGCTGGTGATCCTGGCGTCCTGGCACGACGCCGAGTCGTCGAAGCGGTCAGTGCCGGTCTACTTCGCGCTGCTGCTCGTCCTCGAGTGCACGATGATCGGCGTCTTCGCCGCCGCCGACGTCTTCCTGTTCTACGTGTTCTTCGAGGTCATGCTGGTGCCGATGTACTTCCTCATCGGCAGCTACGGCGGCCACCAGCGGCAGTACGCGGCGGTGAAGTTCTTCCTCTACTCGCTCGTCGGCGGCCTGTTCATGCTCGCCGCGGTGATCGGCCTCTGGGTGGTCGGCGGGAAGACCTTCGACTGGCAGGCGCTGTCCCAGGTGGACATCTCCACCGGCACGGAGCGCTGGCTGTTCCTCGGCTTCTTCCTCGCGTTCGCGATCAAGGCGCCGTTCTTCCCGTTCCACACCTGGCTGCCGGACGCCGGTGGCGCGGCCCCGGCCGGCGCGGCGGCGCTGCTCGTCGGCGTGCTCGACAAGGTCGGCACGTTCGGCATCCTGCGCTACTGCCTGCCGCTGTTCCCGGACGCGGCCAAGTGGTTCGCCCCGTGGGCGCTGGCGCTGGGCCTGATCGGCATCATCTACGCCGCGCTGCTGGCGGTGGGCCAGAACGACCTCAAGCGGCTGGTGTCGTACACGTCGATCGCGCACTTCGGCTTCATCGGGGTGGGCATCTTCGCCTTCACCACCCAGGCGGGCACCGGCGCGGTGCTCTACATGCTCAACCACGGCCTCGCCACCGGCCTGCTCTTCCTGGTGGTGGGCATGCTCATCGCCCGGCGCGGCTCGGCGCTGATCAGCGACTTCGGCGGCGCCGGCAAGCTGGTGCCGCTCCTGGCCGGGGTGCTCTTCTTCGCCGGTCTGGCCTCGCTCGCGCTGCCCGGCACCGCGCCGTTCGTCTCCGAGTTCCTGGTGCTGATCGGCACGTTCACGGTGAACAAGCCGGTCGCGGTGATCGCGACGCTCGGCATCATCCTGGCCGCCGCGTACGTGCTGTGGATGGTGCAGCGCACCACGCAGGGCACGCTCAATCCGGCGCTGACCGAGGTCGACGGCATGCGGCGGGACCTCAACCTGCGCGAGAAGTTCGTGGTCGCCCCACTGATCGTGCTGATCGTGCTGCTCGGCTTCTACCCGAAGCCGGTGACCGACGTGATCAACCCGGCCGTGCAGGCGACCATGCAGGACATCGGCAGGACCGACCCCGCCCCGACCTCGGGCGGCACCGTCCAGGAGGCGGCAAAGTGAATGAGCTGAAACTGCCGTCGATCGACTACGCGGCGCTCGCGCCGACCCTGATCATGCTGGGTGCCGCGCTGCTCGGCGTGCTGGTCGAGGCGTTCGTGCCCCGCCGGCTCCGGCACGTGGTGCAGCTCTCGTTGGCCCTGCTGGCGGTGCTGGCCGCGCTGACCATGGTGGTGCTGGCGGCAGACGAGCGGTCGATCACCATCGGCGGGGCGATCGCGATCGACGGGCCGACGCTCTTCCTCCAGGGCGCGATCCTGGTCCTCGCCGCGATGGCGCTGCTGCTCATCGGCGAGCGCTCGGTGGAGCGGGGCGGGGCGTTCGTCGCCCAGGCCGCGGTCACCGCCGAGTCCGCCGACGACCGGCGGCAGGCCGAGGGCAAGAACGGCCTCACCGAGGTCTACCCGCTGACCACGTTCGCGATCGGCGGCATGCTGATCTTTGTGGCGGCGAACGACCTGCTGACCATGTTCATCGCGCTCGAGGTCTTCTCGCTGCCGCTGTACCTGCTCTGTGCGCTGGCCCGCCGCCGGCGGCTGCTGAGCCAGGAGGCCGCGCTGAAGTACTTCATGCTCGGCGCGTACGCCTCGGCCTTCTTCCTGTTCGGCGTGGCCCTGGTGTACGGCTTCACCGCGGGCGTCCCGGGCCGGCAGGCGGGCGTCGACTTCGCCACCGTCCACGCGGCCGTCGCCGACTCCCCGGCCAGCCCGGTGCTGCTCTTCGGCGGCATGGCGCTGCTCGCCATCGGTCTGCTCTTCAAGGCCGCGGCCGCCCCGTTCCACGTCTGGACGCCGGACGTCTACCAGGGCGCGCCGACCCCCATCACCGGCTTCATGGCCGCCTGCACCAAGGTCGCCGCGTTCGGCGCCCTGCTGCGGGTGTTCCACGTCGCCTTCGACGGGGCGCGGTGGGACTTCACCCCGGTCCTCGGCGCGGTGGCGGTGCTGACCATGCTGATCGGCGCGGTGCTGGCGGTCACCCAGACCGACATCAAGCGGCTGCTGGCGTACTCCTCGATCGCCAACGCCGGCTACCTGCTGGTGGGCGTGCTGGCGCCGAGCGCCGACGGGGTCTCCGGGACGATGTTCTACCTGGTCGCGTACGGCTTCTCGGTGCTCGCCGCGTTCGCCGTGGTGACCCTGGTGCGCGACGCCGACGGGGAGGCCACCCACCTGTCCCGCTGGGCCGGGCTGGGGCGGCGTTCGCCGTTCTACGCCGGCGTCTTCACCTTCATCCTGCTCGCCTTCGCCGGCATCCCGCTGACCAGCGGCTTCACGAGCAAGTTCGCGGTCTTCGGGCCGGCGCTCGACGGCGGGCAGGCGTGGCTGGTGATCGCCGGCGTGCTGACCAGCATGGTGCTGGCCTTCCCGTACCTGCGGGTCGTGGTGATGATGTGGCTCTCCGAGCCGGGCGAGTCGACGCCGACCGTCGCCGTGCCGGGCGGGCTGACCTCGGCCGCGCTGATGATCGGCGTGATCGCCACCCTGGTCCTCGGCGTCGCCCCGGCGCCGCTGCTCGACCTGGCCACCGGCGCCGCCGAATTTGTCAGATGACCGACGCTCGGGCCCGCGGGGGCCGGTACGCCACGGCGTGCCGGCCCCCGTGCCGTATCCCCCGTCCCGGGCAGGTCGGAGGGGTGTGGCATGGTTGAAGGCGTGGTGAATCCGGCTGGCGAGCGTTCAAGTGCCATCGGGTCCGGCGGCCGTCGGACCAGGGTGAGCACGAGTCAGTTCGGCGCGCTCGGCCTCTATCTCGCCGATCCTCGCGTCGAGGCGTCCGTGCTGGGCCTGCTGGAGGGCATCGAGGTCGAGTTGCGGGCCAGTGTGGCCAGTGCCGACCCGTTCGTCACCGAGGCCGCCCGGCATCTCGTGGAGGCCGGCGGCAAGCGGTTCCGCCCGCTGCTGGTGGCGTTGGGCGCGCAGTTCGGCGACCCGACCAGCGCCCAGGTCGTGCCGGCCGCGGTGGTGATGGAGCTCACCCACCTGGCGACGCTCTACCACGACGACGTGATGGACGAGGCCGCCGTGCGCCGGGGGGCGCCCAGCGCCAACTCCCGGTGGACCAACTCGGTCGCCATCCTCGTCGGCGACTACCTCTTCGCCCGCGCCGCCGACATCGCGGCCGACCTGGGCATCGAGGCCGTACGCCTCCAGGCGCGCACCTTCGCCCGGCTGGTGCACGGCCAGATCGCCGAGACCGTCGGCCCCCGCCCCGGCGACGACCCGGTGGCCCACTACCTGGACGTGATCGCGGGGAAGACCGGCTCGCTGATCGCCACCTCGGCCCGTTTCGGCGGCATGTTCGGCGGCGCCGCCCCGGAGCACATCGAGGCGCTGGCCGGCTACGGCGAGACCATCGGGGTGGCCTTCCAGCTCTCCGACGACCTGCTCGACATCGCCTCTGAGTCGGTGGAGTCGGGCAAGACGCCCGGCACCGACCTGCGTGAGGGCGTGCCGACCCTGCCGGTGCTCTACGCGCTCGCCTCGGACGACGCCGACGCCGCCTCGGTGCGGCTGCGGGAGATCCTGGCCACCGGCCCGCTGACCGACGACGACCTGCACGCCGAGGCGCTCGGCCTGCTCCGCGAGAGCCCGGCGCTCAAGCGGGCCCGGGAGACGGTCCGCAGCTACGCCGAGGAGGCCCGGGAGCAGCTCGCGCCGCTTCCGGAGGCCCCGGCCCGCCGCGCCCTCGAGTCCCTCTGCGACTACATCGCCGACCGCACGAGCTGACGCCCGTCCTGGCCGCCCCGGAGCAGGGGCGGCCAGGTGCGGCCGGTCATTCGTGCTCGTAGTGCTGGACCTGGATTCCCGCTCGGCGGACGATCACGTCGGCGTGGTCGCCGAACGTCTCCAGGAGCACGTCGTCGAAGCCGCACTGCTCGAGAGCCTCGGCGAAGGCGTACGCCCGCAGGTAGCGGGCCTCGTCGTGCCCTCGGTACGTGTCCCGCCTCGAGGAGGCCCAACCGCCCAGGGTCGGGTGCCGGTCGGCGTATTCGCCCACGCAGAGATCGTCCGGGTCGGCCTGCGGCCCGTCGGCGGTGGTGCGTACCCACACGTCCTGGACGCCGAAGACGCACGGCTCCCCGTCGTTGAAGTAGGGCGTGAACTGCCGCCAGCCGAACTCCGTGACGGCCTCGTCGTCGAGCAGGGCGCGCAGGAGCGGTCGCAGCTCCTCCAGGGGCCGCTGCGGGACCCGGTGGCCCTGGGTGATCTCACCCTCGACCGGGATGCCGAGGAAACTGACGTGACTCACTGGTCGCCTCCGAGCAGGGTGGAGAGGGGCAGGTCCTTGCGCTGGGCGCCGGACATCCAGGGGCGGATCGGCATCCCGTCGAGGTAGTCGGCGGGGCTGGGCAGCCAGCCCAGGTCCTCGAGCACGTGCCGTTCGGCGATCAGGCGGACCGGGACGCGCTTGCGGCCGACCTGCAGGGTGTCGCCGAAGATCCGCTGGCAGAGGTAGATGCCGGCGGTGTGGTGGTACATCGCGCGGTGCCGGACGTCCCCGATGATCTGTTTGGAGGAGTCGATGAACTCCTCGATCGGCAGGTAGTCCTCCGGGGTGCCGCCCCACTTGCGCGCCGCCGACTGCGCGTGGTGCCACGAATTCATGATCGATAAACTAGCCGTCGGCACCGACAGGATCGGCCCGGCCCGCTCACTCGCGGGCGAGCAGGCGGCTGCCGGTGAGCATCAGGGCGGCGGCGGCCAGCATGGCCGCCCCGGCGGTGAGCCACATCGCGGGGTAGCCGGCATGGGCGGCCACCGCGCCGAGGCCCAGCGGGCCGAGGCAGCCGCCCGCGTACACCCCGGTCTGGGTGATCGAGGTGGCGGCGGCCGGGGCCTGCGGGTGCAGCCGGACCACCGCGAACGTCATCAGCCCCGGCCACGCCCAGCCCAGGCCGAAGCCGAGCACCACGCCGAGGACCAGCGGCGCCGGGCCGGCGACGGCGAGCAGGCCCAGCCCGGCCGCGCCGACCACGAGCATGCCGGCGATGACGGCCACGTGCCCGGCGGGGCGCCGGTCCGCCAGCCAGCCCGCGCAGACCCGCGCGGTGACGCAGACCGCGCTGCCGAGGGTCAGGGTCAGCCCGGCCAGCCCGGGGGTGAGCCCCCGGTCGACGGCGGAGTCCACCACGAAGGTGCCCAGCGCGTTCGCGGCCGCCGCGGCGAGCATCGCGGCGGCCCCGACCACCAGCAGGGCCGCCGTGGCGCGGCCGGCGCGGGCGGGCGTGGCCGTCCGGCCCGGGCGCGGCTCCCGTGCGGGTACGGCCGGCAGCGCCGCCAGGGCCGCCCCGGCGGCCACCACGAACGCCCACCGCCAGCCGGCGGTCAGCGCGACCGTCGGCACCGCCGCGCCGGCCAGCAGGGTGGAGACGGGGATGGCGGCCTGCTTCACCCCGAACGACAGCCCCTGCCGCCGCGCCGGCACGTGCCGGGCCAGCGCGGCGTTGCTGGCGAGCTGGCCGAGGGCGTTGGCGGCGGCGCTGAGCGCCAGCAGCCCCACCAGCACGGCGTACGACCGGGCGAGGGCGGCGACGGCGAGCATCGCCCCGGCGGAGAGCAGGATGGCGCAGCGGGCCACCACGGCCGGCCCGTACCGGTCGACAAGCCTCCCGGAGGGCACCGACGCCAGCGCGCCGACCCCGAAGTAGACGGAGACGGCCAGGCCCAGCCCGGCGGGGGAGAAGCCGAGGTCGTCGCCCAACTGCACGGCGAGCCCGCCGACCAGGAAGACCGGCAGGACGGAGGCGATGGTGACGGCGACGGCACCGGCGGCGGCCCGGGCGGGGCGGGGCGGCGCGACGTCCGGGGCGGGGTGGAGCGCGGGGCGGGCCATGGTGCGGCAAACCTACGCGAGGTCGTCTCGGGTCACGCATCGTGCCGGTGCGGGTACGCGCTGTTCCCGGCGATCTGGCATCCTCCACCCGAACAGGCATTTCGCACCGGGCCTGTATTTCATATGGTGTAAGTCCCCGGCGGCGGAGGTGGTTGTGCGCGACCCCTTGGCGGAACCTTCGGATCTCATCCGGAGCGTGTCCCGCGCGCTACGAGTGCTCGAGTCGGTCGGTCGCGCCCCGAAGGGGCTGACCGTCAAGCAGATCGCCCGGCGGTGTGAGCTGACCGTGGCGACGACCTACCACCTGGTCCGCACCCTGGCCTACGAGGGCTACGTGATCCGGCGCGAGGACGGCACGTACATCGTGGGCCTGGAGGTGGCCGACCGTTACCGCGAGCTGGTGACGGCGTTCCGGGGGCCGCCGGCGGTCGGGGAGAGCCTGCGCCGGGCCGCCGTGGACACGGGCTACAGCCACTACCTGGGCCGGTTCGTGGGCGGTCAGGTGGCCGTTACGGCCGTCGCCGAGGGCCCCCGCTCGCCCTACCTCGAGGACCTGGTGCCCGGGTTCGACGAGGGGGCGCACGCGACCGCCCTGGGCAAGGCCCTGCTCGCCACGCTGACCGCCGAGCAGCGCTTCCGCTACCTGCGCGACTACGGCATGCGCCCGTTCACCTCCGCCACCCTGACCAGCACGGAGGCGTTCGAGGCCGACCTGGCCGCCGGCGACCGGCGCGGCATGCAGCTGGAGCTGGGGCAGTTCCGGCAGGGGGTGGCGTGCGCCGCGGTGCTGGTCAGCCCCGACAAGGACATGGAGCGCCGGGTGGTGCTGGCCTGCGCGCTGCCGGCCAGCGAGATGATGACCTCCGCCCGGGTGGTCCGGGCGAAGCTGCTCACCGCCGCCCGGGCCATCGCCGACGGCCTGGCGTCGGAGAGCTGACCCGTCCGGCCGGCACCGCCGCAGCCGCCGTGCCCGGAAACGGCCGAGGGCCCTCACCCCGGCTGGGTGAGGGCCCTCGGTGGCGGTCCAGCGCCGGACCGCCCGAGGAGGCGTCAGCTGCCGACCGGCCCGCCGTCGAGACGCCAGGTCACCACCACGCCGGGCTTGGCGTAGTCGCCGTCCGGCCAGTTCGAGGCCGGCTTCTCGACCGACGCGCCGCTGATCTCACCCGGGTGCTGCACGGCCACGAAGACCGAGCGGTTGTCCCCGGTGATGAACGGGCCGCAGGCCTCCGCGCCCACCGGCACGGTCAGGAACTGCTTCAGGTGGCCCCGCTCCGGTCCCTCGACGGCGGTCGCGAAGAGACCGTCGTTGCTGCCCAGCGCGTTGCCGTCGGTGGAGATCCAGAGGTTCCCCGTGGCGTCGAACGCCACGTTGTCCGGGCAGGAGATCGGGGAGACCGCCGCCTTGTCGTACCCGCCGAAGTACGTCGACGGGTCGGTCGGGTCGCCGCAGACGATCGGCAGCGACCAGGCGAACGTCTCGGCGGAGTTGTCGCCACGGTCCTCGACCAGCTCCAGCACCTGACCGTGCTTGTTCAGGTTGCGCGGGTTGGCCTCGTCGGCGGCCGGCTTGCCGGCCTTGCCCCGGTCGGTGTTGTTGGTCAGCGCCACGTACACCTTGCCGGTGAGCAGGCTCGGCTCGACGTCCTCCGGGCGGTCCATCTTGGTCGCCCCGACCTTGTCGCCGGCGAGCCGGGTGAAGGTCAGCACGTCGGCGGCGGTCATCCCGTCGACGTACGAGCGGTTGCCGCTGACCAGCTTGATCCAGCGACCCCGGCCGTTGAACGCGCCGTCGGCGGGAAGCTTGCCGGAACCGTCGATCTCGCCGGCGCTGGTCTGCTCCAGCTGGGCGACGTAGAGCGTGCCCGACTCCAGCAGGGTCAGGTTGTGCCTGCGGGCGACCCAGGAGTTGCCCTTCATGAACTTCTTGTCGGAGACGAACTTGTAGAGGTAGTCGAACCGCTCGTCGTCGCCCATGTACGCGACCACGTGCCCGCTGGCGGCGACGATGACGTTCGCGCCCTCGTGCTTGAACCGGCCCAGCGCGGTGTGCTTGCGCGGGCGGCTCTCCGGGTCGAACGGGTCGATCTCCACGATCCAGCCGTGCCGGTTGGCCTCGTTCGGGTGCTTGGCCAGGTCGAACCGCTCGTCGGCGCGCTCCCACTTGCGGCTGCCGCCCGGGTAACGGGTGGTGGTGGTGATGCCGTAGCGGGCCAGCTTCGGCTTGTCCGCCTCCGGCGCGCCGTCGCCGCCGACGAAGTACTGGTTGAAGTTCTCCTCGCCGGAGAGCACCGTGCCCCACGGGGTCACCCCGCCGGCGCAGTTGTTGAGGGTGCCGACGACCGTGCGGCCCTTCGGGTCGGCGGCGGTCCTCAGGGCGGCCGAACCGGCGGCCGGCCCGGTCAGCTCGAACTTCGTGGCCAGCGCCGTGATCCGCCGGTTGTACGGCCGCCGCCCCTTGGTGACCGGCCGCCACTGCCCGGTGCCGTCGACCCGCTCCAGCTCCACCACGGACATGCCGTGCGCGGCCATCGCGACCCGGAGCTGCTCCACGGTCAGCGCGTCCTGGCTCTTGAAGCCGGGGAACATCAGGTCCTCGTTGGTGTACTCGTGGTTGACCACGAGCAGCGCCCGCTGCCCGCGCCCGTCCAGCGGCAGCACCCCGACGAAGTCGTTGTTGTAGCCGAACTGCTTGGCCTGCGCGGCGGCGGTCTGGCCGTGCAGGTCGAACTCGGGCGCGCCCGGGACGACCGGGTCACCCCAGCGGATGACGACCGCGTGGTCGTACCCGTTGGGGACGACGAAGGTGTCCAGGGTGTTCGGCGGGACCGGCTTGAAGGTCAGCGCGCCGCTGCCGACGCCGCCGGAGGGGCGGCCGAAGCCGGCGTCCTCGGGCACCACGGGGGCGGCGGGGGCGGCCGCGGCGGGGGCGGCGCCGGCCAGCGCGCCGGCCGCCGCGCCGCCGAAGCCGAGGACCAGCGCGCCGACCGCGCCGGCCCGGACCACGCCGCGCCGGGAGACCTCCGCGCCCACCACGTCACCGAAGTACGCGTTGTCGGAGGTGTTCGGCACCGGGTGGTCGCAGGCGTTGCCGCACCGGTACAGACAGGTCATGGCGTCGCGGCTGCCGTGGCGGGTGGCGCCCAGCAACGGGAGCAGCCGGGGACGGTCGCTCATGGAAGGAGCCTCCTGGAGAGGGGTCGGTGCACGCCGGACAGCCGCTGGCGTGCGTACCCGCCGGACGGTAGGAGGACCCGGTGAGCGGGCGTCGGCGGCGGCGTGAACCGGGCGTGAACACCTCCGCCGGGACTGCCACGATGACCTGCGGCTGAACCGATCCGGGTGACGGCGCGTATTCCCGTGCGAACGCCACTGTCGGACTCGCGCCGAGAGCGAGGAGACCGCCATCAGCGACCACGACGCCCAACTGCTCCGCGCGCTGCACGACGAGCACGCGGAGGCGCTCTACGCGCACGCTCTGCGCCTCGTCAACGGCGACCGGCAGCGGGCCGAGGACCTGGTGCAGGAGACGCTGCTGCGGGCCTGGCGGCACCCGGAGTCCCTCGACCCGCAACGCGGCTCGGTCCGGGCCTGGCTCTTCACCACCGCCCGCAACCTGGCCATCGACGCCTGGCGGCGCCGCTCCACCCGGGTCGGCGAGGTCTTCACCGACGAGCTGCCCGAGCCGCCGGAGACGGTGGACGAGGCGGAACGCGCGGTGGAGGCGTGGACCGTCGCCGAGGCGCTGAACCGGCTCAGCCCCACCCACCGGGAGGTGCTGGTGGAGTGCTTCTACGAGGGGCGGTCGGTGGCCGAGGCGGCCACCCGGCTGGGCGTGCCGCCGGGCACCGTGAAGTCCCGGACGCACTACGCCCTGCGCTCACTACGGTTGGTCCTGGCCGAGATGGGGGTGACCGCATGACCCGGTGCGACTTCGCGCACGACGACGGCGCGTACGTGCTGGGTGCGCTGGCCCCCGCCGAACGGGCGGCCTACGAGCGGCACCTCGCCGGCTGCGCCGCGTGCCGCCAGGCCGTCGCCGAGATCGCCGTCCTGCCCGGCCTGTTGGGCCGGCTCGATCCGGCCAGGCTGGAGCAGTTCCCGGCGTCGCCGGAGAACCCCCGGGTGTCCGAGCTGCTCACCGCCGCGGGCGACCGCCGGCGCCGCGAGCGTTCGGCCACCCGCCGCCGGTATGCCCTCACCGCCCTCGCCGCCGCCGCGCTGGCCCTGGTCGTCGGCGTCGGCACCGCCGTGGTGCTGCCCCGCGAGGCGGCCACCCCGCCGCCCGGCGACGCGCGGATGGTCACCATGCAGCCGGTGGCCGGCACCGTGCCGGTGTACGCCGAGATCGCGCTGACCAGCACCGGCTGGGGCACCGAGGTGCGGATGCGCTGCGGGTACGTCGCCAGGCCGGGCTACGCCAAGGCGTACACCTTCCGGCTGGTGGCGCACGGCCCGGGCGGCGCGACGGAGCAGGTCGGCTCCTGGCTCGCCGCCCCCGGCGACGACCTGCGGATCACCGGCGCGACCCGCTTCACCGACGCCGAACTGGTTCGTCTGGAGCTGCTCCGCGCCGACGGCACCCCCGTCCTCGCCTACGACTTCCGCTGACCCGCCCCCTCACCCCCGTCCTCCCCCGCCCTGTCCCGCCCCCGCGCCGTCGCTCTCCCGCCCCCGCCGATCTTGCATCTTGTGCCCGTCAAATGCGAGATATGCCCCTTTTGTTCGGGCGGGAAGGGCAAGATCGCGAGAGGCGAGGGGGCGGGCGGGGGGTGGGCTGGGCGAGGTGAGGGTAGGAGCGGGCTGGGTTAGCGGGTTGTGGTCGGGGTCAGGGTCGGGGTCGGGGTGGGGCGGCGGGCGGCGACGGTGGCGGCGGGGGTGCGGCGGGAGTGGTGGAGGGCGTCGATGGTGAAGACGATCAGCGCGGCCCAGACCAGGGCGAAGCCGGCCAGCCGGGCCGGCGGCATCGGCTCGTGGAAGATCAGCACGCCGCAGCCGAGCTGGAGGATCGGGGCGAGGTACTGGAGCATGCCGAGACCGGTGAGCGGGAGCCGGTTGGCCGCCCCGGCGAAGAGCAGCAGCGGGATCGCGGTCGCCGCCCCGGCCGAGACCAGCAGCGCGGTGTGCCCGACCGAGACGTGCCCGAAGGTGGCGTCGCCGCTGGCGGTGAGCCAGCCCAGGTACGCCAGCGCGGGCAGCGCCAGCACCGCCGACTCGACGAAGAGCCCCTCCGCGGCGGGCAGCCCGAGCCGCTTCTTGACCAGGCCGTAGCCGGCGAAGGTGAGCGCCACGACCAGCGCCAGGTAGGGCAGCCGGCCGTAGTCGACGGTCAGCACCGCCACGGCCAGCCCGCCGATGCCGAGCGCCACCCACTGCGCGGGGCGCAGCCGCTCGCGCAGCACGGTGACGCCCAGCAGCACCACCACCAGCGGGTTGATGAAGTAGCCGAGGGCGGTCTCCACCACGCGGTCGGAGTTGACGCCGTAGATGAAGGTGGCCCAGTTGACGGCGATCAGCGCGGCGGCCACGCCGATGCCGGCCAGCGCGCGAGGCCGGCGCAGCAGCGCCCGCAGGAAGCCGAGGTTGCGCATCGCGGCCAGCAGCAGGGCGACGAACGCCACCGACCAGACGACCCGGTGGGCCAGGACCTCCATCGGGCCGGCCGGGCGGAGCAGCTTCAGGTAGAGCGGGAAGAAACCCCAGAGCAGGTACGCGCCGAAGCCGTAGAGGTAACCGAGGCGGAGTGGTGTCACGTTTCCACCGTAAGGGGCGAATGACCGCCCGGCTCCTTTCCGGTGACCGGGCTCACCGGCTGGTCCCGCTGGTCGAGCTGCATCCAGTGGTGCGGATCGGTCACCGGGGCGAAGCCTACCTTCGCGTACACCTCGTGGGCGTCGAAGGTGGCCAGCAGGATCCGGCGTACGCCCAGGCCGGCGAGGTGGTCGCGGACGGCGCCGGCCAGCCAGGTGCCCAGCCCCCGGCCGCGCTCGCCCGGGTCGACGTAGACGTCGCAGAGCCAGGCGAAGGTGGCCCCGTCGGTGACCGCCCGGGCGACGGCGACCTGCCGCCCGTCGCCGGGGCGGTAGACGCCGAACGCCACCGACCCGGCGAGCGCGCGCGCCACCGTCTCCCGGTCCCGCCCGATCGCCCAGTACGCGTCGGTGGAGAGCCAGTGGTGCACGCGGTCCAGGTCGATCCGATCCGGGTCGGTGCTGAGCAGGTAGCCGTCGTGGCGGGTCAGGGTGGTCACCCTGGTGACACTAGCCCGGCGACCCGGGCCGCTGAGCAGCCCGTTCCCGGCATCTGGAGGCCGCCCCACGGCGGTGCGGCTCAGTCCCGATCGAGCACGGCGCCCAGGATCCAGGTGACGATCCCGACGAAGAGCGCGCCGAGCACGGCCTCCGGCCAGAAGCTGTCGACATGGAAGGGCAACCCGGCCTGGTCGGCGATCCAGCTCGTGAGCAGGAACAGCAGCCCGTTGACCACCAGCGCGATCAGCCCGAGGGTCAGCAGGTAGAAGCCGCAGCCGACGGTCTTGATGACCGGCTGGAGCACCGCGTTGACCACGCCGAAGATCGCCGCGACGAGGACGAGCGTGGTGACCGCGTCGGTGGCGGACTCCGATTCCAGCGTGATGCCCGGGATGAGCAGCGTGGCCAGCCAGAAGGCCAGTGCCGTGCTGGCCAGCCGGATCAGCAGCCCCTTGAGGAATCCCATGGCGGGGATCGTGCCACGGACGCGCCACGTGCGGAACCCGCTAGGTCGCCGGACCGCCTCGGGAAGCCGGATCCGCGGCCGGCCGCCAGGCGAGTGGCGCGCCGGTCAGCGGCGGAAGAGACGTGGGTCAGCGGCGGAAGGGATGCCGGTCAGCGGCGAGCGGTGCGCCGGTCAGCGGCGGGAGGGGCGGCCGATGAGCTGTGACTCGATCGGGGTGGGCGAGAGCAGCGCCCAGCGCAACGCGCGCCGGTTGACCACCGCGACCATGTCGTCCCGGATCCGGGTCAGCCACTCCGCCGACCCACCGAGGCCCAACGCGGCGCCGGCCAGGGCTGCCTCGGCCGGGCCGAGGGGTTGCAGCACGGCCAGGTCGGCCCGGCCCAGCGCGTCGGCGTCGGCCGGGGTCAGTTCGTCGCGGACCAGTAGCGTGGCCCGCCACGCGGGGCCCGGTTCCGGGTCGGCCGGCGTCGGGCCGGCGTCGACGACCACCAGCAGCGGGCACAGCGGCGAGCCCGGTCCGCCGCCCACCGGCCGGCCCGGCGGAACCAGCGGGATCATCGCGCCCGGCGTGCCGACGCCCCGCACGAACGGCTCCCAGCTGCGGGGGCGCGCCGTCTGCACCACCACCCGGGCGCCGAGCGCCATGGCCCGCAGCGCGACGAGCTGCGCCGCGCGTACCCCGCCGACGAGCATCACCCGGGTGCTCTCCGGCCGGAACAGCCGGACGGTCACCGCGCCGCCGTGCCGGTTCGCGCCGACCATCAGCCCCGCCTCGCCGACGGTCAGCTCCAACGCGTCGGGCGCCGGTCCCGGCCCCGGCGCCCCCGCCGCCGCGAGCGGCAGCGTGGCCGCCAGCCCGTCGAGCTGCGCGCCGTCGAGCCGGTGCACCTCGCCGCCCACCTCGGTCACCAGCCGGCGCAGCGCCTGGGCCGCGACCGAGAGCTCCGCCGGGGTGGCGGCGGCCAGCCGTACGGCCACCTCGGTCGGCGCCGACGCGGGGTCGGCGCCGGCCCACGGCCCGGCGCAGAGCGACACCGTGGTCGCCGTCGCGGGCAGCGCGAGCAGCCGGGGCACCAGCCGCCGGCCGGCATCGGTGCGCGCGTCGGGCCAGCGGCGCAGCCGGAACGTGGTCTGGAGCAGGTCGCCCGCTCGCACCGCCTGCCAGGACTCCCGCGCCGGATGGTCGTCGTGGTGGGCCGACTCCGCCAGCACCCGCAGCGTCGCGTGCTCGCCGAGCGGGCGGGCGGTGACCGCCCCGAGCCGGCGCACGATCCGGCGTACGGTGCCGGAGAGCGCCCGCCGCAGCTGCTCGCCGGTCCAGCCCTCGGCGCGGAGCACCCGCACGGCGAGGACGGCCTGTTCCAGGCCGGCGAGCCGCCCGTCGGTGAGCTGCCGGTAGGACGTGGCGACCGTGCCGCCGCCCGCCCCGACCGTCGGCGCCGGCGCGCCGGTCAGCAGGAGCTGGAGCCGGACCGGCGGCCCGTCCGGCGCGGCCGCCGACAGCAGGGACGCCGGGAGCGGCAGCGCGTGGGGACCGTCGCCGAGCAGGTCGGCCGGGTCGCCGACCTCCACCAGGGCCACCATGCCGGCGGCGTCGTCGAGCACGGCGGCCGGCGTGCCGGCCAGCTCGGCGGGGCGGACCACCGCACCCGGGTCGACCAGGTCCAGCAGGGCAGCCGGG
Source organism: Micromonospora sp. NPDC047620 (assembly GCF_043205005.1). NCBI lineage: Bacteria > Bacillati > Actinomycetota > Actinomycetes > Micromonosporales > Micromonosporaceae > Micromonospora > Micromonospora sp. NPDC047620. The sequence goes on along the minus strand of NZ_JBIDDG010000005.1, from coordinate 207,765 downwards.
CCCGCGGCCGGCGGCAGGGCGCGGCGGCGGGTCGCATAGCCCAGGCCGGTGGCGAGCCACTCGAAGAGCCAGCGCCCCCGCAGCCGCACCCACGCCAGGGGCAGCAGCGCCCCGGCCAGCGCCACGGCGGCCAGCGCCGCGAGCACGCCCCGGCCGGCGGCCGCGACCAGGGCGGCCACCGCGACCTGCGCGGCGACGACCTGACCGGCCCGGACGCCGATGGTCCGCCGCCGGGCGGCCGGAATCCACTGTGGCGGCAGGACGGCGCGGGGCCCCGACGCGCCCGGCGTGGGACCGGCCGGCGTGGGTGGGACCGGCGCGGGGACGGCGGCGGCCGGCTGCGCGGCCGGCCGGGCCGGGTCCGTGCTCGTGGTCACCGTCACCGTGCCTCCTCGACCGGTCACCCGCCGCGACATCGACGCCGCCCATCGTAAGGGCCGGCCGGGGGGAGTGGGGGAGCGCGGTTGTCCACAGGGGATGGCGACGGGGTAGCAGAACCGCGACGGGGCGGCTACCGTCAGCGACGAGTTTGCTGACCCCCGCGCCCGCCGCGCTCGACGCCCGGGCGGCGCGAGCGGGGCGCCCGAGTTAGCGGGCGCGCCGACGGCCAGCCACGACCGATGAGACGAGGTGACGTCCGGGGTGTCCCAGACCCAGGCAGAAGCAGCGGTGATGCAGCAGACTGCCGCGAAGTTCGAGCAGGTGGACCAGTCCCTGCAGTCCATGCTGAGCAGCCTGATGGCCCAGCTGGAGGTGTTGCAGCAGGCCTGGCGCGGCGCCGGTGGGCGCTCGTTCGAGCAGGTCAAGCAGCAGTGGGCGCAGGACCAGGCGACGCTGCAGCGGGCGCTGCGGGAGACCGCTGGCGCCATCCGCACCGCCGGTCAGCAGTACGACGTCTCGGACAGCGAGGCCGCCAGCCGCGTGTCCACCACCAACCGCGGCGGCATCCAGCTGCCGCTCTGACCCGGTCTTCGGGGGAGGAGACATCCGATGGACCACGGTGTGCTGGTCGTCAACTTCGCCGCGTTGCAGCAGGCCAGCGCGGACATCCAGCGAGCCCTGAACACGCTCGACTCGCAGCTCGGGCAGCTCGAACGCGACGCCGCCCCGCTCGTGGCGAGCTGGTCCGGCGAGGCCCGGCAGGCGTACGAGCAGCGGCAGGGCCGTTGGCGCTCCGCCTCGCAGGATCTGCAGGCCATGCTGCGCGACATCAAGCTCGCGGTCGACGACTCCGCGGCCGACTATCTCGACACGGAGAAGAAGAACGTCGGCCTGTTCCAGTGAGCCACGCCCGGTGGTGGCGCCGACCCTGACCCGGTCGGCGCCACCACCGTCGTTCCAAGCTTGTGGCTGGGCGACTGGGCGGAGAGCCAGGCCCCGCGGCAGCACGCCGTCAGGCCGGACCGGCGGGCTGCCAGCGGCGGCGGGCGCCGCGCGGCACGATCAGGGCCAGCAGCGCAGCCACCGCGACCGCCGCTCCGCTGACCCCGGCCACCAGCAGCGCCCGGTCCCGGGCCGTCGCCCGGCGGGCCTGCTGCGCCACCAGCGCCGGATCGTCGCGGTCGTCGGCGAGCGCGGTGGCCGGGCGCGGCCGCTCGGGTGCCCCGCCGCCGGTCTCGGTGACCGCCCGGTACGGATTCAGCACCCCCGCGCCGTATCCGCCGCCCCCGCCGCCACCCGGCGCCGGATCGGCGCTCGCCACGATTCGCTGCGCCACCTGCGCCGCGCTCAGCTCCGGCCGGTACTGCCGCAGCAACGCGGCCGTGGCCGCCACGAAGGGCGCCGCGTAGCTGGTCCCCTCGGCCCGGTGGTGCCCCTGGCCGGGGGCGGCCATCAGCACGTCGCTGCCCGGGGCGACCAGGTCGACGTACGCGCCGGTCTGGGAGAACGGGGAGCGGGCCCCGTCCGCCCCGATCGCGCCCACCCCGAGCACCCCGTCGTACGCGGCCGGGTAGGGCCGGGGGTCGCCACTGTCGTGCAGGTTTCCGGCGGCGGCCACCACGACCACGTCCCGCTCGACCGCGTAGCCGACCGCGGCCCGCACCGCCGGGTTGTCCGCGTACAGCACGACGGAGAGGTTGAGCACGTCGGCGTCGTGGTCGACCGCCCAGCGGATGGCCCGGGCGAAGTCCTCGGCGCTGACCGTGCGCCCCGACTCCCGCCCCTCGACGACCTGCTGCTCGCTGACCCGTACCGGCAGGATCCGGGCGTCCGGGGCGAGCCCGTGGAACGCCACCCCGTCGCGGGGGCCGGCGGCGATGATGCTCGCCACGCCGGTGCCGTGACCGGCGCAGTCCCGGCCGCCGTCGCCGCCCGGGTCGAGCAGGTCGGTGCCGTCGAGGACCCGCCCGGCCAGCTGCGGGTGGCGGCGGTCCACCCCGGAGTCGACGACCGCCACCGTCACCCCGGCCCCGGTGGCCAACGGTGCGAGCCGCTCCGGGGCGTACCGCTGGTGGGGCCACGGCGGCCCGGACACCGGCCGGACCGGGGCGAGCGGGGACGGGCAGCCGGGGGCCGCCCGCGCGGTGAGCGCGGCGGGCCCGGAACGGCCGACGGTGACCGGTTCCGTGGCGGCCCGGGCCGGCCGGGCGGCGGCAGCCGGGGCGGCCGGGACGGCGGCCAGCAGCGCCGTCGTCAGGGCTGCCAGGAGCGGGCGCGCGGGGGACCGGGACATCGACCGCCTCCGTATCGTGTCGACTCCGGGACGGGATGTTAGCGCCGCCGGCGCGACGGCGCGGACCGCCGCCGGCCAGCCATTGTGATCTTGTTTCTACCTTGTAGGTTGTACGCGATGCCTATGGCCTGTTCGCGGGAGGAGGGGTGGCCGTGACCGACTGGGAGCCGGCCACCGACGCCGAAGCGGCGATGCGGGACGCGTTGCGCGCCAACGACCAGCAGCTCTACTTCCGTGTCCTGGCCCAGACCGAGCTGCTGCTGCCGGTCTCGGCCGAGGCGCTCGCCGGGAAGGCGGCGCTGGGCTGGGGCACCTGGACGACCGGCGGTCGCACCCACGTGCTGGCGTTCACCTCCGCCGCGGCCATGCGGGCCTGCCTCGGGGATGCGGGATCCAGCCGCCGCACCTCGTACGCCGACCTGGCTGCCGGCTGGCCCAACCACGAGTGGTGGCTGGCGGTGAACCCCGGCCTGCCCGTCGAGGGCTACCTGCCGGCCTGGTTCGTCTCCCAGCTCTCCCGCGGCGACGTCCGGCTGCCCGGCCGCACCCTGGGTGCGCGGGCCCGCCTCGAACGGGCGGAGACGGTCGCCCGGGTGCGGGCCCAGGCCACCGGTCGCGACACGGCCGACGGGCCGGAGACCCGGCCGACCACCGGCAGCCCGGGGCGGGCCGCCCTGGCCGGTACCGCCCCGGCCAACGGCGCCCCGGCGGCCCGGCCCGAGCCCCCGGCGGCGTCGATGGTCGGCCGGGTGCCGGCACCCGGCCGACCCGGGCCGCCGGAGCCGCCCCGCGCCGCCGTCCCGCCCGCGTACCCGTCGAACCGGCCGGGCCCGCAGCAGGGTGACCCGACGACCGGCGACGCCGTGGCGGCTGTCGACCGGCCGGCGCCGTCCCAGTTCGTGCCGCTCGGCGACCGTGCGGAGGGCCGGCCGGTCCCGCCCCCCGCGCCGTCCTCGCCGACGAACGGTCGTCCCGCCGGCGAGACTCCGGAGCGGCCCAACCACCGGTCCTTCTTCGAGCCGGCGTCCGGCCGCGCGTCCGCCCAGCGGCAGGAGGCGCTGCGCTCCGGCGAACGGGCCGTGCCGCCGTCCCGCCTCGCGCGCGGCGGCCAGCCGTTCCCCCGGCGTCGACCGCTCGCCGAGCCGGTGCCGGAGGGCCCGACCCACCCGATCCCGATCGCCCCGGCCGACGGGGAGCCGACCCGGGCCTTCGCGGTGCCGGGCGGGGAGAGCACCCAGGTGCTGCCGCCGCGCCGGGTGGACCCGTCCGCCGAGGACGTCACCCGCGACCTTCGCGTTTCCGCCCCCGACCCCACACTGGCGTACGCCGCCCGCCGGCCGGACCCCGACGGCGACGTGACGCAGGCCCTGCCGCGCCCCCGGCCCACGCCGGCGCCCGGCGCGGAGCAGGAGGTGGCCTCGGCCGCGGAGCCGGTCTCCGGGCCGCCCGCGCCCCGGCGCGGGTTCACGCCGATCGTCATCGAGGGCACGGTCATCGAGTCGCGGGACCTCACGGGGCCGCCCGACGGTGCCCCTGAGGAGCCCGTGTCGCTGTTCGAACCGGTGCGGCGGCCCGGCCGGCCCGCCCCGACCGCCCCCGCCGCCACGGCGCCGGCTGGTCCGACCGCCATGGCGCCGGCTGGTCCGACCGCCACGGCGCCGGCTGGTCCGACCGCCACCGCAGCCGGTGCGGTCGGCCCCGCCGACCCCGTTGCCACCGGACCCGGCGCGGTCGACGCACCCGGTCCGGTGGAGACCGCAGCCGCAGCGGTGGAGACCGCGCCCGGCCTGTTCGACGCCCCGTCCCGGCCGGCCGCCGCCGCGCCGGGCCTGTTCGACACCGCGCCCGGGCCGCCCGACACCGCGCCCTGGCCAGCGGCGGCCGGCGCGTCGCGGCGGCCCGCACAGCCCGCGACCGGCGGCGTCGGGGGCACGGCCGCGCCGACGCCCGGCGAGGCGGTCGGGGACGACGCCGTGCCGGCGGGGGCCGGGTGGGGCGATGCCCCGGCGGGCGGATCGGTGGCGGCCGGGCCGGAGGGCCACGGGCCGGCTGGCGCCGGCGCGGCGGCGGCCCGCGTCGAGCCCGTGCCGGAGGACTTCCAGCCGGCCAACGAGGTCGAGGAGAACCTGCTCGACGCCGCCGGGAGCGGCAGCACCGACACGTTCCTGTCCACGCTGCTGCTGGCCCGCGTGCTGCTGCCGGTGGCCGCCGACTCCGCGCCGGGCAGCCGGCCCGGCGAGCCCGGCTTCGTCTGGCGTACCGAGGAGCTGGACGGCGACACGTTCGTGGTGGTGCACACCTCGCCGGAACGGCTCGCGGAGCACGCCGACGCGGCTGCCGAGACCATCGAGGTCAAGTTCGTCCAGCTGATCCGGCGGTGGCCGGACGCCTCCTGGTCGTTCGCGGTCAACCCGGGCAGCCCGGTCGGGGCGAAGCTGCCCGGTGAGCAGATCGTCGCGCTGGCCAACTGGGCGGCGGAGGTGGGGCTCGGTGACGACGCCGGGACCGAGGGCGAGGCGGCGGCCCCCGTCGAGGAGCCGGTCAGCCGCCCCCGCTACGCGGCACCCGACCCGGCCCGGCCGATCGTGATGCAGAAGGCGGTCGCCCCCAGCCAGCTCGCGTACTACCTGGAGCGCGGCTACGACCGGGTCTCCGGTTTCGTGCACCGGGCCAACGAGCTGGCCCACCTGAACACCCCGGCGCAGCTGCACGACGCGCTCGGCCTCGGTCACCCCGACTCGCCGTTCGCGCGGGACGCCGAGGAAATCTACGTGCTGCGCTGGCCGGCGCACCGACCCAGCCTCTACCGGATTCCGTACGGCGGGCAGAGCGAGGCCGCCATGCGGGCCATGGAGGGCTGGGTCATCGAGCGCCCGCCGTTCCGGGGCAACGGCTTCGCCCCGGGCGAGAGCAGCGACGTGGTGGCGGAGTTCAAGGTGGACAGCGCCCGGCTGCCGCACGGCGCGCAGCTCTGGCGGATCGGCGCGGACGGCACGGAGCGGGTGGTCGCCATCCTCGACACCGACGCGCTGCTGTGGCGACAGGTCGGTGCGCAGTGATCCGGGACGGCTACGTGGCCCGCTGGCGCGGCCGGGAGTACCAGGCGAGCCCGGACGGCGACGACGTCCGGCTCTACCAGCCCGAGCCGGGCGAGGGCTTCGAGGAGGTACGCCCCGGCCGGTACGTGCGGGTGGTCCCGGCCGCCGAGGTCGACGACCTGGCGTACGTGCGGACGACCTGCACCTGGCAGGGGCAGCCGTTCATCGTCCTCGGCGAGCACGACGGCTGGCTGCGGGTGGAGTACACCGGCGGGCGCTGGCCCGTCGCCCGGGCGATGGGGCTGGAGGTCTTCGACTTCGGCGTCTACCAGGGCTGGGCGCCCGCCGCCGAGGTCGCCGACCTGCGCGAGCAGCGGGTCTGAGGCCCGCGCGGGCAGCGGGTCGGGGCCGCGCACGGGCAGCGGGTCGGAGTCAGGACTTCGCCCAGCGCAGGATCTCGCCGAGCACCACCTCGCGGGCCTCCATGTGCGGGAAGTGCCCCACGCCGTCCAGGAGCCGCCACTCGTAGGGCGCCACCACGTACCGGCCGGAGCCCTGGGCGGTGCGCGGCAGGGACGCCTGGTCGAGCGCGCCGTGGAGTTGGAGCGTCGGGGTGATCAGCGGCTTCTGCATCAGCCGGACGAAGCGGTAGCCGTGCAGGCGGAGCACCGAGCGGAAAGCCCAGCGGTAGCCCTCCAGCGCGCAGAACGCCGCCTGCGGGATCCGCATCGCCTCCCGGCACCGCCGGGCGTACGCCTCGAAGTCCGGCCCGTGGACCCAGCGCGGCCCGCCCCAGCGGCGCAGCATCTCCTCCACCGCCGCCGCGCCGTCCCTGGTGAGCACGTGTTCGTAGCGGGGCAGCTGGAACTTCAGGGTGGGCGTGGAGGCGGCGAACTGCCCGCGCGGGTCGGCGAAGATGGCGGCCCGGAGCCGGAGCGGGTGCGGGGCGCCGAGCACCACCAGCTGGCGGACCAGCGACGGGTGGAACGACGCCACGGTCCACCCGATCATGCCGCCGATGCCGGTGCCCACCACGGTCGCGGAGCGCTCGCCGAGGGCCCGGATCAGCCCGGCGATGTCGGCGGCCAGCGTGTAGCCGTCGTACCCCCGGGGCGGCTTGTCGCTGGCACCGTAGCCGCGCAGGTCGACCGCGACGGCGCGGAACCCGGCGTCGGCGACCGCCGGCAGTATCTCGTGCCAGGCCCACCAGTGCTCGGGGAAGCCGTGCAGGAAGAGCACCATCGGGCCGGTGCCCGACTCGACGACGTGGAACCGGCTGCCGTTCGCGCCGACGAACCGGTGCGTCCACGGCCCCTCGCTGAGGACGCAGGACTCGTCGACGGGCCCGCCACGCTGCTCTGTCATGGCCGACAGCCTAGGACCCCGATGCCGGCCGGCTCCGCCGCCGACCCGGCGGGTGGCCGGGATCGCTGACGATCGCGCGGGTGGTGGGCAGCACGACCGGTCGGACGCGCCACACGCCGCGACGGTTCCCCGCCCGCCCGCGGGGGCGCCGGCATCCGTGTGAAACGGGCGATGCCCGGGCAGGTGGCCTGCCCGGGCATCGCGTGGTGCGGGTGGTGCGTGATCAGGCGATCAGGAGATGCGGATCTTGGTGTAGAGGCCGTCCTTCTCCAGGACCTTGATCTTGGTGCCGGTGGCCGGGAGCTTGACGCCGTGGTTCGGCAGCTCCGGGTACCAGTACTGCTTGGTGTCGTCGAACAGCGGCTGCGCGGCCTGGCCACGGATGTACTGCGGCTGGCTGTTGAGGTGCAGCGTGAACGAGTCGGCCTTCTTCAGGCTGAACGGCGCGTCGTAGACCTGGACACGGGCCCGCCAGGGCTGCCCGGTCAGGTTGTAGATCGGCCGCGGGTGCGCGTCGATGATCAGGTTGCGACCCTCACCCGGGTGCTCGAACGTGTCGTTGTCCGCCCAGCGGGTGTTCCAGTAGGAGATCAGCAGACCCTCCTGGTACGCGTAGTGGTCCACGTAGTCCGGGCGGGTGTTCGCGTAGCCGAAGAAGTACGGGCCGGTCTTCAGGTACTTGTCGTACGAGATGTACTGCCGGGTGCCCGCGATGTAGTAGTTGTCGAACTCCCGGGTGTAGGTCTCCTCGGCGACCTCGAAGCCACCGGCGAGCGTCCAGCCGGCGGCGCCGGACTCGGCACCGTCGGAGAGGACGGTCTGGCCGTCGGCGGTCACGGTGACCGCGTCACCGTAGAAGCCACCCTCGGAGACACCGCCGTCGGTCTGGTAGCGCAGCCGGAACTGCGCGACCTTGCCCGCCGCCACGTCCATGGGGATGGTGATGTCGGCCCACTCGCCGTTGCTGCTGCCGTCCAGGGCCGGACGTCCGGGCGAGATCTCCGGGAGGGGCTGGCCGTTGACCGTGCCCGGCAGCGCCGTCCAGGTCTGGCCGCCGTCGAGCGACGCCTCGAAGAACAGGTAGTCGTACCCGGCCTCGATGTTGTAGCGGCCCTTCATCGACAGCGACGCCGACGACTTCCCGGTGAAGTCCAGGGTCCGGGTCATCGTGCTGTTGAGGTCGTCCTCGTTGCCTGAGAAGAACTGCTTGGCGCCCTCGAACGGCTTGCCGTTGTCGAAGGTGTACTCCCGCTTCGGGAGCACCACCACGACGCCCTGGGCCTCGTCGGTGTTGTATTCCTGCGGACCGAGCTTCAGGGTGCGCTGCTGCCCCGCGACGACCACCTCGTAGTCGAGCCAGCCGAGCTGGAGCTTGTTCCACGCGCCCAGGTCACCGCCGCGGTCGCCGATGCCGGGGTCGGTCTTGGCGCCGAGCCGGCTCTGGGCCATCAGGGTCCAGTGCTCGTTGTTGTTGTCCCCACCACTGACGACGTTGTAGTCGTCCGGCAGACCGAGGTCGTGGCCGTACTCGTGGTAGAAGACGCTGCGGCCGCCGTTCTCCGGCTGGATGGTGTAGTCACCGATCCAGATGCCGGTGTTGCCGATCTGGGTGCCGCCGGCCGGGAAGTTGACCGGGCCGGTCGAACCCTGGTCGGACGCGAAGGCGTACCAGCGGTGGCTCCAGACGGCGTCCTCGCCCTGGTACGGGTCGCCGTCGGCCTCGTCGCCGCCGGAGTGGACGATCTGGAAGTGGTCGATGTAGCCGTCCGACTCGTTGAAGTTGCCGTCCGAGTCGTGGTCGTACCGGTCCCACTGGTCCATCGCCTTGACGTCCGCGGCGATCTGGGCGTCGGTGCGGCCGGCGGCCTTCTGGTCGGCGACCCACTGGTTGGCGGCGTCCCGGACCAGCGCCCACGTGTTGGTGCAGACGTTGTCCGAGCAAACCGCAGGATCGCCGGTCGGGTCGTCGTTGGCCTTCGGGTCGCCGGAGCGGCCGTAGCGGGCCTCGTTGTACCTGACCTTCACCCAGTCGGTGACCGTGCCGTCGACGCTGTAGCGACCCGAGGACTGCGCCTCGTAGTACTGCTTCAGCGACTCGTCACCGGGGTTGGTGCCGAAGTAGAGCTTGCGGTAGTGGTCGGCGTTGTAGTCCGCCTGCCACACGGTGGAGTTGTCCACCGCCCGGTTGGGGGCGGGGATCTCGTTGTGCAGCGGCCCGTCGAACCGGGTCGGACCCGCCGTGGTCGGGTCGGTGTCCTGGTCCGGGTAGCTCGGGTGCCGCTCGTTGCCGAACTCGGCGAGGATGACGAAGATCCGGTCGGTCTGCTCGCGGGCGAGCTCGACGTACTGGTCCTCCATCTGGCTGGCGGCGCCGGCCCGGCTCGAGCGGGCGGTGGCCCCCTCGGCCTGGGTCTTGCCGACCTTGACGACCGTGCTGCCGTTGATCTTCTGCGCCTTGGCCCGGCCGGAGAGGACGTCGCTCAGGCCCTCCTGGCGCAGGGCGCGACGCTTGTCCTCGAGCGGGTTCGGCAGGTCGTGGTCGACATGGGCTGGCTCGGTGACCGACGGAGCGGCCGTCGGCAACTTCGGCTGCGGCGCGGCGCTGGCGGATGTGCCGACCGCCAGTCCCGTCGCCGTCAGCGAAAGCCCGAGCAGACCCACTGCGACTTTGCGCACGTGGTACCTCCGGTGTGAGGGAACCGGCCCAACGGGGGTACGGGCCGGTGGAGATCGATCCCACTAGTGGGACCAATGGTGAACATAGACACTCCTGTGACCCCTGGGAAGATGCGTCCGTCTATTTGTTGCAAGGTTTTGTTGGGAAGGCTTTTCACCGTCACATCCCGGCCGTTCATCAACCGTCATGAGCAGGGCATAGGGTCCCCGATGGGGCGGAAGAGATCGTTCTCGATCGGACCGGGTCACGTACGCGAAAAGTGGGGCCGGTGGCGTCACCGCCACCGGCCCCACGGGTAACCCGATCGTCAGTTGCTGACCTTCACGACCATGTCGTCGGTCGGGTTGGTGCCCTGCTGCAGGATCTCGATCCGGGTGCCGGAACCGGCCAGCTTCACCGAGTTCCACGGGTTGCCGGACGTCCAGTACTTGTTCGCCCCGCTGTCGAAGAACACCGGGTTCGGGTCGAGCGCCGGGAGCGTGACCGGGACGCCGTTGAGGTGGAAGGTCTGCGCCGGCTTGGCGTACAGGCTGAACGTGGCGTCGAAGCCGTTGCGGCGGTTGGTGATGGTGCCCTGACCACCGACGTTGATCTTGTTCGGCCGGACGTCCACCGGGAGGTTCAGGCCGTAGCCCGGGTGCTCCGAGGTGTTGTTGTCGCCGTACGCGTAGTTCACGTACCAGACCAGCATGCCGGGCTGGACCGAGAACCGCTCCACCCAGTTCGGGCGGGTGTTGTTGAACCCGTAGTTGTACCCGCCGGTCCGCAGGGTGTCGTCGTAGCCGAAGTAGGACCGGTTCTCCGCGATGTAGAAGCGGGGGTACGTGTCGGTCACCGAGCCGCCCATCCGGGTGAAGCCCCTGGCGGTCCACTCGGCGGCCAGCGTCTCGGCGTCGTCGGTCCAGGCGACGGCGCCGCCCTTGACCAGCGACACGTTGTCCAGGAACGCGCCGCCGAGGTGCACGCCGCCGTCGGTCTGGTAGCGGTAGCGGAACTGCACGGTCTGCCCGGCGTACGCGGACAGGTCGTAGGCCAGGTCCACCCAGGCGCCGCTGGTCGAGCCGTCGACCCCGGTCTCACCGGCGTCGATCGACGAGTTGCCCAGCGGGGTCCAGGTGGCGCCACCGTTGGTCGACACCTCGGCGTAGAGGTAGTCGTAGTCCTCTTCGATGTCGTACCAGGCCTTCGCGGTGATCGACGCGGACGTCGCACCGGTCAGGTCGAGCTGGCGGGTCAGCGTGGTGTTCAGGTCGTCCGCGCTGCCGCCCCACCACTCGTACGACCCGCCGAACGGCGTGTTGTAGCTGGTGGTCTGGGTCTGCGCCGGCAGGTTGACGACGACGGCCTGGGCCTTCGGCCCGTCGCTGTCGCCGGCCGGGCCGAGCGTGACCCGGGTGGTGCCGCTGTTCTCCTCGACCACCGAGTAGTTCAGCCAGCCCAGGAACAGCTTCGACCACGGGTCCATGTAGCCCGGGGTCGACCCGATGTCGTCCGTGCCGTGGCTCAGCCACGAGCCGGAGGACATCAGGCTCCAGAAGCCCACGCCGTTGTCGCCGCCGGCGGTGTCGTAGAGGTCCGGCAGACCGAGGTCGTGGCCGTACTCGTGGGCGAACACGCCCAGACCGCCGTTCTCCGGCTCCGTGGTGTAGTCCCGGATCCACATGCCGGTGTCGCCGATCTGGACACCACCGGCCTTGTTCTCGCCCGGACCGGCGCTGCCGGCCAGGTTCGGGAACGCAGCCCAGCGGTGCGACCAGATGGCGTCCTCGCCCTGGGCGCCGCCGCCGGCCTCCTCGCCCTCGCCCGCGTGCACCGCCTGGAAGTGGTCGATGTAACCGTCGGGCTCGTTGAAGTCGCCGTCGCCGTCGAAGTCGTACCGGTCCCAGATGTCGAACTGGGCCAGGTACTGCTTGATCTGCTCCGGCGTCTTGCCGGCCGCGACCTGGGACTCGTACCAGGCCGTCGCGGTGTCCTTGACGAAGTTCCAGTACCCGTCGGCCTCGGAGATGGCGTTGCTGCCGTACCGGGCCTCGTTGTAGGGAACCTTGACCCAGTCGCTGACGTCGCCGTTGACGGTGTAGCGCCCGCCGGACTGCTTCAGGTAGAAGTCCCGCATCGACTCACCCGGACCGAACATCATGTCCTGGTAGTGGGCCCGGTTGAAGTCCGGCCGCCACAGCGTGCTGTTGTCGTCGGTCGAGCTGCCGTCCCAGTTGCGGTCCGGCTCGGCGATCTGGTTGCGCACCGGGCCGGCAGCTCCACCGGTCCGGGGGTCGGTCTGGTCGCCGAACTCGACCAGCATCGTGAAGATCGGGTCGGTCTTCGGGGCCTGCTGGTACTCCACGAACAGGTCGTCCTTGACCTGGATGACCTTCGAGCCGTTGCGCGTGGAAAGCTTGGCCTTGCCGGAGAGCAGGTCGGCGATGGCCTTCTTCCGGAGCTCCCGCTGCTGATCCGCCTTCGGATCGGGGAGGTTGTCCCTGCGGTGCTTCGCCTTGTCGGAACCGGGGGCCGGGTCCGCGGCCGGTGCGCCGGAGGCCGGCGCCGACACGACTCCCGCCGCCAGCAGCGCGGCCGTGGCAGAGGCCAGACCGGCTGTGACTCGTCTCCTCAAAGGTCCTCCTCCTTTGTGGATCTGTTACATGACGAGCGCGGCCAAAGCCGCGGCTGTCATGTGATGCGCCACTCACCCTGGCAGAGGGGGCGTGCGCTTGTCACGGGTCAAATACCTGGTGGGAACGCGTCCGCCGACCTGCATATGCGCATAAATACCGACCAAGTGGCGCGGTGGACCGACGCCGGTTCACGTTACGTTTTGGCCACGATCACTTTGAGTGACCGGAGTTATGAACTCCCCTTCGGGGAGCGCCCGGGGGCCGGAAATCGTCACAGCGGCCGGTCGGCGCGGATCGTGGACCACACGACGAGCGGGGCCCGCCCGGAGCAGTGTGCTCCGGACGGGCCCCGCCGTGTGTCCCGTCGGCCGACCCTCGGGTCAGTTCGTCGCCGGGGTGACGTACACCGTGGCGTACGAGTTGTCCGTCGCGGTGTGCTTGATGGTGATGGTGACGCCGTAGGACACGCCCTGGTCGCCGGGGTTGCCGGTGCCCAGCACGATGGCGCCGCCGCCCAGGACGGCCCCGTAGTACGCCGGCGCCGGCGTACCGTCCGGGTTGGTGACCCGGGTCGTGTACGGCGCGTTGCCCTTCGACGGGATGACGACCGAGGCGTCGCTGTCCCGGGCGTACGCCGAGCCGTCGCGGATCTCGATGCCCGGGTACCAGCCCTTGGCGTCCGTGAAGGCCGGCACCGCCGGCTGCGCGGGGAAGTTCGTGCAGTACTCGCTGTACGGCTCGTCCTCCGCCTCCAGGCACTCCCGGAAGGGGTACGTGGGGTTGAGCGAGAAGGCCGCGTTGGCGGACTGCGGGCGGCTGGGCAGGTTGTCCAGCACCGACGGGTCCTTGACGGCCGCCTCGCCCGTGCGGCGGAACGGGTCGAAGTGCGAGTCGACGATCAGCAGGCCACCCTTGGCGCCGTAGCTCGGCAGGGAGGTCAGCTGTCCGGTGACGTGGTTGACGTCGCCGAGCGCGGTGTCCCGGTACCAGACCAGCATGCCCGGGGCGTTGTAGGAGACCTTGTCGACCTTCCACGCCTCGTGCGAGTACACCGTGTCGTAGGTGTACTTCAGGCCGTTGTCGAAGCCGTCGAAGTTGCGCCACTCCGCCAGGTAGTAGTGCGCCTGGGTCGAGGTGCCGCTGTCGATGCGCCAGCCCGGGCCGGTGGTGTCGGTGAAGGTGCCGCCGGTCGCGGTCCAGCCGTTGGTGCCGCTCTCGACGTCGTCGCTCCAGGTGGTGGCGCCGCCGCCGGTCACCGAGAAGTCGTCGGCGAACCAGCCGCGCTCCGCGAACGCCTCGTCGGTGGCGTAGCGGAGCCGGACCTGCACGGTCTGCCCGGCGAACGCCGACAGGTCGACGTAGTCGTGCCGCCAGCCGTTGGTGCTGCCGGTGAGGCCGTACTTCTTGTTGCCGAAGTCGACCATCCGGCCGTTCGGGTCGGCGTAGCCGTCGTTGGTGGTGACGAGCTTGCCGGTCGAGTCGTAGACCTTCTGCTCGGCCCAGGTGGCGCCGCCGTCGGTCGAGACCTCGAGGAAGCCGTAGTCCCAGTCGGCCTCGATGACGAAGTTGTTCCACATCCAGAACTTCGCGTCGGCCGCCGCCGGCACGGCCACCTGGCGGGCGATCTTGACGTCCGCCCAGTCCTGGTCGGCGCCGGTGTACCACATCTTCTCGCCGCTGTGCGGCGTGGCCAGGGTGATCACCTTGTTCGGCAGGTTGATCTTGATGCCGTCCTTGGTGCCGACCGGGGTCCGCGAGGTCTGACCCAGTTGCACGGAGCGCGGGTCGGTGCCGGGCGCGAGGGTCAGCGGGTCGGCCCAGCCGAGCACCCACTTGTCCCACAGGCCCATGTGCGTCGGCAGTGCCTGGAAGATCTCACCCGAGTGCGAGCCCGAGGCCATCAGGTCCCAGAAGTCGACGTCGGAGTCGGCGTTGCCCGAGGTGTCGTAGAGGTCCGGCAGGCCCAGGTCGTGGCCGAACTCGTGGGCGAACACACCGACGCCGGCGTCCTCCGGCTGCACGATGTAGTTCGACACCTGGAGGTTGGTGCCGGGGATGGTGTAGCCGCCGGTGATCGTCGACGAGTGCGCCCAGACGGCGTAGATGCCCTCGGCGCCGCCGCCGCGGGACTTGCCCTGGCCGGCGTGCACCAGCACCAGGTGGTCGATCACGCCGTCCGGCTCGAAGACGTTGCCGTCACCGTCGCGGTCGCCCTGGTCCTCGATGTCGTAGTCGGCCCACGGGAAGTTCGGGTCCATCTGCGCGAGGGTGGCGATCGCGTCGGTGGCCAGCCGGCCCGCGCCCTGCGGGTTGTCCGGGTGCCCGTTCATCGCCTGCTCGCGGCCGGCGACCCAGTTGCCGTTCTCGTCCTGGAAGCAGCGGGAGGCCGCGTACCAGCCCTCGGAGTGCGGCACCTTGATCCACGGGCTGGCCTGCCCGTCGACCGTGTACGCGCCCTTGGACATCTCCAGGTACATGTTGTGCATGGTCCGGCCGGCCAGGCTGATGCCCGGCTTGCCGTCCGGCCCGGTCAGGTCCGGGCGGACCCGCTCGGTGATGCCCTCCTTGGTGTAGAGCATCTTGTCGTAGTGCGTGGGCGAGAAGTCCGGCACCCACATCGAGTTGTTGTCCTCGCGCGGCAGGGACGCCGGGTTGGGGATGTTGTTGTGCAGGGGGCCGTTCTGGACGGTGCCGGGGACACAGCTCCGGTCCTCGAAGACCGTCTTGGGGACCATGACGTCGGTGAAGTCGTCGTTGGCCTGGTCGTTGAACTCCACCAGCAGGGTGAGCAGCTTCGCCGTCTGGGTGCCCTCGGCCTGCTTGATCTGCCGCGGGCTCTTGCCCGTCTTGATCGCCTCGGCCTCGGTCTTGGCGAGTTCCCGCGCCGTGACCGGGTTGCCGCGGGCGAACTTGCGGTCGTAGGCCCGCGCCTGTTCGACCGCCGGGGCGTAGACACCACCCTTGCCCTTGACCTCGCGGCCGGTGCTGTCCGGCTGGACGGCCGGCTCGGCGTAGTTGATGTAGTACTCGTCCGCCCCGATGACGGCTCGGGCGGGGCCGGACTCTGCCGCCGCCGAGCTGCCAGTCACGGTCAGTGACGTGGCCGCCAGGGCGATGGCGGGCAGCGCGACGAGTAGGCGTCGACGCGACCCAGGTTGCGGATTTCTGTTCATGCCGCTCCATTTCTCGGGCATGGGAGGGAGGGAGCCGGACGGCCTCTGATCGATGTGACGTCCATCGAACCGACTCGGCCTGCGTGAACCTAAATCAGAAATCAGGCGAAGGACAGGGGTCCATACCCGCCTGTGTCCGTTCAGCTTCTCCCGGTTCCCCCGACCGACTGATGTGACAGGGCGCATCCGGTCCGCCGTGTACCCGTAAGAAATGACGATGGGTGACGGTCCGCGCGGGACCGCCACCCATCGTGTCGTACGCCTGCCGTCAGTCCTCGTCGGACTTTCCGCCGCCCATGCCGGACGAGATCAGGTCCATCACGGACGAATCCTGGAGCGTGGTGACGTCGCCGAGCGACCGGTTCTCGGCCACGTCCCGCAGCAGGCGGCGCATGATCTTGCCGGAGCGGGTCTTCGGCAGTTCGGGCACCAGCATGATCTGCCGCGGCTTGGCGATCGGGCCGAGGGTCTTCGCCACGTGGTTGCGCAGGTCGGCGATGAGCTTCTCGCCCGCCTCGCCCGAGGTGTCCGTGGCGCCGCGCGGGATGGCGAACGCGACGATGGCCTGCCCGGTGGTCGGGTCGGTCGCGCCGACCACCGCCGCCTCGGCCACCGACGGGTGCGAGACCAGCGCCGACTCGACCTCGGTGGTGGAGATGTTGTGCCCGGACACCAGCATCACGTCGTCGACCCGGCCGAGCAGCCAGATGTGCCCGTCGTCGTCCCGCTTCGCGCCGTCCCCGGCGAAGTACATGCCCTCGAACCGCGACCAGTACGTCTCGATGAACCGGTTGTCGTCGCCCCAGATGGTGCGCAGCATCGACGGCCACGGCTCGCGCAGCACCAGGTAGCCACCGCCGCCGTTCGGCACCGACTGGCCCTGGTCGTCCACCACGTCGGCGCTGATCCCCGGCAGCGGCGTCATCGCGGAGCCGGGCTTGGCCTCCGTCACGCCCGGCAGCGGCGAGATCATGACCGACCCGGTCTCGGTCTGCCACCAGGTGTCCACGATGGGCAGCTCACCCCGGCCGACGTGCTGCCTGTACCACATCCACGCCTCGGGGTTGATCGGCTCGCCCACGCTGCCGAGCAGCCGCAGCGAGGTGAGGTCGTAGCCGGCGGGGATGTCCTCGCCCCACTTCATCATCGTGCGGATCAGCGTCGGGGCGGTGTAGAGGATGCTGACCTTGTACTTGTCGACGATCTCCCAGAACCGGCCCTTGTGCGGGGTGTCCGGGGTGCCCTCGTACATCACCTGCGTGGCGCCGTTGGAGAGCGGGCCGTAGACGATGTAGGAGTGCCCGGTGACCCAGCCGATGTCGGCGGTGCACCAGTAGACGTCGGTCTCCGGCTTGAGGTCGAAGACCGCGTGCGTCGTGTACGCCGTCTGGGTGAGGTAGCCGCCGGTGGTGTGCAGGATGCCCTTCGGACGGGCCGTGGTGCCGCTGGTGTAGAGGATGAACAGCGGGTGCTCGGCGTCGAACGGCTGCGCGGCGTGCTCGGCCGGGGCGGTCTCCACCGTCTCGTGCCACCAGTGGTCCTTGGCCGACCAGGCCACCTCCTCGCCGGTGCGCCGCACGACCAGCACGTGCTCGATCGACGGGCAGTTGGCCACCGCCTCGTCCACGGTCGGCTTCAGCGCGGACGGCTTGCCCCGGCGGAAGCCGCCGTCGGCGGTGATCACCACCTTGGCGCTGGCGTCCTGGATCCGGTTGGTCAGCGCATCGGCGGAGAAGCCGCCGAAGACCACGCTGTGCGTCGCGCCGATGCGGGCGCAGGCCAGCATCGCGACCGCCGCCTCCGGGATCATCGGCAGGTAGATCGCCACCCGGTCGCCCGCGGTGACGCCCAGGTCGGTCAGCGCGTTCGCCGCCTGGCAGGTCAGCCTGTGCAGGTCGGCGTACGTGATGGTGCGGGTGTCGCCCGGCTCGCCCTCCCAGTGGATGGCGACCCGGTCGCCCAGGCCGGCCTCGACGTGCCGGTCCAGGCAGTTGTACGCCACGTTGAGCTGCCCGCCGACGAACCACCTCGCGAACGGCGGCTTCGACCAGTCGAGCACCTGGTCCCACTGCCGTGCCCACATCAGCCGCCCGGCCTGCCGCTCCCAGAACGCCAGCCGGTCGGCGTCGGCCTCCGCGTACGCGTCTGCGGTGACGTTGGCGTTCGCGGCGAGTTCGGCCGGCGGCGGGAACTGGCGTGTCTCGTTCAGCAGATTGGCCAATGCCTCGCTCATGCCGTGCTCCCTCGTCGTTCGGGGTGACCTGCGTCTCCCGCACGAGGTTAGTCGGGACACCCCGTCGTCCGACTGCCGGTCCGGCCAACTCGCGCCGAGCGGCCCCCGCCGCGCGCCGGACGGCCACCCAGACGCCAAAAGGGGCACCCTGTTGGCGCCTTCCGTCGAGGAAGGGCCCTCGCTCCCACAATCGAGGGGTGGCGGCGGTCGCTCCCGGGCGGCTCGTCGGCGGGTCGCGTCACGCAGTCGATAGCGTGACGGGGTGACCGCTGACCCGCTCGCCCCGCTGCTCGCGCTCGCCGACATCGCCCCCGCCGTCGAGCGGGCCCGCGAGCGCTTCGACCAGGCGCTCGGGCACCGCGCGCTGCGCCGGCACGGCGGCCAGGTCGCGGCCGAGGTCAGCCTCCGGTCCGCGGTCGCCAGCGCCGACCTCGAGGGGTACGCCCACGAGCGCGAGGCCGTCCGCGCCGGAACCGTGACCGAGCCGGTGGTCCAGGGCGCGCTGCGGGTCGCCGGGGCGCTGCCCGGGCTGAGCGAGCTCTGGCCGAAGGCGCCCCGGCAGGCGCTGGCCAAGCTGCACGTGCTCGCCGCCCGGGACGTGGTGACCGAGGCCGAGCTGGGCCGGCCCGTGGCCGACCCGGTGGTCGCCGCGCGGTTGGACGGGCTGGCCGGGCTGGTCGCCGGCGGCACGAAGGTCTCCCCGCTGGTGCTGGCCGCCGTCGTGCACGGCGAGCTGCTGAACCTGCGCCCCTTCGCCGGGCCGTCCGGGGTGGTGGCCCGCGGCGCCGCCCGGCTGGTGCTGCTGTCCAGCGGGCTCGACCCGCGCGGCCTGCTCGCCGTCGACGTCGGCCACCGCGAGCGCGAGCCCGAGTACGTCGGCTCGGCCGGCGCGTTCGCCACCGGCACTCCGGACGGCCTGCGCTCCTGGCTGCGACACTGCATGTCGGCCGTGGAGGTCGGCGCCGACCAGCTCACCACGATCGGCGACGAGATCCTCGCCGCCGCCTGACCCGCCCTGTCTGGTCCGGGTCGCCTCGGTCCGGGTCGCCTCGGTCCGGGTCGCCTCGGTCCGGGTCGCTCCGGCCCGGGTCGCCTCGGTCCGGGTCGCGTCGGCCCGGCTTGCTTGGTCCGGGTCGCGTCGGCCCGGATCCGGTCAGGCCGGAGCGGGGGTGGCGCGGGTGCGGCGGTGACGGCCGTACCAGGCGATGCCGATGGCCACGCCGACGCCCACGCCCAGCGCCGCCGCGGCGACCGGGACGGCCGGGCGCTCCCGCAGCCGCCGGCCCAGCGGGATCGGGTGCCGGAACTCCAGCACCGGCCAGGAGTTCTCGACCGCGAGCCTGCGCAGCTGCCGGTCCGGGTTGACCACCGAGGGGTGGCCGACGCACTCCAGCAGTGGACGGTCGCTGTACGAGTCGGAGTAGGCGTACGAGTCGGCCAGGTCGTACCCGCGGCGGGCGGCCAACTCGCTGACCGCCTCGACCTTGCTCGGGCCGGCCGCGTAGAACTCGACCTCGCCGCTGTAGCGGCCGTCCACCACGCCCATCCGGGTGGCGATCACGTCGGTGACCCCCAGCAGCGCGCCGATCGGCCGGACCATCTCCTCGCCGGAGGCGGAGACCAGCACGACGTCCCGGCCGGCGGCCTGGTGCTCCTCGATCAGGGCGGCGGCCTCGGCGTACACGTAGGGATTGATCAGCTCGTGCAGCGTCTCCGCGACGATCTGGCGGACCTGCTCCACCTGCCAGCCCTTGCAGAGCGTGGCGAGGTAGTCCCGGGTCTTGGCCATGGTCTGCTCGTCGGTGCCGCCCAGCCGGAACATCAGCTGCGCGTACGCCGACTTGACCACGTCACGCCGGGTGATCAGGCCGTCCCGGTAGAACGGCCGACCGAACGCCAGGGCGCTCGACTTGGCGATGACGGTCTTGTCCAGATCGAAGAAAGCGGCACTTCGGCCCACGGCGCGCAAGTCTAGCCGGATGGTCTATGGTCGGCGGGTGCCCGGGGTGCCGATGACCCCTCGGACTTGCGGGCAGACCCCATCGCCCTCGCTCATCGTGACGTCCATCACACTCTGCGAAGTTTAATTTGCAGGGAGTGGAGGTGACACCACTCGACGTATACAGGTCCGCTCAGGCAGACTGGTCGGCACGACGAGCTTTCATATCTCGTACAACACAGGCCCTCGGCGGTTGCACCCCCCGTGACCGCTGAGTGGGTTCGGCTCGACCCCCCCGGAGCCGAACCTCCCGACGACCCCCGTCTCCCCCCGACGGGGGTCGTCCCTTTTTGCAGTGACCTGGTCGTCGTCCGGCGCGGACGGGGCCTGCGGAGGATCCGGGGGTTCACCGGCGGCGCGACACCAAGGCGTCGCGCCACGGCCAGGTCCTGGCCTGGGCGTCGAAGACCTCCGGTGGGCTCTCCGCCGGCAGGACACAGACCAGGTGCCCGCCGGGCACGCGCAGCACGCGGCACTCCTGCCACCGTGCGACCTGGGTGGCGCCGAGGGCGAGCAGCCTGGCGGTCTCCGCCTCCACGTCGTCGGTCTCGAAATCGAGGTGGAAGCGGGGGCGGCCGACCAGAAGGCCGCGGCCCGAGCAGCCTCCGAGCGGGGTGTGTCAATCAGGACGGCGTACAGACGACTGCGGTGCATACAGCGCAGGCTATCGATGCGTACGGCTCGTCGCCGTGTTGCGCGGAGTGGGCCGACATAGCAGATCGACTCGCGCGGTGGGCGTTGTCCACAGGTGCCGAAGTTGTCCACAGGCTGGCGACGCGGGGCGGCGCCCGGTGGCGGATCGGGAGGAGCGTCTCGGGTCAGCAACCCCGGAGCCCGACCGCTGGAGGCCGCGATGCCACCCCGTACCTCCGTCCCGCCGCACCGGCGCCTGCCGCTGCTCGTCACCTCGGACGGCGACCTGCTCGACGACCTGCTCCGGCTCGCCGCGGCGGGCGGCGTCGAGGTGGAACTCGCCGCCGACCCGGCGGCGGCCCGGACCCGCTGGCTGCCCGCCCCGCTCGTGCTGGTCGGCGCCGACCAGGCCCAGCCGTGCCTGCGGGCGCGGCTGCCGCAGCGGCCACGGATGGTGCTGGTCGGCCGGTCCGGGGAGCCCGATCCCGGCTTCCAGGTCGCCGAGCTGATCGGTGCCGAGCACGTGGCGGTCCTGCCGGCCGCCGAGCCGTGGCTGGTGGACCGGTTCGCCGAGTGCGGGCCGGAGGGCGCCGATCGGGGCGTAGCCCGGATCACCGCCGTGCTGGGCGGGCGTGGCGGCGCCGGGGCGAGCATCCTGGCCGGCGGGCTCGCGGTCACGGCCGCCCGCGCCCGGCTGCGCACCCTGCTCGTCGACGCCGATCCGCTCGGTGGTGGGCTCGACCTGGTGCTGGGTTGGGAGCAGTTGGAGGGGCTGCGCTGGCCGGCACTGACCGACGCCGACGGCCGGGTGGACGCGCCGGCGCTGGTGCGGGCCCTGCCGAGCCGGGGCGACCTGGTGGTGCTCTCCTGGGACCGGGGCGACCTGCTCGCCCTGCCCGCCCAGGCGATGGCGGCCACGGTCGACGCCGCCCGGCGGGGCCGGGACTTCGTGGTGGTGGACCTGCCCCGGCAACTGGACGACGCGGCCGTCACCGCACTCCAGGCGGCCGACCAGGTGTTCGTCGTCGTACCGGCCGAACTGCGGGCCACCGCCGCGGCCGCCCGGGTGGTGGCGGCCGCCGCACCGCACTGCGCCGCGATGTCGGTGATCGTGCGCGGTCCGGCACCGGGCCGGCTCGGGGCCGCCGAGGTGGCCCGCGCGCTCGGGCTGCCGCTCGCCGGCACGCTGCGGCCGGAGCCGGCGTTGGCCCGTGGGCTGGAGCGGGGTGAGGCACCGGCCGCCCACGGCCGGGGGCCGCTGGCGGCCCTCTGCCAGCGCATCGTCGCCGACCTGACCGGCACGTCCACGGCGGATGCGGCATGACCGGACCATCCGAGGGCGACACCCTCGCCTCCCGGGTGCGGCAGCGGATCGCGGCCGCGGCGACCCCGGTCACCCCAGCCGCGATCGTGTCCGCCGTACGCGCGGAACCCACCGCTGCCGTGCTGGGCGACACCGCCCTGCTGCGGATGGCCGACCGGGTGCACGACGACCTGGTGGGCGCCGGTCCGCTCGCGCCGCTGCTGGCCGACCCGGAGGTCACCGACGTGCTGGTCAACGGCGTCCGGGTCTGGGTGGACCGGGGGCAGGGCCTGCACCAGGTCGCGGTGCCGATCGGCACGGTCGACGACGTTCGCCGGCTCGCCCAGCGGCTCACCGCCAGCGCCGGCCGGCGGCTCGACGACGGCTCGCCGTACGCGGACGCCCGGCTCCCCGACGGCACCCGGCTGCACGCCGTGCTGCCGCCGGTGGCGACCGACGGTCCCTACCTGTCCCTGCGGACGTTCCGGCAGCGGCCGTTCACCCTCGACGAGCTGGTACGCCAGGGGACGGTGCCCCGGCCGATGGCGCCGGTGCTCTCCGCCGTGGTGGCGGCCCGGCTGGCGTACCTGGTGACCGGCGGCACCGGCTCGGGCAAGACGACTCTGCTGAACACGCTGCTCGGGCTGGTGCCGTCGACCGAGCGGATCGTGCTGGTGGAGGACGCGGCCGAGCTGCACCCCCGGCACCCGCACGTGGTCGGGTTGCAGGCCAGGACTGCCAACGTGGAGGGCTCCGGCGCGGTCGGGCTGACCGACCTGGTCCGGCAGGCACTGCGGATGCGGCCCGACCGGCTGGTCGTCGGCGAGTGCCGGGGCGGGGAGGTGGTCGACCTGCTTGCCGCCCTGAACACCGGTCACGACGGCGGTGCCGGCACCCTGCACGCCAACGCCCCCTCCGACGTGCCGGCCCGGCTGGAGGCGCTCGGGATGCTCGGTGGGCTGCCCCGCCCCGCGCTCCACGCCCAGGTGGCCGCCGCGCTCCAGGTGCTGCTCCAGGTGCGCCGGGGCGATCAGGGGCGGGTGCTGGAGTCGGTGTGCCTGCTCCTGCCCGAGGGACCGGATCGCCTGGTCGCCGCGGTTCCCGCCTGGGTACGCGGGCGTGGCCTCGGCCCCGCCGCCCGCGCGCTCGGAGCGCTGCTGCGCGAGCGCGGCGTGCCGGTGCCGCCGATTCTCAGCGAGCCGTGGCCCGGATCGGCGGGTCCGAAGTGAGCGCCCCGTACGCGCTGGTGGCGCTGCTGTCGATCGCGTCGGCGGTCGTCGTGGCCAATCTGGTGGGTGGCCTTCGGAGCAGGCGGCGTGCCTTCGCGGGCGAGGCACGAGGGAACGCGTCGACCGGGGCTGACGATCCGCTTGTCGACTGGATCACCGAGCTGCGTCGGGTGTCGGAGCCGGACCTCCGCCCCGCCCCGCCGGACCGTCCCGCCGAGACGTTTCCCGGCCCGGCCGCTGCGGCGGTGCCGCCCGGCCGGCAGCCGGGTGAGATGTCCGAGGTGACCGCGCCGGCGCGCCTGCCGGCCGCCGCCCAGGCCGCCTCGGTCCGCCGGGTGCCTCCGAACGGGCGCGGACCGGGCGGTGTGGCGCAGTGGCCGCCGCGGGACGTCGCGGATCGGTCGTCCTGGCCGTGGCCCGCCGGTGGTCACCCCGGCCCGTCCCGACCGCCGGGACCCGCCCGACCACCTGTCCGGCGGGACACGCGACGTCCCGTCGGCGCGCCGGCCCCGACGGCTACACCCACCCGTCGACCCGACGTACGGGCGGCCCGTCCTGCCGGTGCGGGGCGGCGAGACTGGTCGGGCGTGCTGACCACGTCACCGAGGCGCACCCTGCTGCTGGTGGGGCTGGCCGGCGTCGCGGCTGGGCTGCTGCTGGCCGGGCCGGTGGCGGCGGTGGCCGTCGGCGCCTACGGCACGCTGGCCGCCCGCGCGCTGCTCCGACGGCAGTCCGGCCAGCTGGCGGACCGGGCCCGGCGACGTCGGCTGGACGAACTCTGTGGGCTGGCCGCCGATCTGCGGGCCGGCCTGCCGGCGCCGGTCGCCGCCGAGCAGCTCACCCTCGGACGGACCGGAACCTCCGCCGGGATCGGTCGGGGGGACGCGGCGCCCGGCGACGGGCGGGCCCCCGACGTCGGGGCGGACACGCTGCTCAAGACGCCCCGACGACCCGCCGGCAACGGCCCGGATCGGCTGGAGCGGCTGGCGCGGGCGGCCGTACGCCTCGCCGACCGGACGGGCGCGCCGCTGGCCGAGCTGCTGGAGCGCATCGAGGCCGACGCCCGCTCCACCGACCGGGGACTGGCCGCCGCGGACGCCCAGGCGGCCGGGGCGCGCGCCACCGCGTTGCTGCTCGCCGCTCTGCCGCTCGGCGGCATCGGGCTCGGCTACGGCATCGGCGTCGACCCCGTGGCGGTGCTGCTGCACACCCCCGTCGGCGGTGCGTGCGCGGTCGCCGCCGTCGCCCTCCAGGTCGCGGGCCTGTTCTGGGCCGAGCGGCTCGGCGCGACACCGGGGCGGGCGAGCTGATGCCCCGGGCGGTGCTGGTCGCGGGCTGCCTGGCGGCGGTGGCCCTGCTCGCTGTCGCGTTCCTCGCCGGCCGGCGGCCTCTGCGCCGCCTGCGCGCCCTGCGCGGGGCGCCGCCCGGCGTACGTCCGGCCGGCTCGGCTCACCGGCCGGTGGCGCCCGGGAGCGGCGACGAGCCGCCGGAGGGTGCGCGGTCCCGGCGACGGCCGGATGCGATCCGGCTCGCCGCCGGGCTGGGTGGTCTGGCCGTGGCCGTCGTGGTCGGCGGCTGGCCCGGATTGCTGACAGCCGTGCCGGCGGCGCTGCTGCTCGACCGGTTGCTGCGCCGGATCGAGCCGCCGGCCGTACGCAGGCGGCGGCTGAGGGAGGCCGCCGACCTTCCGCTCGCCGCCGACCTTCTCGCGGCGGCGATGCGGGCGGGGGCGCCGGTGGACAGATCCGTCCTGGCCGTGGCGGACGCACTCGACGGGCCCCTCGCCGACCGGCTCGCCCGGGTGGGCCGGTTGCTGCGGCTCGGCGGCGGCCCCGAGGAGGCGTGGGAGCCGCTCGCGTCGGTGCCGGGCGCCGAGCGGCTGACGGCGGCCGTCCTGCGCTCCTCGAACAGCGGCGGGGCGCTGGCCGGCGCGCTGATCCGGCTCGCCGACGACCTGCGCGCCGACCGGTCCACGGCTGCCGAGGCGGCCGCCCGCCGCGCCGGCGTTCTCATCGTGCTGCCGCTGGGGCTCTGCTTCCTGCCGGCCTTCATTCTCGCCGGCCTGGTGCCGGTGATCGTCGCCGTTCTCGGCGACGTGCTCTGACCCACCCTCCAGAAAGGACAAGCACGTGCGCAAACTTCTCGCCCGCCTGCGCGGGGACGCCGGGATGAACACAGCCGAGTACGCCGTCGGCACGCTCGCCGCCGTCGCCTTCGCCGGGATCCTGCTCAAGGTGCTGACCTCCGGCAACGTGCAGTCCGCGTTGACCGCCGTCATCGACCGGGCGCTCAAGTGAGCTGGCGCCGGTCGGCCGGCCGCGACCGGGGTTCCTTCACCGCCGAACTGGCGGCCGGCCTGCCGGCGCTCCTGCTGCTCCTGCTCACCGGGCTGACCGCGGTGAACGCCGTCGGCACGAGGGCGGGCTGCCTGCACGCGGCCCGGGAGGCGGCGCTCGCCGCCTCCCGGGGCGAGGACGGGGTGGCCGCCGCCGGCCAGGCGGCCCCGGCGGGCGCCGAGGTCACGGTCACGGTCGACGGCCAGCGGGTCACCGCCACCGTCCGAGGGCCCGTACGCGCACTCGGCACGCGGCTGCCCCGGATCACCGTGACCGCTACCGCGGTCGCGGCCGTGGAACCCGGCGTCCCGGCGGCCCGACCGTGACCGGCCCGTCAGCGCCTCGACTTGGAGGAACCGGCGGGGAGCGTGGCGGAGCGACGGTCTGCCTGCTCGCGGTCGGGCTGGTGTTCGTCGTGGTCGGCCTGTTCGGGGCGGCCGTCGGTGCCGCCCAGACCGCCCGGCAGCGGGCCCGGGTCGCGGCGGACTTCGGCGCGCTCGCCGGTGCCGGGCAGGCCCTCCATGGTGAAACGGCGGCGTGCGGTCGGGCAGCCGAGATCGCCGCCGCCAACGGCGGCTCACTGTTGGACTGCCGGCTCGACGGCCTCGACCTCCTGGTGACCGCGGAGGTGGCCGTCACCCCGCTGCCCGGCCTGGCGCGGGCCGCCACGGCGACCGCCCGCGCCGGACCGGTCCGGGCTGACCAGGAGTGGGGCTGACCAGGAGAGGGTCAGCGTGCCTGGAGGGCGTCGAGGGCGACGGCCATCGCGATCACGAGTCGGCGGTCGATCTGCGGGTGCTGCACCTGGACGACGTACCGGTCGCGCAGGCCCCACTGCTTGATCACTGAGAAGACGGGCTGGCCGTCGGCGACGAAGTCGAAGTGGTACGGCAGCCAGGACAGCGAGTCGACGAAGCGCCGCAGCAGCGCCACCGGCATGCTGCGTTCCTGGCCGGTGATCTGCGGCAGGCCGGCCTGCTCCACGTGCCACGTGGACCGGAGCAGCGACTGGGCGAAGTCCTTGCGGAACAGGCCGATCGGGTTGCCGGCGTGGTCGGTCACGTCGTACGTGGCGCCGATGTCGAGGCGCTGGCGGGCCTTGAAGCCGAGCAGCGGCTGCTGCTTCGAGTCGTCGGTGTAGATCGTCACCTGCTCCTTGAAGGCGAGCCGCTTCTGCTGGGCGAACGCCAGCATCCCGCCTTCGGAGCCGTCCGGTGCGACGGCGTGGACCTCGTACTGGTTGACCATCATCCGGATCCGCTGCCGGATGTGGAACTGCTGCTGGGACTGCAAGGTGTCGGGCTGCATGGAATCTCCTTCGAGGGGTGGGCCGGAGTGTCGCACAGGCTCAACCGTCCCGCCGGCCCTCTGGTAGCGAGCGGCCCGTCGTCACCCGCGCCTCCGCCACCCCGAACCCATCGCCGGAGCCCGCCGCCCGAACTCGTCGCCGGAGCCCACCGCCCGAAGCCGCCGCCAGATCGCGCCGCGAGATCGCGCCGCGAGATCGCGCCGCGAGATCGCGCCGCCAGATCGCGCCGCCAGATCGCGCCGCCAGATCGCGCCGCCAGATCGCGCCGCCGGATCGCGCCGCCGGAATCCGCCCCGCGTGGGACGGCAGCGCGCACGGCGGCTGGTCAGTCCCGGACGGCAGCGTCACCCGGAGCAGCGGCGCGAGGATCCGGGGTGCCGCCGGCATCCCCGGACCGGCGGGGCGCCGGTACGCCGTCGGGCAGGTTGGCGAGCACCACGTCCAGCACCTTCACCGCGTCCGGCTTCGAGAGCGGGTTGTTGCCGTTGCCGCACTTCGGGGACTGCACGCAGGACGGGCAGCCCGCCTCGCAGCCGCACTCCGCGATCGCGTCCCGGGTGGCCCGCAGCCAGGCCGCGGCCGTGCCGTACGCGCGCTCAGCGAACCCCGCCCCACCGGGGTGCCCGTCGTAGACGAAGACGGTCGGCGCCTCGGTGTCCGGGTGCACGGCGGTGGAGAGCCCGCCGATGTCCCAGCGGTCGCAGGTGGCGGTGAGCGGCAGCAGCCCGATCGCGGCGTGCTCGGCGGCGTGCAGCGCGCCCGGCACGTCGGCCGGCTCCACGCCGGCGGCCGCCAGGGACTGCGGCGACAGGGTGAACCAGACCGCCACGGTGCGCAGCTCCCGGGCCGGTAGGTCCAGCGGACGGGTGTCGATGACCTCGCCGGAGGCGATCCGTCGTCGCTGGTACGACACCACCTGGCTGGTCACGTCGACCTCGCCGAGGAAGAGGCCGACGGGCCCGGCGTCCACGTACGAGCGGACCGACACCACCGACAGCGACGTGACGTCCCGGGCGTGGGTCGACCAGTCCGGCTCCTCGGGGTGCACCAGCGCGCACCCGTCGGCGAGGTCGAGCGAGTCGACCACGTACGAGACGCCCTGGTGCAGGTAGACCGCGCCGGGGTGGAGCAGGAAGTGCGACGAGCCGCCGTCGACGGTGCCGAGCAGCCGCCCGGTCGCCGCCTCCACCACGCAGACCGGCGCGCCGCCCTCGCCGCGCAGGTCCACCTCCGGTCGTTCCCGGTGCCGCCAGTACCAGCCGGTCGGCCGCTGTCGCAGCGCTCCCGCCGCCACGAGCTGGTCCACCGCCTCCTTGGCCCCGTCGCCGAAGAGTTCCAGGTCGGCCGGGGTCAGCGGTGCCTCGACCGCCGCGCAGGCGAGCTGCGGGGCCAGCACGTACGGGTTGGCGGGGTCGAGCACGGTCGCCTCCACCGGCCGCCCGAACAGCGCCTCCGGGTGGTGCACCAGATAGGTGTCGAGCGGGTCGTCCCGGGCGACCAGCACGGCGAGCGCCTCCTGCCCGGAGCGCCCGGCCCGGCCGGCCTGCTGCCACAGCGAGGCCCGCGTGCCCGGGTAACCGCAGATCAGCACCGCGTCGAGCCCGATCAGGTCGACGCCCAGCTCCAGCGCGTTGGTCGAGGCCAGCCCGAGCAGGTCGCCGTGCAGCAGCGCGCGTTCCAGCTCGCGTCGCTCCTCGCGCAGGTAGCCGGCCCGGTAGGCGGCCACCCGGTCGCCGAGGCCGGGCACCGCCTCGTCGAGGGCGCGGCGGGTGTTCGCGGCGACCACCTCGGCACCGCGCCGGGAGCGCACGAAGGCCAGTGTGCGTACCCCCTCGGCGACCGTGTCGGCGAGCAGGTCGGCCGTCTCCCGCAGCGCCGACCGGCGGACCTGGGTGAGGTCCGCCTGCTGGTCGGCGTGGGAGTCCGGCGGCAGCAGCGGCGGCTCCCAGAGCGCGAAGGTCACCCCGCCGCGCGGCGAGGTGTCCTCCGTGACGGCGGCGACGGGCAGCCCGGTGAGCCGCCCGGCCGCCGCCGCCGGGTCGCCGGAGGTCGCCGAGGCCAGCACGAAGACGGGGGTACGCCTGAACCGGGCGCACTGCCTACGCAGCCGGCGCAGCACGTGCGCGACGTGCGAGCCGAAGACCCCCCGGTAGGTGTGGCACTCGTCGATCACCACGTACGCGAGCCGGCGCAGGAACCCGGACCACTGGGCGTGGCCGGGCAGGATGCCGTGGTGCAGCATGTCCGGGTTGGTCAGCACGAACCGCGAGTGCCGCCGGATCCACTCCCGCTCGGCGCGCGGGGTGTCGCCGTCGTAGCAGGCGGGGCGTACGCCCTCCAACTCCAGCGCGGCGACGGCGCGCAACTGGTCGGCGGCGAGCGCCTTCGTCGGCGCCAGGTAGAGCACGGTGGCCCGGGGGTCGGCGAGCAGGGTGGCCAGCGCGGGTAGCTGGTAGGCCAGGGACTTGCCGGACGCGGTGCCGGTGGCGACCACCACGTGCTGGCCGTCGTACGCCAGGGTGGCGGCCTCGGCCTGATGCCGCCAGGGCGCGACCACGCCGCGCCGGGCGAACGCCGCGCGCAGCTCCTCCGGCGCCCAGCCCGGCCACGGGGCGGGCTCGCCGGCCCGGGCCGGGACCCGTTCGACGTGGGTGACCGGATCGACACCGTTGCGGGCGCGCAGCCGGCCCAACAGGTCGGCTGGCGCTCGCCCGGGACCGGTGCCCGCAGATACGGTGGCTGCGGACGACGGCTCCAGGTCGTCGCGCGGCGTCGGGGGCGTCGAGCCGGAGCTGTCGGACGACGGCTTCAGGTCGTCGCGCGGCGTCGGGGGCGTCGAGCCGGAGCTGTCGGACGACGGCTTCAGGTCGCGGCGCGGCGTCGGGGGCGTCGAGCCGGAGCTGTCGGACGACGGCTTCAGGTCGCCGCGCGGCGTCAGACGCGCCGAGCTGAAGCTGTCGGAGGTCACGTCCTGCACTCTCGCACTGGTGTTCGGAGATGAAAAGCGGGGGCCCGGGGTATGGGGATGCCTTCGCCGGTGAGCAGAGCCGTATCCGGCGGGGATGGTTAGATGCCCAGGAGAGTTTACGGCTCTTGCGAGGGAGGACCGATGGAGCTGTCGCTGGCGACCCGCACCGTGGGCGAGCACACAGTGCTTGAGGTCGGCGGTGAGGTGGACGTCTACACCGCCCCCCGGCTGCGGGAACGGCTCCTCGAACTGATCGACGGCGGGGCCCGCCACGTCGTGGTCGACCTCGGCCGGGTGGACTTCCTCGACTCCACCGGCCTGGGCGTGCTGGTGGGCGCGCTCAAGCGGCTGCGCTCGGCGGGCGGTTCGTTCGCGCTGGTCTGCGACAAGGAGCCGCTGCTCAAGATCTTCCGGATCACCGCGCTCGACCAGGTCTTCCCGTTGCATCCCACGGTCGACGCGGCGATCGGCGCGGGCCCGGCCGGCGCTGGCGCGTGATGGCCACGGTCCGGCTCTCCTTCTCGCCGGCCCCGGTGCACGTGCGCACCGCGCGCCTGGTCGGTGTGGCGGTCGCCCGGCGGGCCGGGGTCCGTGAGGACCTGCTCGACGAGGTGCGCCTGGCCATCGGCGAGGCGTGCACGCGCGCGGTCGCCCTGCACCGCCAGTACGGCGTGCCCGACCCGGTGCTCGTCGAGATGTCCGACACCGGGGCGTACGCGGTGCGGGTCGTCGACCGCGCGCCGATCGAGGCCGGGCTCGGCCTGGCCGCGCTGGACGCCGACCAGCTCGCCAACGAGTCGCTGAACGAGGACGACCTCACCACCGGCGTCGGCTTCGCGCTGCTCGCCGGCTTCGTCGAGGACCTGCAGGTCCGACCGGTCGACGAGGGCATCGGCACCGAGGTGCGGATGGTCTGGCCCGTGGGCCGCTGAAGCTTGAATAGCCCGGCCCCGGCGGGGGGTCGCGCCGCTCCTCCACCGTCCTCCAGCAGAGGGCGTCGCACGCCGTCAGGCCGCGTCCCGGGTAGGGACGCGGCCTCCTTGTCATGGACGGACTCCTATATCAGATTTTTACTCATAACACAGCGACGAAGATCATCGAGACAGGGTGCCCCCTCGGTGTGACCTCCGACACTGAGGAGGGCTACAGTACGCGGGTTGTCAGCAAGTGATCGCATCCCGCAACCAGCGGGAACGGTGTCATCGCTGGTCTGCCGGGGTGGGTTGGCGCGCTTGCGAATCCGCATCCAGGCGCCGGGTCGGTGCGTCTCCACCGGCCGGCGCGAGCGTTCGGTACAGGAGGACACAGATGTCCGACACCTTGGCCGCCGAGGGCGGCGGGATCTCCCTCACCGGAAACAATGTCACGTACGTCGTCATCGCCGCGGTGATCGCGCTGGTGGCGCTCGCCTTTGCCGCCGCACTGACGAAGGCCGTACTGGCCGCCGGCAAGGGCACCACCAACATGCAGGAGATCTCCGGCGCGGTCCAGGAGGGCGCCTCGGCCTACCTGCTCCGGCAGTTCCGCACACTGGCGATCTTCGTGGTCATCGCCGTGGTGCTGCTCTTCCTGCTGCCGGTGCACGACACCGACGGCAACGAGACGGCGGTGAAGATCGGGCGCTCCGCCTTCTTCGTCGTCGGCGCGCTGTTCAGCGCGTTCATCGGCGGCGCCGGCATGTGGCTGGCCACCCGGGCCAACCTGCGGGTCGCCGCCGCCGCCCGGGAACGGCAGGGCGGCCGCGAGGGCGCCATGAAGATCGCCTTCCGCACCGGCGGCGTCGTCGGCTTCCTCACCGTCGGGCTCGGCCTCTTCGGCGCCGCGCTGGTCGTGCTCTTCTTCCGGGGCGACGCGCCGACCGTGCTGGAGGGCTTCGGCTTCGGCGCGGCGCTGCTCGCCATGTTCATGCGGGTCGGCGGCGGCATCTTCACCAAGGCCGCCGACGTGGGCGCCGACCTGGTCGGCAAGGTCGAGCAGGGCATCCCCGAGGACGACCCGCGCAACGCCGCCACCATCGCCGACAACGTGGGCGACAACGTCGGCGACTGCGCCGGCATGGCCGCCGACCTCTTCGAGTCGTACGCCGTGACCCTGGTCGCCGCGCTGATCCTCGGTCGCGCCGCCTTCGGCGAGCAGGGCCTGGTCTTCCCGCTGATCATCTCCACCATCGGCGTGCTCATCGCGATCGTCGGCGTCTTCATCACCCGGCTGCGTGCCTCGGACCGCAGCGGCCTGACCGCGATCAACCGGGCCTTCTACATCTCCGCGCTGCTGTCCGCGGTGCTGGTCGCGGTCGCCACGTACGCGTACCTGCCGGCCACCTTCGCCGAGCTGGAGGGCGGGCTCACCGGCGTCGACGAGAACCCGCGGGTCGTCGCCATCGGCGCGGTCGTCATCGGCATCGTGCTGGCCGCCGCGATCCAGGCGCTGACCGGCTACTTCACCGAGACCGACCGGCGCCCGGTGCAGGACATCGGCAAGAGCTCCCAGACCGGC
The DNA here is from genome assembly GCF_043205005.1 of Micromonospora sp. NPDC047620. Lineage (NCBI taxonomy): Bacteria > Bacillati > Actinomycetota > Actinomycetes > Micromonosporales > Micromonosporaceae > Micromonospora > Micromonospora sp. NPDC047620. Next base: position 175,717 of record NZ_JBIDDG010000005.1, on the reverse strand, counting down.
CCCGCCACCGTCATCCTCGCCGGCATCAGCGTCGGCCTGGAGTCGGCGGTCTACTCGGCGCTGCTGATCGGCGCCGGCGTGTTCGGCGCGTTCCTGCTCGGCGGCAGCTCCATCACGCTCTCGCTGTTCGCCGTGGCGCTGGCCGGCACCGGCCTGCTCACCACGGTCGGCGTGATCGTCGCGATGGACACGTTCGGCCCGATCTCCGACAACGCCCAGGGCGTGGCGGAGATGTCCGGCGACATCGACGAGCACGGCGCCCGGACGCTGACCGAGCTGGACGCGGTCGGCAACACCACCAAGGCGATCACCAAGGGCATCGCGATCGCCACGGCCGTGCTCGCCGCGACGGCGCTCTTCGGCTCCTACACCGACACGCTGCGCACCGCGTACTCCGACGCGGGGGTGGGCGACGTCGGCGCGGAGATCCTCAACTCGCTGAACGTGGCGAACCCGCGCAACCTGGTCGGCCTGATCATCGGCGCGGCGGTGGTCTTCCTCTTCTCCGGGCTGGCCATCAACGCGGTCTCCCGCTCGGCCGGCGCGGTCGTGATGGAGGTCCGCCGGCAGTTCCGCGAGCTGCCCGGGATCATGGACCGCACCCAGCGCCCCGAGTACGGCAAGGTCGTCGACATCTGCACCCGGGACGCGCAGCGCGAGCTGATGACCCCCGGCCTGCTCGCCATCCTCGCCCCGATCGCGGTCGGCTTCGGCCTCGGGCCGGGCGCGCTCGCGGCGTACCTGGCCGGGGCGATCGGTGCCGGCACGCTGATGGCGGTCTTCCTGGCCAACTCCGGCGGCGCCTGGGACAACGCGAAGAAGCTCGTCGAGGACGGCGCGTACGGCGGCAAGGGCTCCGAGTCGCACGCCGCGACCGTCATCGGCGACACCGTCGGCGACCCGTTCAAGGACACCGCCGGCCCGGCGATCAACCCGCTGATCAAGGTGATGAACCTGGTCTCGCTGCTGATCGCGCCGGCCGTGGTGGCCTGGAGCGTGGGCGACGAGAAGAACACCGCCCTGCGGGTCGGTATCGCCGTGGTGGCGACGCTGATCGTCGTCGCGGCGGTGGTGTTCAGCAAGCGCAAGGGCGTGGCGATGTCCGACTCCGGTGCCGGCACCGGCGCCGGCACGGGCAGCCCGGACCAGCGACCGGAGACGGTCAACGCCTGATCCGTCCGGCGTCCGGTCCCCGGTCGGCCCGCGTGGCCGGCCGGGGACCGTCCGTGTCGTCGCGGCAAACCTGACCGGTGCCCCGGCTCGACACAGGCCGTACGCTGCTTCGCATGCGCACGTGCCGGGCGACAACCGCCGGAAAGCTCACGGTGGTCCTGGCCACGCTCGTCCTCGTGGCCGCCGGCTGCGGTGGTGGCCCCAGCCCGCAGGCGTGGGCGGCGTCGGTCTGCTCGGCGCTCACCCCGTGGCGGGCCGAGATCAGCAAGCTGACCAGCAGCACCGACCAGCAGATGACCGCCCAGACCACCCCGGCGCAGGCGAAGGAGAACCTGGTGCGGCTCTTCGGCGGCGCGGAGCAGGCCAGCGAGACCGCGCGGCGCAAGGTCGAGCAGGCCGGCATCCCGGAGGCCGAGCACGGTGCGGAGGTCTCCGCCGGCTTCCGCGCGTCCCTGGAGAAGATGCGCGACGCGTACGGCCGGGCCCGCGACACCATCGACGGGTTGAGCATCGGCCAGCCCGCCGCCTTCTACGACGGCGTCCGGGCCGCCGTGGACACCCTGAACAAGGAGTACGACGCCAGCGCGCTCGACACCAGCCGGCTCAACTCGGAGGAGCTGAAACGGGCCTTCGACGAGGTGCCGGAGTGTCGCTGAGCGGGACCGGTGAGTCGGACGGCCTGACGCCGCCCGCGCTGTTCCCGGCGCCCGAGCCGGACCGGGTGGCGCCGGCGCCCCGGCGGGCCGCCCCGCCCCCGCCGGGCGACGTCGACGACTCCACCCGGCAACTGCCGTTCTTCGCCGCCGAGGCGGCGGACCCGTCCCTCGCCGACCTCGCCGGGCTGCTCGCCGGTCCGGGCGAGGTGGTCCGGATGGGCGGGACGGCCCGCCTCTCCGTGGTGGTGGACGCCGCCTGGCGCGTGCACGTGCTCGTCGCCGAGCTGGCGCTGCGCGGGGTGGCGGCCACCTGGGAGGCGACCGCCGACGGGCGGCACGCGGTGCGCACCTCGTACGCCCGCACCCTGAAGCCGCTCGCGGTGGCCTGGCTGCGCGGCTCCGGCAAGCGCCCGCCCGCCGGCTTCCACCTCAACGGCCGGCGGCTGCGGCTCTGGCTCGCCGCGGCGGGGGTGGCCGAGCCGCCCGGCTACCTGCTCCGGCTCGGCGTGGCCGACGAGGAGTGCTGGGAGCCGGTCGGTGGGGCGCTCGCCGCGGTCGGCCTGTCCGGGGCCCTCCTGGCGCCGGCCGACGGCGGCCCGGCGTACCTGATCACCGGCCGCCGCCGGCTCGCCCGCCTGGCCGAGCTGGTCGGGGACCCGCCGCCCGCCGCCCCGCCGGCGGCCTGGCCCGGCCACCCCTGACCCGGCCCGGCCCCGCCCCGCCGGTGTCCGATCCGGGACAGCCGGACGCGGAAATCCGCAGGAAAACGGCCGGGTGGCGCCTCGGCCGACGGTTCGCCATCGTCACAGTGTCCCGCCTCACGGCACACGCACGGTGTACGGTGGCGCCGTCCGGCACCGCCAGCGCCGCCGGAGAGAAGGTGCCGCCCCGCCGGGGGCGGTTTGCCGCCCGCGAAACCCGAAACGCGGGCGGCGCGTTACGTTGGACGTCCGGGCCGCCGGGGGTCGGCGGGTCGGAAGTGGGCCCGAACCGGGCACCGCGCGGCTGCGAGCAGGAGTGAGGTCGGGGAGAAACGTGCCGAGCAACGCTGGAACCACCCGCCTGGTCATCGTCGAGTCACCGGCGAAGGCCAAGACGATCTCGGGCTACCTCGGCCCGGGATACGTCGTGGAGGCCAGCTTCGGCCACGTCCGGGACCTTCCACGCAACGCCGCCGACGTGCCGGCGAAGTACAAGGGCGAGCCGTGGGCGCGGCTCGGGGTGGACGTCGACAACGGCTTCCACGCCCTCTACGTGGTCTCCGCCGACCGCAAGCAGCAGATCAGCAAGCTGGTGAAGCTGGCCAAGGAGGTCGACGAGATCTTCCTGGCGACGGACGAGGACCGCGAGGGCGAGGCGATCGCCTGGCACCTGGTGGAGACCCTCAAGCCCAAGGTGCCGGTCAAGCGGATGGTCTTCCACGAGATCACCAAGCCGGCGATCCAGGCGGCGGTGGCCAACCCCCGCGAGATCGACCGGGACCTGGTCGACGCCCAGGAGGCCCGACGCATCCTCGACCGGCTCTACGGCTACGAGGTCTCCCCGGTGCTGTGGAAGAAGGTCATGCCGAAGCTCTCGGCGGGCCGGGTGCAGTCCGTGGCGACCCGGATCGTGGTGGAGCGGGAACGGCAGCGGATGGCCTTCCGCACGGCGGAATACTGGGACATCCTGGCCACCCTCGCCGTGGCGAACGCCGGCGAGGGGCCGCGCAACTTCAACGCCACCCTGGTCGCGCTGAACGGCGACCGCATCGCCACCGGCAAGGACTTCGAACCGACCACGGGTCGCGTGAAGCCCGGCGCCGGGGTGGTGCACCTGGACGAGGGCGGGGCCCGGGGGCTCGCGGCCCGCCTGGAGGGCCGGCCGTTCACCGTCACCCGCGTCGAGGAGAAGCCCTACCGGCGTCGCCCGTACGCGCCGTTCATCACCTCCACCCTCCAGCAGGAGGCGGCCCGCAAGCTGCGGTTCTCGTCGCAGCAGACGATGCGCACCGCGCAGCGCCTCTACGAGAACGGCTACATCACCTACATGCGTACCGACTCGGTGAACCTGTCGGAGACCGCCATCGCGGCGGCCCGCCGGCAGATCGTCGAGCTGTACGGCGAGCGCAGCGTGCCGCCGGAGCCGCGCCGCTACACCGGCAAGGTGAAGAACGCGCAGGAGGCGCACGAGGCGATCCGCCCGGCGGGGGACAACTTCCGCACCCCGGGCGACGTGGCGAAGGAGCTGTCGGCCGAGGAGTTCAAGCTCTACGAGCTGATCTGGCGGCGCACCATCGCCTCGCAGATGACCGACGCCGTCGGCTCCAGCGTCTCGGTGCGCATCCGCGCCGTCTCCTCGGCGCAGGAGGAGGCCGACTTCGGCGCCACCGGCAAGACCATCACCGACCCCGGCTTCCTGCGCGCATACGTCGAGTCGAGCGACGACGAGAACGCCGAGGCCGAGGACGCCGAGCGCCGGCTGCCCACCCTCGTCAAGGACCAGCCGCTCACCGCCGACGAGCTGGCCGCGCAGGGCCACCACACCCAGCCGCCGTCGCGCTACACCGAGGCGTCGCTGGTCAAGGCCCTCGAAGAGCTGGGCATCGGCCGCCCCTCGACGTACGCGTCGATCATGCAGACCATCCAGGACCGCGGGTACGTCTTCAAGCGCGGCCAGGCGATGATCCCGTCGTTCCTGGCGTTCGCCGTGATCGGCCTGCTGGAGCGGCACTACCCGCGCCTGGTCGACTACGACTTCACGGCCAGCATGGAGAACGAGCTGGACGAGATCGCCGGCGGCGACCACGCGGCGGTCGACTTCCTCACCGCGTTCTACTTCGGCAGCGCCAACGGCGCCGGCGACCGGGACATCGCCCGCTCCGGCGGCCTGAAGAAGCTGGTCACCGAGAACCTCAGCGAGATCGACGCGCGCAGCGTCAACTCGATCCCGCTCTTCACCGACGACGACGGCCGCGAGGTCGTCGTCCGGGTCGGCCGCTACGGCCCGTACCTCCAGCGGGCGGTGCCGGGCGAGCAGCCGGCGCCCGCCGCGGAGGGCGAGGAGGGCGGCGGCCAGGGCGACCGGGCGCCGATCCCCGAGGGGCTGGCGCCGGACGAGCTGACCCCGGAGAAGGTGCACGAGCTGTTCCTCGGGGGCGGCGGCGAGCGCAAGCTCGGCGACGACCCGGCCACCGGCGAGCCGATCCTGCTCAAGTCGGGTCGCTTCGGCCCGTACGTGGCCAGCGGCGAGCGCAAGTCGTCGCTGCTGCGCTCGCAGTCGCCGGACTCGCTCACCCTCGACGAGGCGCTGAAGCTGCTCAGCCTGCCCCGGCTGGTCGGCGTGGCCCCGGACGGCGTCGAGGTCTTCGCGAACAACGGCCGCTACGGCCCGTACGTCAAGCGTGGCGACGAGTTCCGCTCGCTGGACTCCGAGGACAAGATGTTCACCGTCACGCTGGACGAGGCGCTGGCCCTGCTGGCCGCCCCGAAGACCCGCCAGCGTCGGGCCGCCGCGCCGCCCCTGCGGGAGATGGGCGTCGACCCGCTGACCGAGAAGCCGCTGGTCATCAAGGACGGTCGGTTCGGCCCGTACGTCACGGACGGGGAGACCAACGCGTCGCTGCGCCGGGGCCAGACCCCGGAGGCGCTGAGCATCGAGGAAGCCTCCGAGATGCTCGCCGAGAAGCGCGCGAAGGGCCCGGCGCCGAAGAAGAAGGCCGCCGCGAAGAAGGCGCCCGCCAAGAAGGCCACGGCGACGAAGGCGACGGCGGCGAAGAAGACGGCCGCGGCGACCAAGTCCACGGCCGCCAAGAACACGACGACGGCCAAGGCCACCCCGGCGAAGAAGGCCCCGGCCAAGAAGGCGGCCCCCCGCAAGGCCACCACCACCGCGGACTGACCCGTCCACCTCAGCCGAGGATTCGGGTGAGGTGGGGGTTGGTGAAGAGACGGTCGGGGTCCAGGCGGTCGCGTACTGCCAGGAAGTCCGGGAAACGGGGGTACGCGGGGGCCAGCGACCCGGCGTCGCGCCAGTGCAGCTTGCCCCAGTGCGGGCGACCGCCCAACCCCTCCGCGACCTGCTCGAACGCGCGGAAGTACGGCTCGTACGGCATGCCGACGTACTGGTGGATCGCCACGTACGCCGACTCGCGCCCGTACCCGTGGGAGAGCCAGATGTCGTCGGCGGCGGTGAACCGCACCTCCACCGGGAAGAGCACCTTGAAGGGCAGGCCGTCCACGATCCGCCGGAGCGTGCCGAGCGCCTCGCCGAGCGCCTCGCGCGGCAGCCCGTACTCCATCTCCACGAAGCGGACCCGGCGCGGGGTGCAGAACACCTTGTCGGAGCGGCCCGTGTAGTGGCGTTCGGTGAGCGCCCGCGCGGAGACCGCGCTGATGCGCGGCGCGAGCGCCGGCACGGCGCGGCCGAGCCGGCAGGCGCCCTCGAAGACGGTGTTGGACAGGAAGTCGTCGTCCAGCCACCCGCGCCACCGGGGCAGCGGCCGGTCGTCGACGGGCACCCGGTCGTTGGTCTTGACCTGCACCCGGTCGGTGTACGGGAACCAGTAGAACTCCGCGTGGTCGTGCCCCTCGACCAGCGCCGGCAGGTCGGCCAGCACGGCGTCCAGCGGCGCCGGCCGCTCGTGCGCGTGCAGCACGAAGGCGTCCACGCAGCGCAGGGTGACCTCGACCAGCACGCCGAGGGCGCCCAGGGAGACCCGGGCGGCGGCGAAGACGTCGGGGTTCTCGTCGGCGGAGCAGCGCAGCGCCTCGCCGGTGCCGGTGACGAGGGTGAGCGCCTCGACGAACGTCGACAGGCAGCCGTACGCGGCACCGGTGCCGTGGGTGCCGGTGGAGATCGCCCCGGCGATCGTCTGCGCGTCGATGTCGCCAAGGTTGGGCAGCGCGAGACCGTGCGCGGCGAGCAGGTCGTTGAGCGCGCACAGGGTGATCCCGGCCGGTACGGTGACCAGTCGGCGGCCGACGTCGACGCGTACGCCGGTGTCCAGTGCGGTCAGTTCCATCCGCCGTCCGTCGGCGACCGCGACGCCGGTGAAGGAGTGGCCGCTGCCGACCACCCGGATCCGGTCTCCGGCCGTCGCGGCGGCGCGTATGGCATCGGTGACGTCGGAGAGAGAGGTGGGGCGCAGGATGGCGGTGGCGGTGGCGCGCTGGTTGCCGGCCCAGTTGGACCAGGCGGCGGTGGACGCTGCGGTGCCGGCCATGCACACTCCTCGACATGAATGTGAACTGACTTCATATCAGGAACGTTGTCGCAGGTAAATACCGCAATCGAGTCTTGCTCGTTGTACCGGTAGTCACGAACTCGTGACGTGCAGATATGTTCATCCGTCGAAGGGGGGTGGCGCCGAGTGTCCACACCAGCCGCCACAGCCGGGCCGCTGCGCCGCGTACCGGTGCAGGGTCGAAGTGTCGCTCGGGTCCAGCGGATGCTGGACGCCTGCGCCGAACTCGTTGACGAGGTGGGGTACGAGGGGCTCACCACGACCCTGCTCGCCGAGCGTGCCGAGGTGGCGATCGGGTCGGTGTACCAGTTTTTTCCGGACAAGCGGGCGATCGTGCAGGCGCTCACCCTGCGCACGATGGAGTCCTACCTCCAGCGGCTCGACGAGCGTTTCGCCTCCGACGACCTGACCCACTGGTGGGACGGGGTCGACGCGGGGATCGACGAGTACATCACGATGCACCGCACCGTCCCGGGATTCCGTACCCTGCACTTCGGCGACGTGGTCGACCTGCACCTGCTCGATGAGCAGCGGGACAACAACGGGGTGATCGCGGACCAGTTGGCCCGCGTGCTCGGCGAGCGCTTCGGCCTGACCGACGTCCCCGACCTCCGGTTCCACCTGGAGATCGCCGTGGAGACGGCCGACGCGCTGATCAAGCTGGCGTTCCGTCGGCTGCCGGAGGGTGACGAGCGGGTGCTGGCCGAGGCGAAGGCGCTGATCCGGGAGTACCTGCACCGGCAGGTCGACGCCCCGGCCGACGCCGGCCAGCCGGGCTGACCCCGGCCCGCCGGCCCGGGTGCGTGGGCGGCGGGACCGGACGCGAAGGCCCGGGGTGCGCCGGGCGCGAAGCGGGGCGCGGGACGACACGGTGCGTAGGACGTACCCGGGGTGCGCCGGGCGACAGGTGCGGAGAGACGGAACGGCCGGGTTCGCCGGCCGGTGGACAGGGCACGACGGCCCGGGGTGCGCCGGGCGGCGGAAAGCGGCAGGGCGGCCCGGGGTGCGCCGGGTCGGTGAGTCTCAGAGGAAGGCGTGGCCCTCGCCCCGGTAGGTGGGCACGGTGGCCACGACCGCATCCCCCTCGACCAGGTGTAGCTCGTTGACGTGCTCGCACAGCTCGCCGGCCTTCGCGTGCCGGAACCAGACCCGGTCGCCGACCCGCAGGGTGGCGGCCGCCGCGCCGGCCAGCGGGGTCTGCACCTCGCCGGCGCCCTCGGTGCCGACCAGCTTCAGCCCGGCGGGCAGCCACGGGCGGGGGAGCCGGCTGTCCTCCGCCGGGCCGGAGGCGACCCAGCCGCCGCCGAGCACGGTGGCCAGGCCGGGCGCCGGGCGGCGGACCACGGCGCAGGCGAAGAACGCCGCCGGGGTGGGGCGCCAGGCGCGGTAGGCGTCGAACAGCGTCGGCCCGTACAGTCCCGATCCCGCGGTGACCTCGGTGACCGCGGGATCGGCGCTGGTCGCGGCCACGCTGCCGGTGCCGCCGCCGTTGACGAACTCCAGGTCGGCGTGTTCGCGTACGGCGGCCACCGCCGCGGCCCGGCGGGTCCGCAACTCGCGGTACGACCCGCGCTGGGCCAGCCGGATCGCGGAGCCGAGCACCGCCCGCCCGGGCGGCGCGTCCCCGAGGCCGGCGATCTGCGCCTCGTACGACATCAGCCCGACGAGTCGGAAGCCGGCGCGGCCCGCGACGGTGGCGGCGAGCGCGCCGGCCGCCCGGGCGCTGTGCACCGGCGAGCGGCGCACCCCGATGTGCACCCGCCCGCCCAGCGGTCGCCAGGAGGCGTCCAGGTCGAGGCAGACCCGCAGCTCGGGACGCCTGCCGGGAGCGCGCACGGCGTCGACGAGGTCGAGCTGGTCGGTGCCGTCGACCATCAGCGTGACGGCAGCGGCGAGCGCCGGGTCGGCGGCGAGCTCGGCGAGCGCTCCCCGGTCGACGGTGGGGTACGCCACCAGCGCGTCGTCGGTCACGCCGGCGCGGACCAGCCAGATCGCCTCGGGCAGGGTGAAGGCCATCACGCCGTGCCAGCCCGGCCGCCCCAGCGCCCGGCCGATCAGCTCCCGGGCGCGGACCGACTTGCTGGCGGCCCGGACCGGCTTGCCACCGGCGCGGCCGGCCAGCGCGGCGGCGTTGCCGTCGAAGGTGGCGAGGTCGACCACGGCGTACGGCGGGTCGAGGTGTGCGGTCGCCCGGTCGAGCCGCTCACGAAGTCTGTCGCTTTCGGTGGCCACGTCTGCACGCTAACTGTCTGGGAGTGAATGCGAAATACCCTCGCGTCTGTCCGGGCTGACGGCGGTGGCCGCGGCGGCCTAGGCTCGGCGAGCAGGAGAATGTCACGGCGGGGAAGGTCCCCCACCGGGTCTAGAGTGTTCCACCGGGACTGCCCAGCGATGGGCCGGCACGTGGAGGTACGGCCATCGAAAGCCAGTTCAACGGCGAGTCGCCCGGCGTGTCGCCGTCATCGAACAAGCCCGACGGCACCGCCGACCAGCCCGTTGCCGACCTGTCCGGCTACGCCGGCATCCGTTCGGTGCTGCGGATCACGCCGTTCCGCCGGCTCTGGATCGTGCTCGGCGCGGCGTCGTTCGGCGACTGGTTCGGCCTGCTCGCCACGTCGGTCTTCGCCGCCTCCCAGGTCGAGGGGAGCACCGCCCAGGGCGCCGCCTTCGGTGGCGTCATCGCCATCCGGCTGCTGCCGGCGCTGGTGCTCGGCCCGGTCGCCGGCGTGCTGGCCGACCGGTTCGACCGGCGCTGGACGATGGTCATCTGCGACATCCTGCGGTTCCTGCTCTTCGCCTCGATCCCGCTGGCCGCGCTGCTCGGCGCCCCCGGCGGGGCGGTGGTCGCCTGGGCGGCGATCGCCACCTTCCTGATCGAGTCGCTCACGCTGCTGTGGATCCCGGCCAAGGAGGCCGCGGTCCCCAACCTGATCCCGCGCGCCCGGCTGGAGGCCGCCAACCAGCTCACGCTGATCACCACGTACGGCCTCACTCCGGTCCTCGCCGCGCTGATCCTCGCCGCGCTCGACGGCATCGTGCGGGCGGCCACCGGGGGCTCGACGCCCAACTGGGCGGAGCCGGCCGATCTGGCGCTCTGGTTCAACGCGTTCTCCCGGCTGGCCACCGCGCTGGTGGTGGCGTACGGCATCAAGGAGATCAGCCAGGGGCAGGCCGCGGAGCGGGGCGGCGCGGAGCAGGGCATGCTGCGCCAGTTCAAGGAGGGCTGGCGCTACATCGGCCAGACCCCGCTGGTCCGCGGCCTGGTGCTCGGCATCTTCGGCGCGTTCGCCGGCGGCGGCATCGTGATCGGCACCGCCAAGTTCTTCGCCACCTCGCTCGGCGCCGGCGACGCCGCCTTCTACCTGCTCTTCGGCGCCATCTTCATCGGTCTCGCGCTCGGCATCGGGCTCGGCCCGATGATCGTCAAGGACATGTCCCGGCGGCGCTGGTTCGGCATGAGCATCGTGCTGGCCAGCGCGTCGGTGATGGCCCTGGCCTTCGCCATCCACCTGTCGATGGCGATGGTCGGCGCGGTCCTGGTCGGCGCGGGCGCCGGGATGGCGTTCCTCTCCGGCACCACCCTGCTCGGCGGGGAGATCGCCGACGAGGTGCGGGGCCGGGTCTTCGCGGTGGTGCAGATCGGCACCCGGCTGGTGCTGATCCTCGCGATCGGCCTCAGCAGCCTGCTCGCCGGCGTCGGCGGCTCGCGCCGGCTGGAACTGGCCGACCTGGGCGTCTCGATCTCGTCCACCCGACTGCTGCTGCTCGCCGCCGGCGCCGCCGGCATCTTCGCCGGGATCAGCGCGTTCGGGCAGATGGACGACAAGAAGGGCGTCCCCGTCCTGGCCGACCTCTGGGGCTCCATCCGGGGCCGCCCGCTGATGCCCGCCGAGCCGTTCGTCTCCGCCGGCCTCTTCGTGGTCTTCGAGGGCGGCGAGGGCGCCGGCAAGTCCACCCAGCTCGCCGCGCTCGCCGAGCGGCTGGGCGGGCAGGGGCGCGACGTGGTGGTCACCCGCGAGCCGGGCGCCACCGCCGTCGGCGAGCGGATCCGGTCGCTGCTGCTCGGCGCGCCCGGGTCCGACGTGCCGTCGCCGCGCGCCGAGGCGCTGCTCTACGCCGCCGACCGGGCCCACCACGTGGCCACCGTCGTCCGGCCGGCGCTCGTCCGCGGCGCGGTGGTGATCAGCGACCGGTACGTCGACTCGTCCCTGGCCTACCAGGGGGCGGGGCGGACGCTCCCCGTCGACGAGGTCTCCTGGCTGTCCTCCTGGGCCACCGGCGGGCTCAAGCCCGACCTCGTGGTGCTGCTCGACGTCGACCCGCACACCGGCCTGTCCCGGGTGGCGTCCCGCGCCGAGGAGGCCGACCACGTGGAGGCCGAGTCGGTCGCCTTCCACGAGCGGGTCCGGTACGCCTTCCTCGACCTCGCCGCCGCCGACCCGAAGCGCTACCTGGTGCTCGACGCGTCCCGCCCGGTCGAGGAGATCGCCGAGCAGGTGGCCCGGCGGGTCGAGGAGATGCTGGGCACCCCGGGCGGCATCGTGCACCCGCGCCCCGCCCAGGGGCCGGACACCTCGGTGCAGCCGGAGTTATCCGAATCGGAGCTGGTGAAGATGGAGCACCGGACCTGATGCCGGACGTCTTCGCCGACCTGGTCGGGCAGGACGAGGCGGTCGACACGCTGCGCCGCGCCGCCGCCTCGGCGGCGGCCGTGCTGCGCGCCGCCGCCGTCCCGTCCACGACCGACGCCGCCGGGGGCGAGTTCGACGCGCTCGCCGAGGAGGCCGAGGGCGCGGGTGCCGGGGGCGCGGTGGCGGGTGCCGCCGTCGATCCCGGGGCGGGGATGACGCACGCCTGGATCTTCACCGGGCCGCCCGGGTCGGGCCGGTCGGTGGCGGCCCGGGCCTTCGCCGCCGCCCTGCAGTGCGCGTACGGCACCGGCTGCGGCCAGTGCCCCGGCTGCCACACCACGATGGCCGGCACGCACGCCGACGTCCGGCTGGTGGTGCCGGAGGGGCTCTCCATCGGCGTCAACGAGATGCGGGCGCTGGTGCTGCGCGCCGCCAGCACCCCGTCGGGCGGGCGGTGGCAGGTGGTGGTCATCTCCGACGCGGACCGGCTCACGGAGGCCGCCGGCAACGCGCTGCTCAAGGCCATCGAGGAGCCGCCGCCGCGTACGGTCTTCCTACTCTGTGCCCCGTCCACCCACCCGGACGACATCTCGGTGACCATCCGGTCGCGCTGTCGGGTCGTACCGCTGCGGCAGCCGGCGGCCGAGGCGGTGGCCGAGGTGCTGGCCCGCCGGGACGGCGTGGCGCCCGACGTGGCGCAGTGGGCGGCGGCGGCCGCGCAGGGGCACGTGGGCCGGGCCCGCCGTCTGGCCCGCGACCCGGAGGCGCGCACCCGCCGGGAGGCGGTGCTCGCGGTGCCGCGTCGGCTGACCGGCGTGGGGGCCGCGTTCGACGCGGCGTCGGCGCTCATCGAGGCGGCGGAGGCGGAGGCGGCGGCGTCGGTGGCGGAGACCGACGCGACCGAGCGGGCGGCGTTGGAGACGGCACTCGGCGCCGGCGGCACCGGGCGGGGCGCGGCCGGCGCGATCCGGGGCGCGGCCGGCCAGCTCAAGGACCTGGAGAAGCGGCAGAAGTCGCGGGCCACCCGGGCGCAGCGGGACGCGCTCGACCGCGCCCTGGTCGACCTGGCCGGCTTCTACCGGGACGCGCTCACCATGGCGCTGCGCGCCCCCGTGGCGCCGGTGCACACCGACACCGCCGCGCTGGCCGGGGCGGGCGCGCAGAAGTGGGACGCCGAGGGGGCGCTGCGCCGTCTGGAGGCGGTGCTGGAGTGCCGGGCGGCGATCGAGGCGAACGTCAAGCCCCGGATCGCCGTCGAGGCGATGATGCTCGCGCTCTGGAAGGGCTGATCCGCCCCGCTCCGCGCGGGCCGGATTCCGCCAGCCGCATCGGTTGTCCACAGGCATCGACAGCCGCGATTGCTGTGCGGTACGGTCCGGTGTGCCGTGACGGTGGCGGCACGCTCAGTGATGGCCTGTCCGGGAGGAGTCCGCCGATGTCGCGGGGGGAGATCGACGAGGCCTGGATCGAGGAGGCGGTGCGGCGTTACCGCCGGATCGAGTCCCTCCAGGCCGAGTTCGACCGGGCGGTGGCGACCGTCGAGGTCACCGTCCGGTCGCCCGACGGGCTGGTCGAGGTGGTGGTCACCGCCGGCGGGCGGATCACCGACGTCCGGTTCCTCGGCCCGCTGCACACCCGCAGCCCCCGGGACGTCGCCGGCTCGGTGCAGGCCGCGGTCACCGCGGCGGCCGATGCCGCCCAGTGGGCCCGGGAGAAGCTGCACAACGAGACCTTCGCCGCCTACCGTCCGCTGGCGGGAGCCTGAGATGGACACCCTGCACGCCCTCGCCGCCCGGCTCGACCAGGCGAGCGAGACCATGACGGCCGTCTCCCGCACGGTCACCGCCGGCGACCCGCCGCAGGCCGCGTTCGGTGCCGACGCCCCCGGCCGGCCCGGCGAGATCGGGCGGGCCCTGCACCGGCAGTGGATCGCGGCCACCAGCGACCGGGCCCGGGAGGCGCACGCCGTGGCGCAGCGGCTGGCGGCCGCCGCGGCGGCGGTGCGGGCCGCCGCCGACCACTACGCCGACGCCGACCGCGCCGCCCGCTACCGGCTGACCGGGGAGGCGTGATGGACACGCTGGACCGGCTCGCCGAGCCGGGGCTCGACCTGCTGAGCCGGGTCGACACGCTGCTCGGCGCCGGGGCGCCCGAGGGCCACCGCGTCTGGCCGCTGCTGCGCCGGATGCAGGTGCTCCCCGGCGAGGCGGTCCGGAACTTCCTCGACCTGCACCCGGCGCCGCTGGCGGGCGCCGGCCACGCGGCGCGCCGGCTCGTCCGGGGCTACGACGACGCCTCCGCCGCGCTGGTCGATCCGGTGCTCTGGTCCGGTCCGGCAGCGTCGGCCTACGGGCAGGCCCGAGCGGCCCTGCTGCGCCATCTCGACGAGGGGCCGGAGAGCCTGGTCGGGCGGCTGGAGTCGACCGCCGGTTACGCCGACGCGCTCGCCGACTGGGTGGAGGGCAGCCGGCGGGCGCTGGCCCGGGCGCTGGCCGACGTGCTGCGCTCCGCCGAAGCGGTGGCCGTGGTCGCGGCGACCACGGTGCCGGGCGGCGGACCGGGGCACCGGGGGCCGGCCGGGCCGGGCGGGACGGAGGCCGCCGAGATCGCCGCGCGGGTGCTGGCGGTGCTCTGCGTCGCGTACGACGGGGCGGAGACGCTGCTGCGCCAGTGGGGGCCGAGCCTGGCCGAGTCCCGCTGGTGGGAGCCGGTGGCCGACCGTCCCCGCTACGACGCCCCCACCCGGATCGGCTGGTAGTTCCCGACCGCCCGTCCGGGTGGCGCGCCCGGCGTTTCCGTGACGGACCCCGGCACGGCGCACGGCGTCGCGCCCAGGGCCCGGTTCGGCCCGGGCTCCGGCGGCGACGCCGTGGCCTTTCCCCCTGCACCCCCCGCAGGTCTGCCTCCACTCAACGCCTCCGGGGCCCGTTTGTCCCGTACGGGGCAGCGGAATCAGCCGTCCGGGCGAGGGGGGCACGACGAGGTGGCCTGCGGATCGGTCGGCTCGACCACTGTGGATGACTGCACGGCGTAGTCGGGCGGCGACGGCCGGCCCGGCCGCAGCTGCCCGGCCGTCGTAGGGTGAGAGGCATGGGCATGCTCTGCGCGGTCAGCTTCCAGCGGTACGGGCGCCTCTACTACCTCGACCCGGGCGAGCTGCGCCCGCAGGTCGGCGACAAGGTGCTGGTGCCGACCGACGACGGGCCCGAGGTGGCCGAGTGCGTCTGGGCCGCGCAGTGGGTCTCCGAGGACACGGCGGGCTTTCCCCGACTGGCCGGGCTGGCGCAGGACGAGGACCTGCGCCGCGACGAGGCGATGCGCCGGCGCAAGGCCGAGGCGAAGGTCGCGGCGAAGCGGCTGATCCGGGAGCACGGCCTGCCGATGAAGGTGGTGGCGGTCGACCACGTGTTCGGCTCCGGCGAGGGGAGCGGCGAGCGGAGCACCATCTACTTCACCGCCCCGCACCGCGTGGACTTCCGATCGCTGGTCCGTGACCTGGGGGCCACCCTGCACTGCCGGGTCGAGCTGCGCCAGCTCTCCGCCCGGGACTCGGCGCGGGTGCAGGGCGGCATCGGCTCCTGCGGTCGCGACCTCTGCTGCGCCACCTTCCTCACCGACTTCGAGCCGGTGACCATCCGGATGGCCAAGGACCAGGACCTGCCGCTCAACCCGCTGCGTATCTCCGGCGCGTGCGGCCGGCTGATGTGCTGCCTCAAGTACGAGCATCCTCTTTACCAGCGGTTCCAGGAATCCGCCCCGGCGATCGGCGCGCGGGTGTCGACGCCGGAGGGCGACGGCCGGGTGGTCGGCCACAGCGTTCCGCGCGACTCCGTCACGGTCCGCCTCGACGCCGACGGCTCCCGCTGCTCCTGCTCCCGCGCCTCGGTCTGCGGCCCCCGCCAGGCCCACGACCAGCACTACACCCCCTAACCCCACCCCCACCCCCCTCCCCGTGCGCCGCCCCCCGCTCGGCTGATCATGAAGTTGTTGCCACCCACATCGGCGTGTCGCAGCAACAACTTCATGATCAACGAGGCCGGCGGAAGGCGCGGGTCGCCCGGGTGGGTGGTCAGGTGAGGGTGGTGGGGGATTCGGCCAGGCGGGGGCGGAGGGGGTGCTTCGGCGCCAGCCAGGAGGACTCGGGGGACTGGTCGGGGTTGACCTGCCAGTGACGGGCGACGCGGTCGACCGCGATCGGGTAGATCGTCAGCGTGCCGTCGGGGTCGATGCGCAGCCGCAGGAACGCCTTCGCGTCCTCGATGCCCTGGCCGGCGAAGAGCTCGTTGACGTTCACCCCGAACGCGCCCGCCACCAGCAGGTACGCGGCCACGAGCTGGCTCGCCACCAGCCCGCTCACCGGGCCGTAGACCACCGCCGCGGCGACGGCCGGCAGCGGCCACGGCCAGTCGTAGAGAGGCAGGGCCAGCCAGGCCCAGGTGCCGGCGGCGGCCAGCCCGACGTGGGCCAGGCCGTGACCCACGCCGAGGATCCAGTGCCGCGCGTGCCGCTTCCCGCCCGAGCTGGGCGGCTTGGCGAAGAAGGCCGCGGCGAGCACCGTGACGACCAGCATCGCCACCAGTGGCACGCTGAACAGTCGCTGCTCGGTGCCGGTCCGGTTGCTCACGACGCCGGCCATCGCCAGCATCAACAGCGTGTGCAGGGTGCCGAGCAGGGTGGTGAAGCCCGGGTTGCGCAGCGGCAGCCGGGGAAAGATCCCCCAGCCGTACCGCCGGGAGCGGGCGGCGTCCGGAAAGCGGCCGGCCAGGTCGTACGGGCGGGAGGTGCTGGCCCGCCGGGCGAGGGTGTCACGCGGTGGCACCTCGATCCGCTCCGGGAGCTTGTGCGTCGGGTAGAGGTACGCGCCCCCACCGCCGCAGGTGATCAACTGCCGGTCCGGGCCGGCGTACCGGGCGTAGTGGTGCAGGTCGCCGGAGATCAGCAGCCGCACCTGCGCCCCGGTGGGCGCGATGATCGTGCGGATGAAGTAGTCGATGGAGTCGTACGCCGTGGGGTGGTCGACGGCCTTGACCCACGTCGGCGCGGGCACAATCAGGATCACCCGGCTCTGCGGGCCCAGCCGCTCGGCGACCTTGTCGAAGTAGGTGAGCTGCGGGTCGTCCAGGTACGAGCCGGACTGGTCGTCGAGGCCGAGCAGCCACCAGCCGGCGGGCAACTCGACGGCGAAGTACGAGCGGGACTGGCCGGTGTCCCAGCCGCCGAAGTGCCGGTCCCGGGACCGGACGAACAGCCGCAGGAAGGCGGTCAGGCCGTCGTACCAGTCGTGGTTGCCGGGGACCGCGAAGAGCGTCGGCCGCTCGGGCGGGCTGACAGGCAGGGCGGCCTGGTAAGGCCCCTTGCACCGGTACTCGTACGCCTCGTACGCCGCCGACGGGTAGACCTGGTCGCCGCCCATCACCAGGGTCTGCGCCCGGGGCAGCCGGTGCCCGTCCACCTCCAGCTCGCGCTGGGCGATCAAATAGGCCACCGAGTAGGTGGCGTTGAAGCCGTCGCCCAGGTCGGCCACGTAGTCCAGCCAGAGCCCGCCGTCCGGCCCGACCTGGCGGAAGATCCCGTCACCGAACGCGTTCTGCAGCTCCCGCTTGTCCAGGTACGCCCCGAAGAGCATCGCCAGCAGCGTACGGATGCCGGTGCTGATCAGCAGGAAGGGCGCGAGCCACGGCACGGGCTTGCGCGGGGTGAAGCCCAGCTCGCGCGGATCGGTGCTGCGCGGTCGGCGCGCCGCCCGCCCGCCGGCCGCCTCGCTCGCGTGCGGGCTCGCCGCCGCGCCGTCCTGCGGGTCGTCGGGGGCGCGATCGTCCGTCACCCGCCGCAGCGTAGTCCGGACCCGCCGCCATCGCTGTCCGGCGAACGACGGTTCGGCCCCGGATGCCCGGGCTGGCGGGGCGGGTGGGGGATCCCGCTCGGCCGGGCGGCCGGTCGTGCCGTACACTTGACGATCGTTGCCGCCTTAGCTCAGTCGGCTAGAGCGACGCACTCGTAATGCGTAGGTCGACGGTTCGATTCCGTCAGGCGGCTCGGTACAGAAGCCCAGGTCAGAGACCTGGGCTTCGCCGTTTCCCGAGGTCGATCACGTCCCCGCTGGCGGGCTGAGTCCTTAGTCCTTGTCCCGTGCGGCGACCGCTTCGTCCAGCCGGGTGGCGACCGTGTCCAGGTCGTCACCGAACATCCCGGCATACCCGTCCAGCCTCATCGAGGCGGAGGCGTGCCCCAGCATCCGCTGCACTGCCTTGACGTTGGCGCCCGCCGCCACGGCGAGACTCGCGGCCGTGAGTCGCAGGTCGTGAGGAGTGAGTCCGGCCAGCCCGACCGATGCCGCCGCCGGCCCGAAGACCCGCGTCCGGAAGTTGGTGTTGCGGAGCGGCCCGCCGTTCGGGGCGGTGAACACCATCTCGTTTCGACGCTTGCCGGCGACGTGCGCGGCCAGCTCGTCGACGAGGAAGCGTGGGATGGGCACTGATCGCCGCTGGTGGTTCTTTGGTGTGCCCTCCACCAGCTCTCCGCTGACCTCCACGAACGCCACCGCCACTGTCACCCGACGCCGCAGCAGATCCAGCCGAGACACCCGCAGCGCCGACGACTCACCCCACCGCAAGCCGGTGTGGGCGAGAAACCGCACGAGCAGCCCCGTACCGCCCGCACGCCTCCGCGAGCATCGCCACCTGGTCGTGGTCAAGGCGGCCCGCAAGCGGGCCGCGCCGGCCCGGCCCCGGCCTGGTGGCGACCTCCGGCCGGCATCGGCCGTGCCGGCCGGCCACGCTTGGGATGACCAAGCCCTTGAAGACCTCAGGGCTCCGCCCCGAACCCCGGCCCTCCTCAGAGATCCGCTTCAGCGCTAGCCGTGACGCTTCGCCAAATCAGCGAGGACCGTGCATGGGCGCTCAGCCCCCTGGTGCCAGGCGCTTCCCGCTACTGCGACGGGGTAGCTGACCTCTCTGACCTGTCGGTCGGCGGTCTCGACGGAGAACCTTATCGACAGCGGCTCGCTCCCAAAAGCGAGAGCGCACTCGATGCGCAGCTTGACACTGATCCAGGCGGTACCGCCAGGGCGCAGCAGTCGAGGCTGGCCGGTGTTATGG
The DNA here is from genome assembly GCF_043205005.1 of Micromonospora sp. NPDC047620. Classification (NCBI taxonomy): domain Bacteria; kingdom Bacillati; phylum Actinomycetota; class Actinomycetes; order Micromonosporales; family Micromonosporaceae; genus Micromonospora; species Micromonospora sp. NPDC047620. The sequence goes on along the minus strand of NZ_JBIDDG010000005.1, from coordinate 156,936 downwards.
ACCTGGACGCCAGGTCGTTGACCGGTAGCCGAATTCACCGTGATTGGCGCGGGGCCGGCGTTGATCACTGCCAGTTGCCCGTCCAGCTGGAGGACGTCCGTGGCGTCCGCACCCCCGCTACCGGTGGATGCAGGAAAGGCCACAAGTGAAACCGATCCCTTCCGCTCCCGCTCCTCCCGCGAGTCTCGCAGCTCACCAACACCGACACCGCCGAGCACAATGCCGACCACGAAGGCAGCCACGAGCCATACATTCCACTTCCGGCTGGCCGCGAGGCGGACAGGGGCGGTTCGGCCCGCCGGCTGGCGATCTTTCCCGTCTAGGTCAATCACGTTGTGCTCGGCCGACATGGCGTCAGCCTAGGGCTTTCCGTGACCACCCGTCGGCCGGCCGTACAGCCAGCCATACAGTCAAGACCATCCGCTGACGCCGACGCCATCCGACAACGGCAGACGGGCTAACCAGGGAAGCAGTCACCTGACCAGCCATCCGCGATCTCCTTCTAATCCCCAGGCCAGCATGGGCCATCCTTGGGCCAGTAACCGTGGCGCGCAGCGGGCACGAGCGGGCACGAGGCGCAACCGGGCTGGCCGCCGCCCACAGGCGTTTCGGGCGTCACGACCGGTCGATCGCGCTCTTCCAAACTGACGGTGCGAGCGCGACGGGCTCGTCCCGCCGTGCCCGTTGGTGCCCGTTGGGATGGGCGACGACGGTCAACGGCGGTCAGCTCCTGGACGTGGCAGCCAGCGTGGTGACGCAGTCAAGCGGTTCACTGCCGAGCAACTTGCGGCCGTATCCACACTTCCTAACCCGTGTGTCGAGCGGTTCCGCTGGCACGTTTGGTGCTGCCTGCCACGATGATCCGGTGCCGTGGCCGGAGGAGCGACAGACATGACAGAAGCCGAGGAGGCGGTCGACCGAATCCGGGCGACTTCGGCGTACCGACTGCTTGTCATCGGGTACCGCTGTCTGCCTCTCGGGCTCCTCATGTGGGGCGTTGGCGTCGCCGTGGTGGCCCTGTGGTCCCTGAAGCCGCCGGTGGTGTTCATCCCGTTCGTCGTTGCGACCGGCACGGTGCTTGCTGGAGTGGTCGCGGTATGGGCTGGCCTGCTAACCCTGTACGCCCGTCGGCTCATGCCACCTGGCGGCACCGATCGACATGGGGCCTTGATGAAGGTGCTGTGGCGGGACGTGATAGCACCAGTCAGGCCCGGTAGGTAGCGGAGCGACTGCAGCACCGGACCGGCGCGGGGCAGCCCACGGCATGGCCCGCGTCAGTCCTCATCTAGTCCTCAAGAGGCCGGACCGCGACCACCGACGCTGAGAGATGTCGAGAGGCATTTCCGCCCAATCCACATCAACATCGCGCCAGTGTCGCAGCCAAAGCTGCCTCCGGCGGGGCCAGACGACTCGTAGATCGGAGGCGGCAACCGGGCCGATCAGTCAGCCACCACCGTCTTCTTGGTCAGGCCGATCACGGAGCGTCACGAGTAGCGTGATGCCTGAACGACGCCGACCGATGCCCCGAAATGTGTACGGGGCGGTAGTCGTAAGGAAGGTGAGTCGGATCATGAAAAGACGAGTGTCGGCGCTGTTGGCAGGTGTCGTATGCCTCGTTGCGGTCCTGGTTTTCCCCACTCCTGCCTCAGCCGCTGTCTCGCAAATCGAGCTTGCCCCGACAGCAGAAGTTAGCTCCCAAGGGGTATTCGTGACCGTCACGGTCACCTATCAGTGCACCCCCTCCGAACCCGCCAACATCGAGGTCTACGTCGCGCAGGCCAGAGGGACTCAACTCGTGGAGGGCTTCGGCTTCCTCTTCAGCACCTGCAGTTCTTCCACGCAGACATCCCAGATTCTCGTGCAGTCGCGGAGCGGCATTCCGTACCACCCGGGCATGGCCGTGGCCACAGCTTCGGACTTCGACGGCGGTGCTTTCACCGGTCCGGTGGAAATCCGCCTCACCCGTTGATCGCCGGGTCCCAAACTCCCCACGATTGAATTTCAGCCGGCGGCGGCCTCCCGACCAGAACCGGGAGGCCGCACGCTGTGTGTCCAGGCGCGGTGGGGGGCAACGACCGTTTCGCCGCTTCTTCAGGCCGCCGCCGATCAGGTGGCAGAGCGACCAGCCAGAGCCGGTCAGCCGCACCTCACCCGCGCGACGTCGGTGCCTGCCGGCAGAGCCGGCGGTACTCGGCCGTCACCACCGCGAGCAGGAAGAGGTCCACGCAGAGCGCGGAGAGCGCCCCGAACTGATCGACGGTGAAGCTGAAGATCTGCCCGAACAGCAGGTCCACGAGCAGCGCGAGTTTGAACAGTCGGAAGGCTCGCACCCGGTCGTTCGGTAGCAGCAACGACCCGCGGATGCCGAGCACCGCGGTGATCAGCGCGGAGACCGAGACCCCGACCACCGCCCGCCACTCCCGCTGGTCGGGCAACAGGCCGGTGACCGCGTCCCGCACGACCGTGAACACGACGACGAACGCCTCGCCCACCAGATAGAGCACCACCAGCGTGACCACCCACCGGTGGGTGGTCACCCAGATCACCGCCCGGCGGGCCCGGCTGAGCCAGGGCTGCCAGAACCGGGGGCCGGGTGGCTCACGCCGGGGCACGGCGTCCAGCAGTTTCGCCACCGCCTCCTCGACGTCCGGGCCGCAGCCGTCGACCTGACGCATGACCGCTGTGCGACGCCGATCGGTGAGCCCCGTGCGGAGCCCGCCGACCACCGTGTACAGCGCGTTGGCCGTCCGCTCCGGGCCGGTGAGCCTGGTCCGCCCGCGGATCGCCTGGGTGATCACGACCAGCAGGGCGAAGGCGCCGTAGATGATGCCGGCGGCCGGGGCGTAGAAGTAGTCGGTTCCGGCCGTGACGAACTTGCCCACCTCGTCGATGAAGAGCCCGAACCCTGTCCCGCCGAGGATCGCGCCCAGGATGCGCGGGGCGCTGCCGAGGAAGACCAGCGCGACACCCAGGCCGGCGGTCATCAGCAGCCCACCCCAGAGCACGTGCGCGATGTGAAACCCGCCGCCGCCGAGCCGCGGGTAGCCGGCCGCCTGGAGGAAGGCCCGCGTGACCAGCACCGTCACCACCCCGGAGAGCACGAACGCCTGCAGGTACGACGGTGCCTCCAGTACCCGCGGTGGCATCGACCATCGGGACGGACGGGCGGGCATGGTCCCGACGCTAGTGGCGGCGGCCGTCACCCGGGCCGGTTCCGCCCGAATGAGAGGCGGAGCGCGGGGCAGGAGGATCGTCGACGCCGTCGGCGGTCACACCGTGGGCGTCTCGGAGCGGAAGCTGTGACCGAGTTGGTCGCCGAGGCCGAAGTAGTGGCGGAAGTTGTAGATCAGCGGGTTCCAGGATTTCGGGTCGACGTGGTTGGTTCCCGGCACGACGATGCGGGCGTCGGCGTGCACGGCCAGGACGTGGGCCTCGACGATCAGGAAGTCGCCGCCCGCGTCGGCGCGGACGTGCGCGGCGCGGGCCTCCAGTTGCAGCGGGCAGTCGGCCACCCGGGGTGGTCGCACGTGTTGCGATGGCTGCGGGCGCAGCCCGGCGGCCTCGAACTTCGCCGGTTCGTGGCGGAAGCGGTCACGCTTCTGAACCGGTACCGGGTGCCGGCCGGTCAGCGGGGCGAGGCGTTCGACGGCTTCCCACTGGTGCGCGGCGGGAAAATTGATCACCATCTCGGGGCGCGAGGCGAGGTTGTCGGCACTCTGGCCCTCGCGCCCGAGTCCGAGCACCACGATGTGGCCGAGAGCCCACGCCGACGAGATGGGTGCGAGGTTCGGGCTGGCGTCGTCGTTCTCGGTGCTCAGCAGCACCACCGGGGTCCCGAAGTACAGGACCTTCGGGCTGATCGTCAGATGCTCGGTGGCGGCGGGAGAGCTGGTCGTCGTCGTCATGGTCGCCGACGGTACGGGCGTGACGCTTCGGTACCCACCGAAGCGATCGCGCAAGGCGGTCGAGGTGAGGCGACCGGAGGCGGACCAGGTCACGGAAGCACCGGTGGGAACGGGCGGTACGGGCAACCAGGGAGGCGGGTCGGCGGTGTCGCCTCGGCGGGCGAGGTTGTCGGTCGCGGTCGCTACGCTCCCGCCGTGACTGATCCTGCCAGTGGTATCGCCAAGCTGCCGAGCGCCGACGACGAGGCCCGGTTCTGGGCTCTCGTCGAGTCCGCCTGGGAGCGGCTGGGCGCCGAGCCCGCCGCCCTCCGCCGGGCGCTCCTGACCCGCGATCCGGAAGCCGACGACGACGCCCTCTACGCCATCGACGCGTGGCTCAACCCGTTCCTCGACAACCTCCGCCAGCTCTCGGCGGATCTGTCGAGCCAGGAGCTGACCGATCTGGATCGGGTGGTCGAGCGCAAGCTGCACGACATCGACCGGGCGGACGTCCACGAGGTGACCGACGGGTCCGACGACGGCTTCCTCTACGCCCGGGGTCACATCGTCGCGCTCGGGCGCGAGTTCTACGAGGCGGTGAACGCCGACCCCGCCGTGGCCGTGCCGGACGCCACGTGCGAGAGCATGTGCTACTTCTTCGCCCACCTGCACAACAAGCGGTTCGGCGGGTGGCCGGACACGGGCTCCGGCATCTCGCGGGAGTCTTGCAGGAACGCGGCGGGCTGGCGCGAGTGACCGAGGGGGCCGGTCCGCGCCGCCACCGGCGACCTGCGGGAATACTGTCGTGATGCACAGTGATCCGGTGACCGTGGTCCGGTCGTTCCTCGAGGTGGTCCGGTCCGGCGTCGACCCCTCCCAGGCCGGGCGCTTCATGGCCCCGACGGTGACGGCCCACCAGGTGCAGGCTGAGGCCCCGGCCGTGGTCGAGCGCAGTCCCCAGCAGTACGCGGAGCACGTGACGGAGATGCTCGACGCGTACGGCCGCTTCACCCTCACCGTCGACGAGCTCTTCGGCTCCGGCGAGAAGGTCTATGCGCGCTGGACGCAGCGGGGGCACCACGTCGGGGAGGTCGACGGTCTCGCGCCCACCGGGGCGCCGGTGACCCAGTTGACCAGCGCGGTCTACCGGGTGGTCGACGGGCTGATCGTGGAGTACTGGATCCAGATCGACCGGTACGGCCTCCGGGCGCAACTGGAGCGATGAGTTCCCGCGCCCGTTGACGTCCACCCTGACGACCCACGTCGCCCGTCAACCTCTGGAGGCAGCCTCATGCAGTACGCACCGGTCGTCGTCAGCCTGCCGATCGCCGACCGCCCGACCTCGTACCGCTTCTATTCCGAAGGGCTCGGCCTGGCCGCCGTCGGGGAACCGGCGGAGGACGGCATCCCCGAGCCGTTGCAGTTCGCGCTCAACGACGGTCTCCGGGTCATGCTGGTGCCGGCTGGTGGCTTCGGCTGGGTCATCGGCCGTCACGAGGTCGCCCGGCGCGGGCAGAGCGAGTGCGTCCTCAGCCTGCCGGCGGCGACGTCGGCCGAGGTGGCCCAACTCGTCGAGCGGGCCCGGGCCGCCGGCGCGGAGGTGGTCGTCGAGCCGGGCCAGCAGCCGTGGGGCTACACGGGCGCCTTCGCCGATCCGGACGGCCACCTGTGGATGGTGTCCGCGGAGACGGCCTGACGCCGCCCGCGAGAGGGACAGCCCGCGCCACGCGGCCGTCCCAGCGTCCCCGGCGGGGCCGGCGCGGACAGGACGGCGGGCGGCCGGGCCGCGTGGGTAGGGACGGGCACGAGCGACGGCCCAGGTCACGGGGACCTGGGCCGGTCGCTGGCGCTCCTGGCGTACGGGAAAGGTTCAGAGCGTGCGGTGCGGGTAGCCGGCGGGCCCGGTCTCCGGCACCACCTCGACCTCGGGCACCACGTACCCCGCGTCGGTCCCGCTGGCCGGACGGCCGTTCTCGTCGGTGTCGGAGCGGCGCTTCGCGGCCGCGGCGGTTCCGGCCGCCGCCGCCCCGGCCGCCGCGGCGCCCGCGGCCACGGCCTTGCCGGACACCCCGGCCTTGCCGCTGTCGCCGCGCGTGCCCGCGGCGTGCTCGACGCCCGGCGTGCCGACCCCCGGGCCGCCGTCGACCGTGCCGCGCCAGGCCCCGGTCTCCACGCCGCGTTCCTCGATGTACGACTTGAACTTCCGCAGGTCGGACTCGGCCTGCCGCTCGACGATGTTCAGCTTGTCGCCGGCCTTCTCGATCATGCCCTCGGGCTCGTACTCCAGGTGCAGCCGGACCATGGTGCGGTCGGGGCCGACGGGCTGGAAGTAGACCGCCCCCGCGTTGGTCGCGCCCTCGGTGGCCGCCCACGCCACCTTCTGGTCGGGCACCTGCTCCAGGACCGTCGCGTCCCACTCACGCTTGACGCCCGCGATCTCGGCGACCCAGTGCATCCGTCGGTCGTCGAGCTGGCGCACCTCGCGGACGCCCCCCATGAACTGGGGGAACTCCTCGAACTGCGTCCACTGGTTGTACGCGGTGCTGACCGGAACCTGCACTTCGATGGACTTCTCGACCTTCGTGGTCACGGTGATCCTCCTCGTTGGTCGAACTGCTCTCGTCGGAGGGGAGAGCCGTCCCTCGTCCGTGTGACCTCCTACCCCCGGTGACGGTGCTCAATCGCCGGACCTGGCGGAACGCCACATCGGACAGCGGGGTCCGACGTCGGCGAGCCGGGCGAGGACGTGCCGCCGACACGCGGCGGTCCGGGCCGGCGGGATGCTTCAGGGGGTGGTGGCGCCGCATGACGCGCCGGGCCGTCCCGGTTGTCAGTACCCTCGCCGGCCGTCTCAAACGTCCGGTCCGGTCAGTCGGCACGATCCGGCAGGTCACGGAGGTGGCGGACCGGCGAGAAGAACACCCAGAGCACCCCGGCGAGGGCCCCCGCCGTCGCGATCCACAGTGCCGGCCGTACGCCGAGGGTGCTGCCGAGCGCGCCGCCGAGCAGCGCGCCGATCGGCCGGACGCCGTAGTTGACGGTGCGTCGGGCCCCGGCGATCCGGGCCAGCAGCGGCTCCGGGGTGAGCGCGGTCTGCACGGAGCCGCCCGTGATGTCGAGCATCATCACCCCGACGGCGGCGAGGAACTCGGCGGCGAAGAGCATCCCGACCACCAGCGGTGTCGGCCCGCCGGCGAGCGGGATGAGCAGCAGGGGGGCGGGGAAGAGGACGAACCCGGCCAGCAGCGTCGGGCCGATGCCGAAGCGGCGGACCAGCCGGCCGGTGAGTGCCGCGCCGATCAGGCCGCCCACCGCGCCCGCGCCCAGCACGGCGCCCAGCAGGCCGGGCGCGAGGCCGAGGTCCTGTGTGGCGTAGAGCACGAACAGCGCGATGAACATGAAGTTGAACAGGTTGATCGTGGTGGTGCCGAGCAGGATCGCGCGCATCATCGGCGTCCGCGCGATGAACTCCAGCCCGGCGCCGAGGGCCAGGCCGCCGCCGCGGGCGGGTGCCGGCTCCGTCGGCCGGATCCGCAGCAGGAAGTACGCGGACACGACGTACGACAGCGCGTCGGCGACCAGGGCGATCGGCGCGGTGAGCACCTGCACCAGGACACCGCCGATGCTCGGCCCGGCCACCAGGGACATCGCCCGGCTGCCGTTGATCAGGGCGTTCGCCTCGACGTAGTCGGAGCGGTCCACGACGGAGACGAAGAGCGGCCCCCGGGCGACCTCGAAGATCACGGCGAGCGTGCCGACCGCGAAGGCCACCACGTAGAGCTGGGCCAGCGTGAGCACGTCCGTCAGGTAGGCGATCGGCACGGCGGTGAGCAGCAGCGCCCGGCCGAGGTCGGTGAGGATCATGAGCCGGCGCTTGTGCGGGTACCGGTCCACCCAGGCGCCGGCGAGCAGCGAGAAGAGCAGGTTCGGGATGAGCGCGGCGGCGGTCAGGTAACCCATCTCGGCGGGCGAGGCCTGGAACACCAGCACGGCCAGCAGCGGCAGGGCGAGGGTGGAGATCTCGTCGCCGAAGTACGACACGGTCTGCGCCGACCAGTACCGACGGAACACCCGCTCGCGCAGCAGCCGGGGCAGCGGACCGCGTCGGGGCGGGCTGCCGGGCGGGGCGGTGACCGGGGTGGCGGTCGCCTCGCCGCTCATTGCGCATCGCCCTGCTCGCCGGCGGAGGCTCCGGCCGGCGGCGGGTCGGTGAGGACGGCCAGGTGCATGAGACTGACCTTCCGGCTGCCGGCCGGACGTTTCGTCGGGTCGGTGATCCGGTCGTCGTACTCCGCGAGCAGGGCGTCGATCCGCGCGGTCAGCTCGGCCATCTCGTCGGGGGTGACGTGCACCGGCCGGTCGCTGAACCCGGTGACCGCCCGCCATTCCGTCGGCTCGTCGGCCCGTCGGCTGAGGAACTCCTCGGCGCGGCGGGTGTAGAGGGCGAGCTGGACGGCGTTCAGCTCGTCGACGGCCGCCCGCGTCCGGGGGTCGTCGGAGGCGTCGTCCCAGGAGGTGGTGAGTGCGGTCGCCCGCCAGGGCCGTTCCCGGGCGTCGGCGCCGGGCGCCCGCTCGGCCAGCCCGTACTTGGCGAGCTGTCGCAGGTGGAACGAGCAGCTCGGCACGCTCTCGCCGAGGCGCTCGGCGGCCTGGGTGGCGGTCATCGGGCCCTGCTGCCGCAGCAGCCCGATCAGGGCCATCCGCAGCGGGTGCGCGTAGCCGCGCAGGGCTTTGGGGTCGGAGAGCTTCACCTCGGGTAGAGACATACCCTAAAGCTATCTTTATAAAGATGTCTTTAGCAATGGCGGAGGCGGGGCGGTCGAAACCGCACCGGGACGCCTCGCGCAGGGCGGCGACCGTCGGCGTACCGGCCGTCAGGAATAGATCGTGGCGGCGTAGCCCGGGCCGTAGCGATGCTCCAGGTCGGCCAGACTCTCGGCCGGGTTCTCGACCTCCTTGATCAGCCGGGCCCGGGACGGCAGCGCGTCCGGCTGCCAGCTCTCCGGCTGCCACAGCTGCGAGCGCAGGAACGCCTTGGCGCAGTGGTAGAAGATCTGCTCGATCTCCACCACCACGGCGAGGACCGGGCGGTGACCCTTCACCACCATGTCGTCGAACCAAGGGGCGTCCCGGACCAGCCGCGCCCGGCCGTTGATCCGCAGCGTGTCGGTGCGCCCGGGGATCAGGAAGATCAGCCCGACGTGCGGGTTGTCGAGGATGTTGCGGTAGCCGTCGGCGCGCCGGTTGCCCGGCCGCTCGGGGATCGCGATGGTCCGGTCGTCCAGCACCAGCGCGAAGCCGGGCGGGTCGCCCTTCGGCGAGACGTCGCAGCTGCCGTCCGCGCCGGACGTCGCCACCAGGCAGAACGGTGACGCGGCGAGCCACTGCCGGTCCCGTTCGTGCAGGACGGGCCGTTCCTTGGCCAGCGCCCGCGGCATCGGCGCCCCCAGCAGCTCGCGCAGTTCCTCGTGCGACGTGATCTCCACCGTCACGTGACCCTCCCCCGTGCGTTGATTCCGGTGGCGGCGGTGGCCGCCGCCGCCAGCCTAGAGGGAGGCGGCCGGCGCGAGGTTTGCCCGTCGGCGGCGGGGGTACCGCCTCACCCGACGCGCCCGGAGAGACCGAGCAGTGGAGGCCCGGATGGAGAGTCGGCTCAAGGTGCTGGGCCACCCCGTCCACCCGATGCTGGTGATGTTCCCGGTGGCCCTGCTGGTCACCGCGGTCCTGTTCGACGTGGTGGACACCGTCGGCGGGCCGGACTTCCTCGGCGAGGTCGCGTACTGGAACATCACCGTCGGCCTGGTCGGCGGCCTGCTGGCCGCGGCGGCCGGGACGTTCGACCTCCTGGCCATCCCGTCGGGGACCCGCGCCAAGCGGGTGGGGCTGAGCCATGCCGCCGCCAACCTCGCCGTGATCCTGCTGTTCGCGGCGATCTGGGTGGTGCGGCTCAACGCCGACTCCCGGGCCGCCGGCGGCGCGCTGATCGCCATCGAGGTGGTCGCGCTGGCCATCCTCGGCATCAGCGCCTGGCTCGGTGGGGAACTGGTCGACCGGCTCGGCGTCGGTGTGGACCGGGACGCCGGCCTGGACGCGCCCAGCTCACTGCGGTCCCCGGCGGCAACCCACCGGATCGGAGAGGTGCGATGAGCGAGCGCAGCGGAGGGCCGGCATGAGCGAGCACAGCGAGCGAATCATCGGGCTCAGGGCGGTGGTGCCTCATGGTGGCACGGAGCGCAGCGGAGGGCCGGCATGAGCGAGCAGGGCGGCGGGTCCGGCCGGGGCTGGCGCGGGCGGCAGCAGGGCTGGGACCCGATGGGCGAGTTGCAGTCCCTGCGCTCCGAGCTGCGCCGGCTGGTCGGCGGGCGGGCCGGGCCGCCGGACGTCGAGCTGGCCGAGACCGCCGACGGCTGGGAGGTCGTGGTGCGGCTGCCCGGGGTGGCGCCGGAGGAGGTGGCGGTCGAGCTGGACGACCGCGAGCTGTGCGTCCGGGCCCGCTCCGAGGCCGAGGTCAACGCCGGCCAGGGCATCCCCGGCGGCTTCGAGACGCGGGGCTTCGAGTACCGGATCGACCTGCCCGCCCGCGTGGACCCGGACGCCATCGACGCGGTGATGGACCACGGCCTGCTCCGGGTCCGGCTGCCCCGGGCCGCCCGCCCCGCACCCCGCACCATCACCGTCGGCCGCCCCGGTGCCCCCGTGGGCACGCGGACCGTCGTCGACCCGGCCGCCGACCGGGAGATGCACCACCCGGACATCGCCGTCGGCGAGACCGACCGGCCGTAGCGGGGGGCCCGTGGTCACCCCGGACGTGCTCGGCCCGGTCGCCGGGCGCGTGCCCGACGTCGAGCGGATCGCCGTGCTGCGCGCCAACGCGCTCGGCGACTTCATCTTCGTCCTGCCGGCGCTGGACGCGCTGCGCGCCGCGTACCCGGAAGCGGAGATCGTGCTGCTCGGCGCGCCGTGGCACGCGAAGCTCTGGCGCGACCGGCCCGGCCCGGTGGACCGGGTCCTGGTGGTGCCGCCCGCGCCCGGGATCCGCCACCCCGAGCCGGACGAGCCGGAGTCGTCGACGGGCGACTTCCTCGCCACGGCGCGCAAGGAGCGCTTCGACCTGGCGCTGCAGGTGCACGGCGGGGGCGCCAACTCCAACCCGTTCGTCGGCGCGCTCGGCGCCCGGGTCACCGCCGGGCTGCGCGCCGAGGACGCGCCGCCGCTGGACCGCTGGATCCGGTACGTCTACTACCAGCACGAGGTGGTCCGCTACCTGGAGGTGGCCGCGCTGGTGGGTGCACCGGCCACCACGGTCGTCCCGGCGTTGGCCGTCACCGACGCCGACCGGGCCGAGGCGGCCGAGGTGCTCGGCCCGCCGCAGCGGCCCAGGGTCGCGCTGCACCCCGGCGCGACGGACACCCGCCGGCGCTGGCCCGCCGAACGCTTCGCCGGGGTCGCCCGCGACCTGGTCGGCGACGGGTACGAGGTGCTGGTCACCGGCACCCGCGCGGAGCAGGAGGTGGTCGACCGGGTGGTCGCGGCGGCCGGGGTGCCGGTCCGCCCGCAGGTGGGCACGCTCAGCCTCGGCGGGCTGGCCGGCTGCTACGCCGGCTGCGAACTGGTGATCTCCAACGACACCGGGCCGCTGCACCTCGCCGCCGCCGTGGGCACCGCGACCGTCGGCATCTACTGGGTCGGCAACCTGATCAACGTGGCGAACCTGCTGCGCGGCCGGCACCGGCCGATCGCCTCGTGGACGGTGCTCTGCCCGGTCTGCGGGGTGGACTGCACCCCCGGCATCTACCCGCACCGCCCCGGCGACGGCGAGTGCCCGCACCGGGATTCGTTCGTCACCGACGTGCCGGTGGCGGAGGTGGTGGAGGCGGCCCGCGAGCTGCTGCACCCCGAGCCCGGCGCGCCCTGAGCACGGTGCCCCGAGCCCGGCGCGGCCTGAGCACGGTGCCCCGAGCCCGGCGCGCCCTGAGCAGGGCCACCGGTGGCGGGTTCAGGCCGGCTGGGTCGCGTCCTCCTCGGCGAGCACGACCTCCCACGCCTCCACGTCCCGGTCGGTGACGGTGGTCGGCGACTCCAGGTGGTACGCGCCGCTGGGCAGGACGCCGGCGCCGCCGTGGCGCGCCAGCACGGCGAGCTGGGCGGCGACATCCTCGCCCTGGTGCTTCTCCTGCACCCGCCGCCAGAAGTCGAACCCGCCGGAATCGAGGAGCTTGGCCCGGTCGTAGAGCACGCAGCCGCCGATCCAGGACACCTTGTACGCCCGCCAGGCCCCCGGCGGCAGGTCGAGCTTCCGCGTGACGTGCAGCAGGTTCGCCGCCGAGTGGATCGACGCCCGGTCCCACTCGGGGGTGCCCGGGCGGATCCGCTCCGGCGTGGGCCGCCCGGTCCACTCCTCGTAGTGCCGGTGCGCGTCCGGCCGGACGTCGTCGGCGTACGACAGCCCGTGCACGGCGTTGCCGACGAAGCCGCAGCCCAACTCCTCGATGGCGGTGACCAGCCGGCCCAGGGTGCCCGGTTCCAGCCAGACGTCGTCGTCGAGGCAGAGTACGTACCGGGCGGCGGAGGCGGCCAGCAGGTAGGCCCGGTGTTCGGCCAGCCCGCGCCGGGGCAGCCGGCGGGTCAGCAGCACCGGGTGCCCCCGGTGGCGCAGCGCCCGGACCATGGTGGCCGACGCCGGGTGCCGGTACGCGGCGTCGCCGTCGGACTGGTCGCTGACCACCACCCCGAAGCCGGGCACGCCCTCCTGGGCGGCCAGCCCGGAGAGCGTGACCGCCAGCTCGGCCGGGCGGTTGCGGGTCGGGATCAGCACGTCGAGCAGCCGATCGGCGCGGAACCGCCCGGCCGTGCCGAGGTCGAGCGGGCGGCTCACGACGGCTTGCTCGTCAGGGAGGAGTCCCCGTGGGGTTCCTGGCAGTGCGACCGGATCCGGTCGATGATCGCCGAGGTGGACCGGTCCGGCACGTACCCGAGGGTGCGGACCTGCCCGCCGAGCCGGCGGACCAGCGGGCCCTCAGGCACCATCTCCGGCGGGTAGTCGCCGCCCTTGACGTACACGTCGGGGCGGACGGTCTCGATGAGACCTGCCGGGGAGTCCTCCTCGAAGACCACCACATGGTCGACGCAGGCCAGCGCGGCCAGCAGCGCGATCCGGTCCTCGACCGGGTTCACCGGCCGGTCCGGGCCCTTGAGCCGGCGTACGCTGCCGTCGGAGTTGACCGCCACCACCAGCAGGTCGCCGAGCGCCCGGGCCTGTTCCAGGTAGCGCACGTGGCCGCGGTGCAGCACGTCGAAGCAGCCGTTGGTGAAGACGATCGAGCGGCCGGCCCGGCGGTGCTCCGCGACGAGCGCGGTCAGTTCGTCGGCCCCGACCAGCGACCGGTGGCCCGCCCCGTCGACCGGCACGTCCAGGGCCGCGAGCAGGTCCTCCCGGCGGCACACGCAGGTGCCGGTGTCGGAGACGGTGATGGTCGCGGCGAGCTGGGCCAGTTGGGCGGCGGTCGGCAGCGGCGCGTCGGCGGCCAGCGCCAGCGTCATCGCCGCCAGGTACGCGTCCCCCGCCCCGACCGCGTGGCTGGCGGGCACCGGGGTGCTGTGGCTGCGCCGGGGCTCGCCGTCGGCCCCGCCGACCACCGCCCCCTCCGTGTCGAGGGTCACCGCCACCACGTCGGCGCCGGTGTGCGCGCGCAGCTCGGCGAGGCGGGACTCGGCCAGCACCGCCCGGTCGACGCCCTCGCCGGCCGTGGCGTTGACGGTGACGCCGGTGCCGGTCACGGTGAGCCCGTCCCCGGTCATCGCCACCCGGCCCTCGCCGGGCGTCGGCTCGCCGGTCGGCCCGACACCGCCGCGGACGGGGCCCGCCCCGTGCCCGGTCGGTCCCGTTCCGCCGCCGGCCGGGCCGGTCCCGGCCACGCCGCCGGCGTTCCCGGCCGGGTGGGTCCCGGGCAGGCCACCGGCGTTCCCGGTCAGGCCCGTCGCGTCCGGGTGGCGGGTGCCGTGGAGCGGCCCGAGGCCGCCCGGCGCGGCGCCCACCGTGAGTTCGGAGGGACCGTCGGCCGGATCGCCGTCGGGGTGGTCCAGGTGCAGCTCGGTCGCGTGGGCCGGCCGGGTGCCGGCCGCCCGGGCGAGCAGCCGGGTCGCCTCGGCGAAGCTCGGGGTCACCACGGTCGGCGCGAGGCCACGCCAGTCGGCCAGGTCGTGGGCGTCCAGGGCGACGGTGGCGTACCGCTCCCGCTGGTCGACCAGCCAGGCGCGCACCGGCGCGGGCAGCGCGCCCAGGCCGTAGTCGCAGACCACCAGGGTGGGCGCCTCGCCACCGGCGGCGCGCAGCTCCTCGGTGGCGCAGTCCAGCGCCGTGAGCAGCCGGGCCACCCCGTCGTCGTCGAGCGCGTCGTCCGGGTCGCCGGAGTCCTCGCGCAGCAGGATCTGGTTGCCGGCCAGCATGCGCCGCTTCACCGGCGTCGGGCGGCCGGGCTGGTTGACCGTACGGTCCCAGACGCCGGCCCGGTCCAGACAGTCGTGCAACTCGTCCCCGGCGACGTCCGCGCCGACCGGCGCGACCAGCACCGCCCGGCCCCCGAGCGCGGCGACGTTCACCGCGGTGTTCGCCGCCCCGCCGGCCGCCGAGATCCGCCGGCGCAGGGTGAGGACGGGTGCCGGCGCCTCCCGGCAGAGCCGGTCGGACTCGGCGAACCGCCAGTCGTCGAGCATGGCGTCGCCGATGACCAGGACGGGACGCCCCAGCCAGCCCTCCACCACGGTGGCGAGCCGGCGCTGTTCCGCTGCTGCTGCCATGCCTCCCGGGGTCCCCCTCGGCACCCCCGTCAAACCTTGGCGCTCCCTCGGCGCGGGTTTCGGGCACCGGGCCCCGGGAAGGGACGGACGGTACCCCGGAGAGGAGAGGAGACCGACATGGCAGCGCCGACACTTCAGGGCAAGCGGATCGCGTTCCTGGCCGCCGACGGCGTGGAGGAGGTCGAGTACGTCCAGCCCCGCGAGGCGGTGGAGCGGGCCGGCGCCACGGCGGTGCTGGTCTCGCTCAGGCCCGGCACGATCCGGTCCTTCGACCACCTGGACCAGTCCACCGCGTACGACGTGGACGTGACCGTGGCCGACGCGGACGTGGGCGGCTACGACGCGCTGGTGCTGCCCGGCGGGGTGGCGAACCCGGACTTCCTGCGGACCGACCCGGACGCGGTGCGCTTCGTCAGGGGGTTCTTCGACGCCGGCAAGCCGGTCGGGGTGATCTGCCACGGCCCGTGGACGCTGATCGAGGCGGACGTGGTGCGGGGCCGCCGGATGACCTCCTGGCCGAGCCTGCGCACGGACCTGACCAACGCGGGCGCGACCTGGGTCGACGAGCAGGTCGTCACGGACGACGGGCTGGTCAGCAGCCGAAAGCCCGGCGACCTGCCGGCCTTCTGCGCGAAGATCGTCGAGGAGTTCGCCGAGGGACCGCACCCGTCCCGGTGACCCCTTGCCGGCCGTGTGGTCGGCGGGCCGACGGCCGGCATCGCCGGCCCACCTCACGGTCCACCCGGCCGGCCACCAGCCGGCACGCATGTTTCGGGTGGGCGGGGAAAGGACCTGGGATGACCACGGAAGCCCCGGTGCTCAACACGCGGCAGATCCGGCTGCTCATGTTCGGCCTGATGACCGGCATGCTGCTGGCCGCGCTCGACCAGACGATCGTCGGCACCGCCCTGCCGACGATCGTCGGCGAGCTGGGCGGGATCAACCACTACTCGTGGGTGGTCACCGCGTACCTGCTCGCCTCCACGGCCTCGACGCCGCTCTACGGCAAGATGGCCGACCTGTACGGCCGCCGCCCGGTGTTCCTCTTCTCCATCGGCACGTTCCTGCTCGGCTCGCTGCTGGCCGGCCTGTCGCAGGACATGACCCAGCTCATCGTCACCCGCGGGATCCAGGGTCTCGGCGCCGGCGGCCTGATGACGCTGGCGTTCACCATCATCTCGGACGTGGTCTCGCCCCGGGAACGCGGTCGCTACCAGGGGCTGTTCGGGGCGGTCTTCGGTCTCTCCTCGGTCGCCGGGCCGCTGGTCGGCGGCTACTTCGCCGAGACCGACTGGCGGTGGATCTTCTACGTCAACGTGCCGCTGGCGATCCTGGCGATCGTGGTCTGCTCCCGGGTGATGCGGCTGATCCCGTTCACCCGGCGCGACCACGCGATCGACTGGCTCGGCGCGGCGCTGCTGGTCGCCGGGGTGAGCTGCCTGCTGCTCGCGCTGAGCTGGGGCGGCAACGAGTACGCCTGGGGCTCAGGCGTGATCATCGGGCTCTTCGTCGCGGGCGTGGTGCTCGGCGTGCTCTTCGTGCTCCAGGAGGCCCGGGTGGCCGAGCCGATCCTGCCGCTGCGGCTGTTCCGCAGCGCCACCTTCGCCCTGGCCAACAGCGCCGGCTTCGTGCTCGGCCTGGTGATGTTCGGGTCGATCATCTTCATCCCGCTCTACCTCCAGATCGTCAAGGGCGCCTCGCCGACCCGCAGCGGCCTGCTGATGCTGCCGATGATGGCCGGCATCATCGTCACCTCGGTGCTGACCGGCCGGGCGATGAGTCGGATCGGGCGGTACAAGTGGTTTCCCGTGGCCGGTGCGGCGGTGCTGGTGGTCGGCATGCTGCTGTTCACCCGGCTGGAGGTGGGCACCTCGCTCTGGGTGGCCTTCGGCTTCATGGTGGTGATCGGTGTCGGGCTGGGCCTCTGCATGCAGTCGCTGATCCTGGCCGTGCAGAACGCCGTCTCGATGCGGGACCTGGGCGCCGGCACCTCGTCGGCGACGTTCTTCCGGTCGCTGGGCGGGTCGTTCGGCGTCGCCATCCTCGGCGCGGTGCTGTCGTCGCGGCTCACGGCCGAACTGGCCGACCGGCTGCCGGGGGCGATCGCCCAGTTGCCGCCGCAGCAGCAGGCCGCGGTGGCGGCGAGCGGCGGAGCGGACGTCTCGGTCAACGACCCGGCCACCATCCTGGCCCTGCCCGCCCCCGTCCGCGCGGCCGTCCAGGTTTCGTTCGTCGAGTCGCTGCACCTGGTCTTCCTGACCACCGGGCTGATCGCGATCGTGGCGGTGCTGGTCACCCTCGCGCTGCCGAACGAGAAGCTGCGCGGGGCGGGCCCCGGCGGCGCCACGGGCGGCGCGGACGGCCTCGGCGGCGAGGCCCCGGCGCCGGGCGGCAAGCCGTTGTCCCGGGAGTCGAAGGAGGAGGCCGCCGCCGAGATGGAGGCGAAGAGCCAGACCATGCTGTGACCCTCGGCTGTCACCCCGGGCGCGATCGGTGTCCGGGGTGGGCCCCGGCCCGGGTCACTTGAGGATCAGCCGGTTGGTCTGCTCGAAGACGTCGAGGTCGGCGAGGGTCTCGGGGACGCTCGCCGAGAGCGGGGCCGGGAACTGCGCCCGGTGGAAGAAGCCGGCGTCGACGGTCTCGTCGGTGACCCGGGCCAGGTTGCCGTCCCACTCCTCGACGCGGAACGCGGTCGTGAAGATCTGGTACGTGTGGCCGTACATGTTGGTGTGGGTGCGGTCCGGGCCGGTGTAGAGGGCGAAGGCGCTGACCCGCAGGGCGCGCAGGCCGGTCTCCTCGCGCACCTCGCGGACGGCGCAGTCGGCGATCGACTCGCCCAGTTCCATCGCCCCGGCCGGCAGGGCCCACTGGTGGTTGTCGGAGCGCTGGATCAGCAGGACGCGCCCGGCGTTGTCGCGGACCACGGCGCGGGCCCCGACGAACATCAGCGTCCGGTCACCGGCCAGGGCGCGCAACTGGCCCACGTACGAATCGGCCCAGGAGATGCTCACCCGGACAATTTACGGGGCGGGCCGGGGGCGGACGGGTTTTCCAGGGTTCCCAAGGTGTGACCGGCGACACTAATTTGTTACCCATGCGTAGCACGATGATGGACGCCCCCCTTCAGGTCGCGCGGATCCTCACCCACGGTTCGACCGTGCACGGCACGGCCGAGGTCGTCACGTGGACCGGCGGCGAACCGCGCCGTATGTCGTACGCCGAGGTCGGGCGGACGGCCGCCCGGCTGGCCCACGCGCTGCGCGACGAGTGCGGGGTCACCGGCGACGAGCGGGTCGCCACCTTCATGTGGAACAACAACGAGCACCTCGTGGCCTACTTCGCGGTGCCGAGCATGGGCGCCGTGCTGCACACCCTCAACATCCGGCTCTTCCCGGAGCAGGTCGCCTACATCGCCAACCACGCCGAGGACCGGGTGGTGCTGGTCGACTCGACGCTCATCCCGCTGCTCGCCCGGGTGATCGGCGAGATGACCACGGTGCGGCACGTGGTCGTGGTCGGCGGCGGGGACGCGGCCCCGCTGGTGGCCGCGGCCGGCGACCGGATCGCCGTACACCACTGGGACGCGCTGCTGGCCGACCGGCCCGACGTCTACGACTGGCCGGAGGTGGACGAGCGCGCCGCCGCCGCCCTCTGCTACACCTCCGGGACCACCGGAAACCCCAAGGGCGTCGCCTACTCGCACCGGTCGATATACCTGCACTCGCTGCAGGTCTGCATGCCCGAGTCGTTCGGCCTCGGTCCGACCACCCGGGAGCTGGTCATCGTGCCGATGTTCCACGCGATGGCCTGGGGTCTGCCGTACGCGGCGTTCATCTCCGGCGCGTCGGTGATCATGCCGGACCGGTTCCTCCAGGCCGCGCCGATCGCCGACATGATCGCCGCCGAGCGGCCCACCCTGGCCGGAGCGGTGCCGACCATCTGGAACGACCTGCTGGCCCACCTGTACGGCCACGAGGTGGACACCTCCTCGCTGAAGGAGGTGATCGTCGGCGGGTCGGCCTGCCCGCCGGCGCTGATGCACGCGTTCGGCGAGCGGCACGGCATCGACGTCGTGCACGCCTGGGGGATGACCGAGATGTCGCCGCTCGGCTCGGTGGCCCGCCCGCCGGCCGGGGCGACCGGCGACGACGCCTGGCGCTACCGCTACACCCAGGGCCGGGTGCCGGCCGGGGTCGAGGCCCGGATCGTCGGCCCGCTGGGCGAGCCGATGCCCGCCGACGGGTCGTCCGTGGGCGAGCTGGAGGTCCGGGGGCCCTGGGTGACCGCCTGCTACCTCGGCGACGACGCCCCGGACGAGGAGAAGTTCCGCGACGGCTGGCTGCGCACCGGCGACGTCGGCACCCTCTCGCCGGACGGCTACATCACCCTCACCGACCGGTCCAAGGACGTGATCAAGTCCGGCGGTGAGTGGATCTCCTCGGTCGAGCTGGAGAACGCGCTGATGGCCCACCCGGCCGTGCTGGAGGCCTGCGTGGTCGGGGTGCCCGACGAGCGCTGGGGGGAGCGGCCCCTGGCCACCGTCGTCCTCCGCGAGGGGGCGTCGGCCGACCCGGAGGAGCTGCGGGAGTTCCTGGCCGGGTCGGTGGCCCGCTGGCAGTTGCCGGAGCGCTGGGCGGTCATCGACGCGGTGCCGAAGACCAGCGTCGGCAAGTTCGACAAGAAGGTGGTGCGCTCGAGGTACGCCGGGGGCGAGCTGAGTGTGCGGGAGCTGACGGCCCCGTAACGTTTTCAGGCGCACGGTCGCCTGTTGGGGTAAGGGACGCACTCCTGAGACATCCCTCCCCAGGGGCGGCCCCGGCGTTCGCACCGCGCCGGGGCCGCCCGTTCCTTGCGGGGCGACCCGCACCACCATTGTTGCGAAAGTTGTTCGCCTCTGTCCCGGCGATGGGGAAATTCGCCCAGCTCAGAGGGATTTCGGGCGACTGATCCCATCCTGGCCGGCGGGCCGTCACCCCGCGGCGCTGGTGCTGATGAGCACCTTCCCGACCACATGGTTCTCCACCGCCCGGTGCGCGGCGGCCGCCGCCGAGAGCGAGTGGTGGTGCAGCGGCAGGCCCGCGTCCTCGCCCACCCGGATGCCGCCCTGCGCCGCAGCGGCGGCCACGTCCACCACCGCCTGGGCCTTGGCCGCCTTAGGCTCCGTGTAGACGAGCACGAACTGCCAGCGCGCGTTCGGCACCATCGACGGCCGGATCGGCAGGATCACCTCGTCCCCGCCGTCGTCGGCGTAGACGCACACCGCGCCGCCGCGCCGGAGCAGTTGTACGTCGGTAGCGGCGTTGCGCGCCGCGGAGACCTCGACGATCATGTGCACCCCGTCGGGCGCGATCTTGCGGACCTCCTCGACCACGTCCTGCTCCCGGTAGTTGACCACGAAGGACGCGCCGGCCGCCGCCGCGAGCTGCGCCTTCTCGGGGCTGCTGACCGTGGCGACCACGCGGGCGTCCGCCCACCGCGCGAGCTGGATGGCCGCGTTGCCCACCGCCCCCGCCCCGCCCTGCACGAGCACCGTGTGGTCGCTGAGCGACCCGGCGTGCAGCCGGTCCGGCGTGTACTCCCCGGCCGTCAGGCACCGGTGCGCGGTGAGGAAGGGAATGCCCAGGCAGGCCCCCACGTCGAAGGAGGCGTCGCCGAGGGGCACCGCCTGCCGGACCGGCACCACCGTGTACTCGGCTGCGGTGCCCCACGGGCGCTGCCAGGCGGCCTCCCACAGCCAGACCCGCTCGCCGAGCAACTCCCGGTCGACACCCTCGCCGACCGACTCGATCACCCCCGCGCCGTCCTGCCCCGGCGTCTGCCAGCCGTCCGGCAGCGGCCCCTGCCGGCGCGACTTCCAGTCCGTCGGGTTCACCCCGGAGACCGCCACCCGCACCAGGACCTCGCCGGGACCCGGCTCCGGCACCGGCCGGTCGACCAGTTGCAGCACCGAGGCGTCGCCGGTGCGCTCGTACACGATCGCCTTCATCCCCGTCTCCTCACCCGGCGGCCCCGGCGCGGGGCGCCGTCGGCTGCCGTACCCGGCGGACCGGTGCTCATGCCGATCCCGGCGGGGCCGGAAACCGTGCAACCGGGTGACCGGCGGGAGGGAGTGGTCATGCGGGACGGGGTGGGGGCCGACGCCGAACCGGCCGGCACCGGGGGAGCTGCGGGACCGCTCGGCGACGCGTGCCGAGATCGGGCCCGAGTCGGGCGGGTCTGACGGGTCCCGCGTGGCTACGCTGACCGGGTGGCGACCAGGCGGGTGCCGGAGCGGCTGCGCTGGGCCGTGGACCGGCTCGACCTGCGCGCCGGCCACCGGGTGCTGGAGATCGGCTGCGGCAACGGCGTGGCCGTCGCGCTCATCTGCGCGGTGCCGGCGGTCGCCCGGGTCGTCGCGGTCGACCGGTCCGCCACCGCGCTGCGGGCCGCCGCCCAGCGCAACGCCGCACAGGTCGCCGCCGGCCGGGCCGTCTTCCGGCACGCCGACCTGTCCACCCTGGACTCCTCCGGTGAGCGATACGACCGGATCCTCGCGGTCAACGTCAACCTGTTCTGGACCCGGCCGCCCACGGCCGAGTTCCGCCGCCTCGCCGGCCTGCTGGCCCCCGACGGCGTGCTGCACCTGGTCTACGAGCCGCCGCACCCCGCCCGGCTGGCCCCGCTCGTCGACCGGCTCACCGACCGGGTGGGCGCCGCGGGCTGGACCGTCGCGGAGATCGCCCGGGTCGACCGGCCGACGCCGCTGCTGGACGTGGTCGCCCGTCCGGCCTGAGCCCCCTATCCGAGCCGGTCCACCGTGGCGGGGGTCAACTCGCCCACCGCGCCCAGCACCACCGCCGCGAGCCGCTCGGCGTCCGGGTCCAGCGGGTACGACCCGTGCGGCACCGCCACCACCGTCATCCCGGCGGCAGCCGCCGACCGGACGCCGTTGGACGAGTCCTCCACGGCGACGCAGCGGGCCGGGTCGACGCCCAGCCGCCCGGCGACCGCCAGGTAGACGTCCGGCGCCGGCTTGCCCCGCTCCGTCTCCTCGGTCGACAGCGTCGCGCCGAACACGTCGGTCAGGCCCGTCGCGGCCAGCGCCGCCGCGATCAGCCGGGTCGGCGAGGAACTGGCAAGCCCCAGCGGCCACCGCCCGGCCAGCCGGCGCACCACCTCGTCGGCCCCGTCGATCAGCGGTACGCGCGCCGCGTACCGCCGGATCATCTCCTCGACCACCTCGGTGGCGACCTGCTCGGCGCTCCGGTCGACGCCCAGCTCCCCGCTGAGATACCGGGACCACTCGCCGGTGCTCATGCCCATCAGCCGGTGCTGCGTGTCGGCCTGCCAGGTCCCGCCGTGCGCCGCCACGTACGCCCGCCGCACCTCCTCCCAGACCGGCTCCGAATCCACGATCACGCCGTCCAGGTCGAAGATCACCGCATCCGCCACGGCCCCATCCTGCCCCATCGGGCGCCGACCCGTGCTGTCCCGGACGGGCGACGACCGGGCCGACTCGCCGGGCGGCGACCCGTGCCGTCCCCGGGCGGGCGATGACCCGTGCCGTCCCGGGCGGGCGGTGGTCAGCTCTGCGGGGTGGGCAGGCCGATCGGGTTTCCCTCCGGGATGACGGAGTGGCCGGCGCGGGCGATCGGTTCGAGCAGCTCCCGGAGCCGGTCGGTGCGCTCCCGGCCCAGCGTCCGCCACGGCCGCGCGGCGGCGGCGTCGGTGGCGTCCTCGATCGCCTGGAACCGGGCCCGGCCCTGCGCGGTCGCCTCGCCCTCGGCGGTCAGCCAGCCCCGCTCGGTCAGCCGGGCACGGGCGGCGGCCCACTGCTCCTCGGCCCACCCCCGCCCGGTCAGGTTCAGCGGGGACATGCCGACCGCGACCCGCCAGGCCAGCGTCTCCACCGGGTCGAGGTCGGCCGCGACCAGCGCCGCGACGTGCCCGTCACCGCGGTGCTCCCGCAGTGTCGTGGCGGCCTGCCACAGCCGGGCCAGCGGGTATTCACCGCGCGGCAGGGCGGCGTTGGCCGCGCCGAGCACCCGGCCGGCGGGCTCCACCTCGGCGGCGGCCGCCTCCAGCAGCTCGGCCGCCTCGACCAGGTGCGACTCGGGCAGCTCGTAGGTCAGCTCGGCCAGCGCCTGCACCGCGCCGGTGAGCCGGGCGCGCAGCGCCTCCGGCGGGGTGGCGAGCCGCCAGACGGCCGGTAGCGCCCGCGCCACGGTGTGCGGAGCGAAGTTGAAGAACGACCCGACCACCGGCGCGGCGTCGACAGGCCCGAGCGGCGCCGCCCGGCCGGCGAAGTAGCCGCGCCAGAAGCCGCGCAGCCCGACCGCCTCGAAGGCGGCGCGGGCACGGGGATGGAAGTAGGTGACCGCGTGGACCGGCTCGAAGTGCGTCCACATCACCCGGGCGGTCCGCCCCGCCTCGTCCAGCGCCGTCACGTGCACCTCCGCGTCCGGTCCGGTGGTCACCCCGGACGGCGGGCCGCCCGGGGTGACGCTGAACCTACTGCTGGTCAGTGAAGGGCCGGAAGCCCTCTGTGGGCTACTGCATCACACCGGGGCGACAACCCGGGCGAACCGGGCCGGCCACCCGGGTCACTGGGCCGCGAGCACGTCCACGACGAAGCGCAGCGGACCGGTCGGCCGCCCGCTGGAGGGGTCGTTGCCGTACGCCAGCTCGGCCGGGATGTCGAGCTGCACGCGGCTGCCGACGGTCACCCCGACCAGGCCCTGGTCCCAGCCCGGGATGACCTGGCCGACGCCGATCGCGAAGGAGGCCGGCTGGCCGCCGTTCCACGACGAGTCGAACTCCTTGCCGTCCTTGTAGAACACGCCCACGTAGTTCGTGGTGATCGTCTGGCCCTTCTGCACCGCCGGGCCGGTGCCCTTGATCAGCGGGGTCACGGTGAGCTTCTTCAGCTCGCCCTTGCCGGCGGCGACCGTCGGCTTGGTGCCCAGGGCCGGGTCCGCACCCGCCGGGAGCTGCGGGGCGGGAGGCGCGTCGGCAGCCGGGGCGGTGGCGGACGCCGACGGGGTGCCCGCTGCCTGCTCCTTCGAGTCGTCGTCGTTCTGCCCGATCGTCACGAAGACGGTGATCAGCACCGCGACCACGGCGACGCCGGCGAGCCCGCCGGCCCAGGCCTGCCGGCGACGCTTCGCCTCGGCCGCCTTCTGCGCCGCCAACTGGGCGGCCAGCCGCCGCTCCGACTTCTGGGCTCGGTTCTGCGTACGCTCGCTCACGGCGTCGACTCCCTGCTGCGAAGGTGTGGCCGGCATCGGAGTGCCGGGGGGAAAGTCGACGCACACGGTACCCGCCCCGACGCCCACCGTGCCGCCTCGGCCGTCCCGCTTCCACCACGCGCGCCACCCCCGCCCCATTCGCACCGGCAGGAACGCCCGAGGCGGGGCGGCGGCAGACCGACGCGCGCGGGCTCAGCCGGCCAGGTGCCGGGCCAGGGACTGCCGCAGGTGGTGCTTCGGCCGCGCCCCGACGATCGAGCCGACCACCTCGCCGCGGCGGAAGACCAGCAGGGTGGGCAGGGACAGCACGCCGTACGTGCGCGTGGTGTCCGGGTTGGCGTCGGTGTCGATCGTGGCGAAGGCCATCCGCCCGGCGAACTCGCCGGCCAGCTCGGCGAGGCTGCGGGAGATCGCCCGGCACGGCGGGCACCAGTCGGCCCAGAAGTCGACCACCACCGGCCGGTCGGCGGCGAGCACCACGGCGGCGAAGGTGTCGTCGGTGACGGCGGTCAGCGAGCCGCCCGGCGCAGTCTCGAGCATGTTTCCTCCCGGTGGGCGATGGCGTGGGCGAGCTGGTCCCGCAGCTCCTGCCGGACCGCGTGCAGTCGGTCGATGCCGGCGTCCACCTCCGCCAGCTTCCGCCGCAGCACTGCGACGGAGTCCGGGCAGACGTGACCGGAGGCGTTGCCGGCCCGGAGGCAGGCGACGAACGGGCGGATGTCGTCGAGCCCGAAGCCCACCGCGAGCAGGGCCCGGATCTCGCGTACGACGTGCAGTTCCGCCTCGTCGTAGACCCGGTAGCCGTTGGCCGAGCGGGCCGCCCGGACCAGGCCGTGCGTCTCGTAGTAGCGCAGGGCCCGGGTGCTCGTGCCGGCGCGTTCCGCCAGCTCACCGATCAGCATCCGACCTCCCTCGTCCGACGCGACCGACGCTAGACCTTGCCACCGGCGTCAAGGCAACCTCCGGCTCGCGGGGAGGCCCCCGGGCAGGCGTCGGGACGGCACCGCCTCTCGACCGGCCGGACGCGGGCGGGGCCGGCCGGGACGCGACCCGACGAGGGTCAGGCGGTCTTGCGGGCGGCCTTCTTCGGGGCCGCCTTCTTGGCCGCGGGCTTCTTCTCGGCCTCGGCGGCCTTCTTCGGCGCGGCCTTCTTCGCGGCGGTCTTCCTGGGCGCCGCCTTCTTCTCGGCCGCCTTCTTGGCCGGGGCCTTGGCCGCCTTCTTCTCGGCTGCCTTCTTCTGCGCCGAGCGGGCCGCCGAGATCGGGGTCGGTTCGGCGGCACCGCCGGCCGGCGCCTCGCCCCGGGCGGCCTTGGCCCGCTCCACGGACGCCTTGAGCGCCGCCATCAGGTCCACCGCCGCCGCCGGGGCCTCCTCGACCTCCTCCGGCTGGACCACCTCGCGGCCCTCCACCTTGGCGTCGATGACCTCCTGGAGGGCCGCCCGGTAGTCGTCGGTGAAGGCGTCCGGCTCGAACTCGCCGGCCATCGAGTCGATCAGCGAGCTGGCCATGGCCAACTCCGGCGCGCGGACCTTCAGGTCCTCGTCGAGGAAGCCGAAGTCGGGGGTACGGATCTCGTCCGGCCAGAGCATCGTGTTGAGCAGCAGCACGCCCTCCCGGACCCGCAGCGTGGCGAGCTGCTCCCGCTGGCGCAGTGCCACCTTGACGATCGCCACCCGCTCCGAGTCGGCCAGCGCGTCGCGCAGCAGCACGTACGGCTTGGTGGCGGTGCCCTCCGGCTCCAGGAAGTACGCCTTGTTGTAGAGGATCGGGTCGACCTGCTCGGCGGGGACGAACTCCAGCACGTCGATCGCGTGCGAGGTGGACAGCGGCAGGTCGGCGAAGTCCTCGTCGGTCAGGATCACCATCTCGCCGCCGCCGATGTCGTAGCCCTTGGCGATGTCGTCGTAGGTGACCTCCTCGCCGCAGACCTGACAGGTGCGCTTGTAGCGGATCCGGCCGCCGTCGTCCCGGTGCACCTGGTGGAAGCGGATGTCCTTCTCCTCGGTGGCCGAGTAGACCCGCACCCCGATCGAGACCAGCCCGAACGAGACCGCTCCCTTCCAGATGGCCCGCATCCCGTGCTCCTCTCGCCGGTACTGCCCAGGATCCCAAAAGATCGAAGGCCACGCGAGCGCTTCCGTGCGCAAGTACAGTCATGGGGTGCCCGGCGCGCCGCTCAAGCCGATGCTCGCGATGACCGGGCAGCTCCCGGCGGGTTCCGGCTGGGCCTTCGAGTTCAAGTGGGACGGCGTCCGCGCGCTCACCGACATCTCCGGCGGCCGGCAGCACCTGTACGCCCGCTCCGGCGTCGAGATCACCGTCGCGTACCCCGAGCTGGCCACCCTCCAGAAGCAGGTGGGCGACGCGCTGCTCGACGGCGAGGTGGTGCTGCTCGGCGAGCACGGCCAGCCCTCGTTCACCGCCCTGGCGGAGCGGATGCACGTCCGCGACCGGAACAAGGCCGCCCGGCTGGCGGCGACCATCCCGGTGACGTACATGATCTTCGACCTGCTCCGGCTCGACGGCGAGGACCTGACCGGCCGGTCGTACGCCCGCCGGCGGGAGGCCCTGGACGGCCTGGCGCTCGGCGGCGCCCGGTGGGCGGTGTCGCCGGTCTTCCCCGACGGCCTGGCCACCTACGAGGCGGCGGGCGAGCACGGCCTGGAGGGGGTGATGGCCAAGCGGGTCGACTCGGTCTACCGCCCGGGGGTGCGCTCGCCGGACTGGGTGAAGGTCAAGCTGGAGGTGACCGGCGACTTCGTGGTCGGCGGCTGGCGGCCCGGGGCGCGGAAGATCGGCGGCCTGCTGGTCGGGGTGCCGCGCCCGGACGGGCGGCTCACCTACCGGGGGCGGGTCGGCGGCGGCATCGGCGCGGCCATCGAGCGGGAACTGCTCCGCGAGCTGGAGCCGCTGCGCACCGGCGGTTCGCCGTTCGCCGACGCCCTGCCGCGCGAGGATGCGCGGGGCGCGATCTGGGTAACACCGAGGGTCGTGGTGGAGGTGAAGTACGGCCAGCGCACCCCGGACGGGCGGTTGCGGTTCCCGCGGGTGCTCCGGCTGCGACCGGACAAGCCCGCCGAGGAGGTCGACGATGCCGGCTGAGCGGTTGAAGGTGGACGTCGAGGGGCGTTCGCTGGAGGTGTCCAACCTGGACAAGGTGCTCTATCCCGACGCGGGGTTCACCAAGGGCGAGGTGATCGACTACTACACCCGCATCGCCCCGGTGCTCCTGCCGCACCTGCAGGGCCGGGCGCTGACCCGGATCCGCTTCCCCAACGGGGTCACCGGCGGCTCGTTCTTCGAGAAGAACGCCCCGGCCGCCACCCCCGGCTGGGTACGCACCGAGACGCTGCCCGCGCCCGGGTCGAGCAAGGGCCGGGAGACCATCGACTACGTGGTCGCCGACGACCTGCCCACCCTGGTCTGGCTGGCCAACCTCGCCGCGCTGGAGCTGCACACCCCACAGTGGAAAATCGGCGAGCACCCGGACATGATGGTGGTCGACCTGGATCCGGGGCCGCCGGCGGCGCTGCGCCAGTGCTGCCAGGTGGCGCTGCTGATGCGGGACCGGCTCGCCGAGGACGGCATCGACAGCTACCCGAAGACGTCCGGGAAGAAGGGCATGCAACTCTGCTGCCCGATCGCCGGCACGCAGGACGCCGAGGACGTGTCCGCCTACGCCAAGCGGATCGCCCAGGAGCTGGAACGGGCGCACCCGAAACTGGTCGTGTCGAAGATGGCGAAGAACCTGCGGCCCGGCAAGGTCTTCATCGACTGGAGCCAGAACAACGCGGCCAAGACGACGGTGTCGCCGTACTCGCTGCGGGCCCAGTCGGTGCCGTCGGTGTCCACCCCGCTGACGTGGGACGAGGTGGAGGCGGGCGCGGCCGGCAAGCGGCCGGCCACCAAGCCGTACGTGGCGAGCGAAGTGCTCAAGCGGGTGGAGAAGGACGGAGACCTGCTCGCCCCGCTGCTCGACGGCGGCCCCGAGCTGCCGGTGTGACGGTCAACGGGACCCCAAAGGCTCCTTGCCGCCAGTTCAACGTGGCGGCGTCGGTTGACCGGCGTCGGTGCCCGGGATCATCACAGCGGTGCTCCAGTCGCCGAGGAAGGCGCCGTTTTCGAGGTCCAGGGCGATGTCCAGGTCGCCGCCGAAGCTGATGCCGCCCAGTCGGCACACCTCGACGTACCAGGGCGACAGGCCGTCGCGCATTCCGTCGGGGGACATGCCGGTGCCGCCCAGGTGCTCGGCGTGGAAGACATCGAACTTGTCCGGCACGTCGACGTAGGCGTCGCCGTCGGACGGGAAACTCACCGGTGGCACGCCTGCGTTGGGGTCGTCGCGGGGCACCAGCCACAGGGAACCGTATACGCCGTGCCTCGCCCGCCAGGAGCTGTTGTCGACCTCGCCGTCGGCGAGCGAGGGCGCCGCAGTGGGTCGGGCGACCCGTGGTCCGTTCAGCTCCGCCTCGGTGAGCCACACCATGGCGATCAGGGACGCGACGCCGTCGTCGGCGACCTGCAGTCGTGGGTGGGCCCTGGCCTGGGCGAGTTCGGCCCAGAACGGGTGCTCGGGCTGTGCGACGTCGACGGGGCGGCCGGCGATGACCGCGGTGACCTCCGGCGACGGGTCCTTGAAGTAGAGCTCGTCCTCCCACTGGAAGACGGCGACGGCCACCAGATCGGGTCCGCGCCGCCGGTACGCCTCGGGCAACCACAGCGTGAAGCAGTGCAGCATCGGTTGACCGGTGCGCGGGGACCTGGGCCAGGTCCGGACGTCGATGCCCGGCCCCGCATGGTCGGCCCATCCCGCGGGCAGCCTGGGCCGCTCCCCGGCCTCGTCAGCGACGTCGTCGTCGGTCCAGATGTCGAACGCCTCGGTCACCATGGGCCGGACAGTAGCGCACCCTGGCTCGCAGGGGTTGACCGGTTCAGGTGGCGCCCATCCGGTCGCATGCCCGCCCGGCGCGTCAATCAAATGCCGGTCCGACGCTGGTTGAATAGGGTGGCCTGAGCCTGCCCGAGGAGTGCGTGATGATCCTGACTGATGCCCTCGTTTGGGAGTCGCCGACCGGTGACCGGCCCACCGAGATGGACCGGCCGCTGCTGACGTATCTCGACGACGCGACCGGTGAGCGGGTCGACCTGACCGCGACGGAGCTGGGCGGCTGGGCGGCGCGGGCCGCCGGGCTGCTGCGCGAGGGCTGCGGGCTGGGCGTCGGCGACCGGGCCGCCGTGCTGCTCCCGGCCCACTGGCAGACCGCCGCCGTGCTGCTGGGCGCCTGGTCGGCCGGGGTGGCGGTGTCGTTCCGTCCCCGGGCGACCGCCGGCCTGCCGCAGGTCGGGCCCGGCGACAACGAGCCGTTCGACGCCGTCTTCGTCAGCGCGAAGCGGCTGGACGACTGGCTGGAGGACGTGCCCGAGGGGCGGCACCGCTACGTCCTCGGGCTCGGGCCCGCCCCGTTGGTCGAGGTGCCCCTGGGCTACCTGGACTGGCTCGCCGAGGTGGCCCGGCACACCGACGCGCTGCCCGCGTCCGCCCCGCTGACCAGCTCCGACGCGGCCAGCTCGGACGGCACGAGCTACCGCGAGTGGGGCAGCGTCGCGCGGGCCGTGGCGGAGCGGCTGGACCTGCGGGCCGGCGACCGGCTGCTGGTCGACGTCGCCGAGCACGAGCAGCCCGTGTACTGGCTGCTGGCGCCGCTGGCCGTCGGCGCGTCGGTGGTGCTCTGCGCCAACCTCGACCCGGCGACCCTGGACGCCCGGATCGCCGCCGAGCAGATCACCCGGGTGCTCTGATTTCCGGGGTCTACACCGAGGCGAGCATGTCGCTGGACGGCTACATCTCCGGTCCGGGCGAGAGCGGCTTCGACCTGCTCTTCCGCTGGTACGAGAACGGCGACGTCCCCGTGCCGACCGCCAAGCCGGACATGACGTTCCGCACCTCCTCGGCGAGCGCCGGCCACGTGCGCCGCACCGTGGACGAGACCGGTGCCCTGGTCGTCGGCCGGCGACTCTTCGACCTCGTCGGCGGCTGGGACGGCAGGCACCCCCTGGACAAGCCGGTCGTGGTGGTCACCCACCACGTGCCGGACGGCTGGCCCCGGCCGGACGCGCCGTTCACCTTCGTGACCGAGGGCATCGAGGCCGCCGTCGCGCAGGCCCGGGAGCTGGCCGGTGACCGCTGGGTCGGGGTCAACGGCGGCACCATCGCCCGCCAGTGCCTCGACGCCGGGCTGCTGGACGAGATCCGGGTCAACCTCGTGCCGGTCCTACTCGGCGGCGGGGTGCCGTTCTTCGACCAGCTCGGTCACCCGCCGGTCGAGCTGACCGGGCCGACCGTCATCGAGGGCGACCAGGTAACCCACCTCTACTACCGGGTCCGCCGGCCGTAGCCGCCCGGCAGTCCCGAGCACGGGCCCCGTCAGCGCCGGCTCGCCCATCGGACCCAATGGCCCAACTGCCGGTACTACCCCGACACCCCTACGCCGCTCCCGCCCCGCCGGCTTTGGCGATCTTGGACAGTTGTCGTTTCCGGCGAACGGAAACTGTCCAAGATCTGGCCGGAGCAGCGGCGGAGTCGTTTTTTGTTCAGGTTGGTTGCGGGTCCGCCAGGGGCGGCGGGAGCAGGGCGCGGTGTGGTCGGTCGGCAGGCCGCAACGCGCGCCGCCGGGCGGCGGGCGGTCGCAGAAGACCCAGTGGCGCTGGTGTGTAGCTCGCCGGGGCGGAACGCGTCGAAGAATTGCTGCCGAAGGCGGGCCGAATGAGCGGCGCCTGGGTGGCATTCGGGCCGGCGGCGTCAAGTAACGCGCCTTGATGGCGCGTGTCGGGGTTGACGGGCCGCGCGGTCAGCGGCCCGTCAACCCTATTCGTGGACGCAAAATAAGGTGCTTACTGAAAAAGCCTGCCGGGTCTCCTGGAGCGGCCTCGCTTGCTGATGATGGAATCCCTGCCCCTGCGGCGCACCATGATTGACTTCGTCCGCCTCTTCAACTCCTGGAGGATCCTGTCTCTCATCGCATGCCTCTCTTCTCGCGAATGTCGGAATCGGCCGTCGCGATTCCGTACCGGGCAATGTCCCAGCGCGGCTGCGGTGCGGGCGCAGGCGGTGGCTGGGACCTCATCGACGCCTTCGCCTATCACCGGCCTGATCCTTCGCCGGTATCGCAGCCCGCGTACCCGGGGAGACATCAGTCATTCGTTAGCGTCGGGTCACACCGCTGAGCCGGGTCCAGGTCCACCGCGCCGACCAGGATGTGTTCGTTGCCGAGTCGGCGAAGCGCTGACGGCTGAATCATCCACGACATCGAGGTTGTAGCGAGCGCGAGAGACGTGCGCTCCCCGCGAGGTCTCCCCGACGTTCGCCTGGTGCCGGGAGCCAGTCGACCGAGGACGTCGTCGGCGTCGACGGCGGTCACGTACACGTACTCGTAAGTTGTGCGGCGAAGCATTGCGACGATGGTACTGCCCGCAGTACCATCGTCGCCTCTCGTCCCTAGACAAGCTCGTTGAAGCGATGCGTAAGACCCAGCAGAACATCGCCTACAACGATCTCTACCGGGTGTGCGAGCACTACTTCGGGAAGCCGCGGCAAGTCGGCATCTCCCATGCGGTGTTCAAGATGCCCTGGGCGGGCGACCCGCGCGTCAACATCCAGAACGACAAAGGCAAGGCCAAGGCGTACCAGGTGCGGCAAGTGCTCAAGGCGATCGACAAGAAGGAGGCCATGTGATGCAGGCTGATGCCCGTCCCGAGATTTCCCACTACACCTACCGTGTCACGTGGTCGGCCCAGGACCGCGAGTTCGTCGCCACCTGCGCCGAGTTTCCATCTCTCTCGTGGCTGGCCGCATCCCAGATCGAGGCTCTGCAGGGGCTGCAGGATCTACTGCGTGACGTGATCGTGGACATGGAAGTGCAAGGCGAGCAGGTGCCGCAGCCGTTCGCTGAGCGCAGCTTCTCAGGCAAGTTCAACCTCCGCGTCGGAGAGAGCCTGCACCGCGAGCTTGCTATCCACGCCGCCGAGGACGGCATGAGCCTCAACCAGTACGTCCTACGAAAGCTCAGCGCCGCCTGATCAACGCGGAACGGCCCGGCTCCCCGACGGGGCAGGGTTTCCTCAGTCGATCGTCGGCAGCTTCGGGCCGAGGACGTCGTCGGCGTCGACGATCGTGTACGCGTAGCCCTGCTCCGCCAGGAAGCGCTGGCGGTGGGCGGCGTACTCGGTGTCGATGGTGTCGCGGGAGACGACCGTGTAGAAGTGCGCCTGCCGGCCGTCGGCCTTCGGCCGCAGCACCCGCCCCAGCCGCTGCGCTTCCTCCTGCCGCGAGCCGAAGGTGCCGGAGACCTGGATCGCCACCGCCGCCTCGGGAAGGTCGATGGAGAAGTTGCCGACCTTCGAGATCACCAGGGTGCGGATCTCCCCGGAGCGGAACGCGTCGAAGAGCCGCTCCCGTTCCTTGTTGGTGGTGGAGCCCTGCACGATCGGCGCGTCGAGGTATTCGCCGAGCTGGTGGAGTTGCTCGATGTAGCCGCCGATCACCAGCGTCTGCTCGCCCGGGTGCCGCTCCACCAGGGCCTTGACTACGGGCAGCTTCGTCCGGGCGGTCGCCGCCATCCGATAGCGCTCCTCGGCCTCCGCCGTCGCGTACGACATGCGTTCCGCGTCGGTGAGCGTCACGCGTACCTCGGTGCACTGGGCCGGGGCGATCCAGCCCTGCGACTCGATGTCCTTCCACGGCGCGTCGTACCGCTTCGGGCCGATCAGGCTGAACACGTCGCCCTCCCGGCCGTCCTCGCGTACCAGCGTCGCCGTGAGGCCCAGCCGGCGGCGGGCCTGGAGGTCCGCGGTGAACCGGAAGATCGGCGCGGGCAGCAGGTGCACCTCGTCGTAGACGACCAGGCCCCAGTCTCGCGCCCCGAACAGGTCCAGGTGGGTGAACGCGCCGCCGCGCCGCGAGGTGAGCACCTGGTACGTGGCGATGGTGACCGGGCGGATCTCCTTGCGCTCGCCCGAGTACTCGCCGATCTCCTCCTCGGTCAGGGAGGTGCGGGCGATCAGCTCGCGCTTCCACTGCCGCCCCGCGACCGTGTTGGTGACCAGGATCAGCGTGGTGGCCTTCGCCTCGGCCATCGCCGCCGCCCCGACCAGCGTCTTGCCCGCGCCGCAGGGCAGCACCACCACGCCCGACCCGCCGGCCCAGAACGCCTCCACGGCCTCCCGCTGGTACGACCGCAGCGTCCACGGCTTGCCGCCGTCCTTGCCGGCCTCGGCCAGCTCGATCGGGTGCGCCTCGCCGTCGACGTAGCCGGCCAGGTCCTCCGCCGGCCAGCCCAGCTTGAGCAGCGCCTGCTTGAGCCGGCCCCGCTCGGACGGGTGCACCGCGATCGTGTCGTCGTCGATCTTCGCGCCGAGCATGCCGGCGAGCTTCTTGCTCTTGGCGACCTCGATCAGCACCACCCGGTCCAGGGCCCGCAGCACCAGCCCGTGCGCCGGGTCGTTGGCGAGCTGGAGCCGGCCGTACCGGTCCATCGTCTCGGCCACGTCGACCAGCAGCGCGTGCGGGACCGGGTACCGCGAATACTTGATCAGCGCGTCCACCACGGCCTCGGCGTCGTGCCCGGCGGCGCGCGCGTTCCACAACCCGAGCGGGGTCAGCCGGTAGGTGTGCACGTGCTCCGGGGAGCGCTCCAGCTCCGCGAAGGGCGCGATGGCCATCCGGCACACCTGTGCGTCGGGGTGGTCGATCTCCAGCAGCAGGGTCTTGTCCGACTGCACGATCAGGGGTCCACCGCTCACGCCAGTGCCTCTCCTCCGCCTCGGGTCGCCAGCTGTCCGGGAGGTGACTGACCCGCCCCGGGCCGACCCACCAGTGTTGCACGTA
Organism: Micromonospora sp. NPDC047620; assembly: GCF_043205005.1. Lineage (NCBI taxonomy): Bacteria > Bacillati > Actinomycetota > Actinomycetes > Micromonosporales > Micromonosporaceae > Micromonospora > Micromonospora sp. NPDC047620. Next base: position 123,143 of record NZ_JBIDDG010000005.1, on the reverse strand, counting down.
TCCGGGTGACGCCAGAAAAATCTGGACACGGGGCGCAACCGGAGCGGTGCTCACAACGTCTAGCAATAGGACACCTGTCACGGGAGGCGCCATGAAACACGTCCGGATCACCACCCGGCTCGTCGCCCTGGCAGTGGCCACGCTGGTCGGCGCCGGTGCGTGCGCGTTCGAGCCGCGGGCCGACGGAGGTGGGGGCGGGGGTCCCGTCCCGGTCGGTGCCACGGAGCAGCTAACGGGGGCGAGCGGTGCGCCCGGGCCGGACCAGCGGGCCGGCACGGCGACGGCGAAGCCGGCGGTGAAGCCCGCGCCGAACCGCCCGAGGCCGACCCGGCCCGCGCCGAAGCCCACCACGTCGCCGTCGGCCGCCGGCTGCCCACAGGGGGAGCACCAGCGCGCGGTGGAGGCGCACCTCGCCCGGCTGGGCGGTTTCGGGACGCTGACCGTGGACGGCCGCCAGTCCGCCGCCGACTGCGCCGCGATCAAGAAGTTCCAGAAGCGGTACGACATCCGCCCCGCCCACGGCCGCGCGGGGCCCACCACCCACGACGTGGCGAAGCGGCTCGCCACCACCGACACGGCGCGCTGCAAGGCCGGCTCGGGCATCACCTTCTGCATCGACCTGACCCGGCAGACGACCTGGGTGATGCGCAACGGCAAGGTGCTCGTGAAGCCGACGGTCACCCGGACGGGGATGCCCGGCTACCGCACCCCGGCCGGCACCTTCACGATCAACTACCGCAACATCAAGGAGTGGTCCGACCCGTACGAGGTCTGGCTCCCGTACTGGCAGCACTTCACGCGGGGAATGGGCTTCCACGAGACCACGACCTACCTGCACAACAAGGCGATCGGCTCGCACGGCTGCGTCAACCTGCTGCACGCCGACGCGGTCCGGTACTGGGAGTTGGGCAAGGTCGGCAGCCGGGTGGTGCTGGTCGGGCGACGCCCCGGCACCTGAGTCGCCGTCGCCGGGGCCCGGCCCGTCCGCGTCGCACACGTCGTCCGATCGGGGTTTTATCCCCTGTCACTCCGGTCACCCGAGTGACACGCTGGAATGCCAGGCGTCGGACGGACGGGGAGGCTGAGATGACGGTCGACCGGGAAGCGAGACCGGAGCACAGTGCCGAGCGCGACCCGTCGCCGGACGAGGGGGTCTCCACCGTCACCGTCGTCGCGTACGCGGCCGCCGCGACGGTGCTCCTCGGCTGGTTCCTCTTCGGCTGGCTGGTGCTCGAACAGGGCTTCGTCGACTCGGTCGGCGAGTCGGCCGGCGCCGGGTTCGCGCTGCTGCTGGTCGTCTCCGTCGTCGGGACGGTACGCCGCAGCCGGCGCTGACCCGGCCCGAGGCCGCCGGCCGCTCCGAAACGACCCGTAGGGCCGCTGGCGCTCAGTCCTCCAGCACCGCCGCCGTGATCCGGTGCAGGGCGAAGGTGTGCAGCATCTCCGTCCGCTCGTCCTCGGCGCGCAGGTAACCCGCGCCGATCGAGACCGGCCGGACCAGCCGGGACGCGGTCGCCCCGTGCGCGTCGACGTACCCGACCCAGACCAGCGCCTTGTCCCGCACCGCCTGCTGGAGCACGGCGAGGGCGTCGCTGTGGGTGTGCACCGGCGCCGGCCCGGTACGCGCCGCACCGCCCCTGACCACCGCCGGCGCGCGCCGCGCCGCCCGGGCCGCCGCGTCGCCGCGCCGGATCTGCTCCACCACGCCCAGCAGGCGGGGCATGGACAGCTTCGGCGCGGTCAGCGGGTCGAGGGTCCGCGTCGTCACCGACACCCGGGCCGGGGCCCGGCGGGTCTTCGGGCGGGACAGCACCGCCGCCCCGCTCGCGTCCTCCGGCACCGGGGCGTACCCGGCCTCGCGCAGGGCCGTGAGCATCCGGCCCACCTGGTACGGGGTCGACAGCACCGTCGGCGCGAGCCGGCGCAGCGCCAGCGACTCCAGCCGCCGGTCGGCGAGCACCTCGGTCAGCAGCGCCTCGTCGTCGCTGCGCACGTACGCCCCGGCGGAGCCGACCCGCAGCCCGCCGTGCTTGCGGGCCACGTCGTCCACCAGGTACGTCAGCCCCTGCGGGACCGGGGTGCGGGACCGGCGCCGGAACAGGGCGTGCAGGTCGTCGGCCGAGTAGCCGGCGTCCAGGGCCCGGCGCACGCTGGCCGGGGTGACCCGGTGCACGCTGGCGCCGCCGGCCGACTCGTGCTCGGCCACCACCTCCAGTTCGGCGGCGAGGGCCGGGTCGGGCGGGCCGGGCACCACGACGGTCAGGTCGGCCTGCACCAGGAAGTGGTCGACCGGGGCGGGCAGCAGCGCGTCCAGCGCGCGTACCGCGCCGGTCCCGTCGCCGTCCTCGGCGTCCGCGCGCAGCCCGAGCGGGTCGTCCCCGCCCCGCTCGTCGGCGGCGGTGACGTCGGCGAGCAGCAGCCGCCCGTACGAGGTGAGCGCCCCCAGCCCGGTCACGCCCAGCGTCGCCGCCTCGGTCAGCACGTCGCGGTGCGCGGCCTCCCGCCCCCGGCTGCGCCGCGGCGCCCGCCAGTCGAGCAGCGACTGCACCTCCTCGGGGGTGGGCGCGGTGGCCGGCTCCAGGCCGGCGAGCACCCCGAGGACGGCGCGTCGGGCGGCTGGTGCCCCGGCCCGTTCCGCCTCGGCCGAGAGCACGGTGATCGGCCGGTCCCGGTCGTCGCGCTGCCCGATCAGCCCGACCTGTCGGGTCATCGTCAGCCAGGCCCGGCCGAGCTGCTCCCAGCGCTGCGCCAGCGTGCCGGCCCGCCACACCTCGTACCCGGCGGTGGGCAGCACCTGCTGGTCGGCCCCGTAGCGGGTGGTGGTGGCCCCGGGCAGGTCCACCTCGCCGATCAGCCCCGCCGCGTACGCCGCCTCCAGCAGCAGGGCGGCCGTCGGCTCGTCCACCCCGACCGCGCGGGCCAGCCGGCGCAGGTCGCGCACGCCCAGGCCGCCGGAGCGGAGCACGGGCGCCGGCTCGGCGGCGAGCTGCTCCAGCAGCGCCTCGGTGTGACGTACCGCCTCCATGGTCTGCCCGGCCCCGGCGGAGTCGGCGGCCTTCGGCTCGCGCGGCGGCGTGGCCACCGGCGGCGGGCTGGTCCGCAGCGGGCCGAGCGGGCCGCTGTCCCGGCGCAGCAGCAGGCCGACCTCCCGGGGCAGCTCGACGGTGCCGGTGGCGCTGGCCTTGTTGGGGCCGGAGACCAGCACCAGCAGGTGGTGGTCGACCAGCCAGCGCACCGGCGAGCCCGTCGGCGCGCCGCCGTTGGTCGGATCCGGGGGCAGGTCGTCCTCCGCGCCGACCGGCGGCGCCTGCAACGCGCCCGCCGGCACGCTGCCCACCGGTGGGCCGGCGGCCAGCCGGTCCAGGATGGCCCGGGCCGAGGGTGGCGCGGCCAGCAGCGTCCGCCGCAGCTTCGCCGGGTCCGCGCAGAGCGCCGCCGCCCGCGGGTCCAGCTCCGCCGCCGGCCGGCCCAGCCCCGCCGGGTACGGGGAGACCTCGTCGACGCTCTCCACCACGCGCAGGGCGCTCTCGGGGCCGTGCAGCAGGAAGAGCGCGCGCAGCCGGTTCACGGCGGTGCGGACGGAGGTGGGGGCGGGCGGGTGCGGGCCGGCGGTGGCCATGGCGAGCACCGAGGCGGTGGAGGTGGTGCCCTCGGCCGGGTCCCGGGTGAGCCGGGCGGCGTCCAGGATCTGCAGGGTGAACTGGTCGAGCCCGTCGAGTACGCGGGCCACCGAGACCCGGGACTGGGCCCGGATGGCGAGCGCGGAGACGTCGGCGGGCACGGGCACCACGAGGTCCGGCCGCAGTTGGAGGAGGGCGGCGAGCGACTCGTCGGGCAGCGACCGCAGGTGGTCGGCGAGTGAGGTGGTCATCGTCGTTCCACGCTAGCCCGGCAGGGGGTCTTCCCGCCCCTCGGACGTCCGGCTGACCCGTGCGGACGGGCGGGTAGGTTTCTCCGCATGCCAGCACTGACGGTCGGCTTCGACCTCGACATGACCCTGGTCGACTCGCGCCCCGGCATCGCCGCCGCCTACCGGGCGCTGACCGCCCGGACCGGGGTGCACGTGGACGCCGAGGCCGCCGTGTCCCGGCTCGGCCCGCCGCTGCGTACCGAGATCGCCCGCTGGTTCCCGCCGGAGCAGGTCGACGCGGCCGTCCGCACGTACCGCGAGCTCTACCCGGCGTACGCGATCACGCCCACCGTCCCGCTGCCCGGCGCCCGCGAGGCGATCGACGCGATCCGCGCCCGCGGCGGCCGGGTGCTGGTGGTCACCTCCAAGCTGGGCCGCCTGGCCCGGCTGCACCTCGACCACCTCGGACTGGCGGTCGACGAGCTGGCCGGCGACCTGTTCGCCGAGGAGAAGGCGACCGCGCTGCGCGAGCACGGCGCCACGCACTACGTCGGCGACCACGTGGCCGACATGGTGGCCGCGCGGGCGGCGGGCGTGCCCGGCATCGCCGTCGCGACCGGCCCGTGTTCGGCCGACGAACTCCGCGCCGCCGGGGCGGAGGCGGTGCTGGATGATCTCACCGGATTCCCGGCGGCGCTGGAGGGGATGATCCGGCTAGCCTTGGGGCAGTAGACGTCTCAAGCGAAGCAGGGGTTCTCAGGTGCCGACGGGGCGAGTGAAGTGGTTTGACGCGGCCAAGGGATACGGGTTTGTCACCAGCGACGAGGGTGGCGACGTGTTCCTTCCCAAGACCGCGCTACCGGCGGGTGTCACCGACCTCAAGGGCGGTCAGCGGGTCGATTTCAGCGTGGTGGACAGCCGCCGGGGCGCGCAGGCGATGGGGGTCAAGCTGCTCGACGCCCCGCCGTCGGTGGCGGAGCTGCGCCGCCGGCCGGCCGAGGAGCTGCACGGCCTCGTCGAGGACATGATCAAGGTGCTGGAGGCGAAGGTGCAGCCGGACCTGCGCCGGGGCCGCTTCCCCGACCGCAAGACCGCGCAGAAGATCGCTCAGCTGGTCCACGCCGTCGCGCGCGAGCTGGAGGTCTGAGGCACCAGCCCGGCGGCGGCGGCCCGACCGAGCAGCGCCTCCACGGCGGCGAACCCGGCGTCCCCCAGGTCGGCGGTGAACTCGTTGACGTAGAGGCCGATGTGCCGGTCCACCACGTCGGGCTCCATCTCCTGCGCGTGCGCCAGCACGTAGTCGCGGCTCGCCGCCGGGTCGGCCCAGGCCCGGCGGACCGACTCGCGGATCCACCCGGCGGCGGACTCCGGGTCCACCGCGCCGCGCCGGGCCAGGATGGCGCCGAGGGGGATGGGCAGGCCGGTGTCGGCCTCCCACCACTCGCCCAGGTCCACCAGGGCGGTCAGGCCGTGCCGTGGGTAGGTGAACCGGGCCTCGTGGATGACCAGGCCGGCGTCGTACCGGCCGGCGGCCACGCCCGGCATGATCTCGTGGAACGGCACCACCTCGATCCGCGCCGGCGGCCGGTCCGCCGCCCAGAGCCGGAAGAGCAGGTACGCCGTCGTCCGGTCGCCGGGCACCGCCACGGTCGCGCCGGTGAGGTCGGCCCGATCGGTGCGGTCGGTCAGGTCGGCGCGGTCGGCGTGCCCCGCGCTGCCCGGGCGGTCGAGTCGGCCGGCGCCGTCGCCCCTGGTCAGCACCAGCGGGCCGCAGCCACGGCCGAGCGCCCCGCCGCAGGGCAGCAGGTGGTAGTCGTCCAACAGCCACGGCAGCGCGGCGTAGCTCACCTTCACCAGGTCGAACGCCCCCCGCTCGGCGGCCGTGTTGGTCACGTCGACGTCGGCGTACGTCACCTCCACCGGCGGCGCGTCGGGCACGAGGCCGTGCACCAGGGCGTGGAAGACGAACGTGTCGTTGGGGCAGGGCGAGATCGCCAGCGAGAGCGCCACGCGCCCACGGTATCCCCGCACCCTGGTGGTCGCCCGCCTGTGGCCCCGCCCCTGTGACCTACGCCCACTGTTCCGGCCCTGGGGCGTGGGTCCGTCCGCGGAGCCTGCGGCACGGGGCCTCGACAGCCAGGTTTCCGCCTGCGCTCGGTCCGGCACTCCGCTTCGGAGTGAGTGAGGCCACCTGCCGGCAGGCTTTTCGTCCCGGCTACCGGTTGCCAGGGTGACTTCATGATCGACAGTGAGGTGACGCGTCGCGTCGTCGGTGACTTCCTCCGGTACGTCCGCTCCGGCCGGGAGCCGCAGCGGGCGGCAGAGTTCATGGCACCGACGGTGCGTGCCCACCAGATGCAGTCCGAGGACCTGGCCACCGTTGAGCGAACCCCGGACGGCTACGCGAGCACGTCCGGGAGATGACCGCCAGCTGGGGCGCGTTCGACCTCACGATCGAGGAATTCCTGGTTGACGGTGCGCGGGCGTATGTCCGGCTAAGCCAAGTTGGGCGCCACCTCGAGCCGGTGGATGGAATTGCGCCGACCGGTCGGACCGTCCGCCAGATCAACTCGGTCGTCTATCACGTCGAAGACGGGCTGATCACCGAGTACTGGATGCAGATTGACCGAGCCGGTCTGCTAGCCCAACTCAGGGACGATTCCTGACGGCATCGCCCAGGGCAAGTGCTCGCACACTGGCTGAGGACGTCTCGCTTACAAGTTCTGAACGCTCCATCCGGGGTTGGTACACACGTGCCTCTGGCCTCGGCATGCTCCGGCTCAGCCGGGCACGGATCGAGATCACCGACGGAGACCTCCGCCGGCCGCTACGGCTGAACTGGACCGACCTGGGCAACCGGCGCGGCCCGGTGTGGCCCGGCGCGGCGACGGGACACGGGTGCGATCGTGGCTGCCACCTCGGCCGCCTCGGCGGCGAACTGCTTGGCGATGAGGAATGACAGGTCGTAGCCGCCTGTCAAGCTGATGTCGTAAACGATTCACCCGGCGACGCCGATGCCAGCTCTTGTTGCCGTCCGTGCCGGCGCCGTCCTTGCCTTGCCAACCCGCTGGGGCGTGTCGGCGACGACCGGGCGCTTCGCCGACTCCCCGTCCGTCGGCGACTGCCTGCCGTCCCGCCCGCCGCGTCTCGGCTGCGGCATCTGGCGATCGAGGAGCCGCGCGGTCTGGAAGCCAGCCCCCGTGGAGGGCGTGTCGCTGCGTCAGCCGGACGCGAATCCCCCGGCGCGGGTCCGACTACTTCCTGTATCGACAGGATCTCGTCGTCGTGTGGCCGGTGGTCCGCTTCGATTCGGGCTTGTCGTTGCTGGTGGATGGTCGCCGGCACCGCGTGGCCCTCGCCCGTGATTGTGTGGATGTCGCCGGCGCTGTCCGGCCCTCGCCCGTGATTGTGTGGATGTCGCCGGCGCTGTCCGGCCCTCGCCCGTGATTGTGTGGATGGTCGGCGCCGTCCGGCCCGCGGCCGTGATGTCGTAAACGATTCAGCTCGACAGCGTCGCGGCAGGCATTCTTGCCTCTCCTGATGAGACGGCTTCTGATTGGCCGACGGCCGAGCGACCTGACAGCACGGCCGTGGTTGTCGGCACTCCCGTGGTTGGTGGGCGCGGCCGTGGTTGTCGGCGCGGCTGTGATCGTTGACGTTGTCCACAGGCTTGTCCACAGGTTCAGAAGGGCGGTTGAGGAAGCCGCGGCGCGTCGGGAGCATGGTTTCGTGGCAGAGCTGACAGACGCGGTTGACCTGGGCGCGGCTCTCCGGTCCCTGCGGCGTCTCGCGGACCTGAGCCAGCGGGAACTGGCCGAGAGGTCCGGGGTGCCCCAGGCCACCCTGGCCCGGATCGAGTCGGGCCGGGCGATCGATCCGAGGTTCCGCACGGTGGAACGGCTCGTCCGGGCCGCTGGGGGAAAGGTGGCCGTCGGCCTGCCGGGCGCGGCTGGCGCGGTCGACAGCGCGAACAACGCGAACAATGCCGACAGCGCCGACAGCGCCGACAGCGGCGACAGCGCCGACAGCGGCGACAGCGCCGGCGGGTCGCTGCCGGCGGTGCCGCACGACGGGCTACGAGACGCGGCAGGGCGGCGATATCCCGCCCACCTCGACGCGTGGGAGGTCCGGGAGCCGAAGGACTGGCCGGGTGCCTGGTGGGCGAACTGGTACAACCTGCCGCCTCCGCTCTGGCCGCTGCCGTTACCGGCGGCCACGTACGAGCGGAATCGTGCCTACCGGGACAGGCGCCGGTGGGCCGCGGAGGTCCGGCGCACGGTCCGGCTGCGCCGGGTGACGGGCGGCCTGCCGGCGACGTCGTGGCGGCTCGTGGCCGAACTGCCAGGCGGCGACCTGGTCGGTGAGCTGCGGGCTCACGAGCGCAGCCCGCACCTCTTGTACGGCGACGACCCGAGCGAGGTACGGGAGATCGTTCTCGACGGCGTTCTCGTGGCCGGGGACTATCGACAGCTCGGCATTGGTCGCCGGTTGGTCGGCCTGCTCGCCGACGAGATGGACCGGGCGGGCATCCGGACCGCCCACGCGATCGCCCGGTTCGGCGGCGTCGACCTGCTGCTGGCCTGTGGCTACCAGCTGGAGTCGGACCGACCGTGGGCGCTGCGGCTTGACCGCCGGCCGGCGGTGACGGTGGCGGTGGCGGACTGAGGGTCCGGCGGGGCCGGCAGACAAGCCAGGCAGGGCGGGCCAGGGCAGGGGCATGGGCAGGGCGCGTTAGGGCAGGGCAGGCGGGTCAGGGCCACGGCGGCCGGGTCAGGTCAGGGCTGCGGCGGCGGTGGTCAGGGCGGCGAGCGCCTCGCGCATGCGCCACGCGTCGCGGTCGCGGGGGCCGATCGGGTTGGAGACGGTACGCAGCTCGACGAACGGGAGGCCCGCCTGGGCGGCGGCGACGGCCACCCCGTACCCCTCCATGGCCTCGGCGACCGCGTCCGGGTGCCGCCGGCGCAGCGCGTCGGTGCTGGCGGCGGTGCCGGTGACCGTGCTGACGGTCAGCACGGGGCCGACGGTGGCCGCCGGGAGCGCGGCCCGCAGCCGGGCGAGCAGGCCCGGGTCGGCGGCGAGCGCGGTGGCACCGCCCAGCCAGTCCGGGGGCATGCCCAGCTCGTCCACCGGGATGAAGCCGGCCGGCGACTCGGCGCCCAGGTCGGCGGCCACGGACACGGTGCCCAGCACCGTGGCGCCCACCTCCACCCGGCCGGCAAAGCCCCCTGCCACGCCCGCGCTGACCACGCCGTTGTAGGGCCGGCCGGCGGCCTCGGCGAGCACCAGCAGCCGGGTCGTGGTCGCGGCGGCGACGGCCGGCCCGACCCCCACCGGCAGCACCGTGGTCGTCTGGTCGGCGAGGCCGGCGCGGATCGCCTCGGCCTCGGCGGGGACCGCCGTGACCACCAGCAGACCGGTCACGAGAGCGGCCCCTGCGGCTCCCGGCGGGTCTCGTCGTCCGTCCCGCCCGGCCCGCCGACGGCCGACGAGGGCCGGTAGATGTGGTAGCCCGGCGGTGCCAGGCCGGGGTCGTCCAGCGGAGAGCCGCCCTGCGCCGGGGCGGGGGAGGTGGGCGTGGGGTCGTACCGGCGCGCGGCCTCCGGGTCGGGGGAAGCCGCGCCGTCGGTGCCCGGGGCGTCGGGGTCGGTGCCGTCGGTGCCGTCGGTCAGCTCGTCGTCGCCGAGCGGCCGGCCGAGCAGGCGCTCCGCGCGCAGCCGGCCCGCCACCACCAGGCCCCGGGCGGCGGCCACGGTGCCGACGGCGGCGACGACGGCGATCCCGATCCGGCCGTCGAAGGGTACGAGCCCCAGCCCGCCTCCGGCGACGAAGGCGAGCATCAGCACCGTCTCCGAGTGGGCGAAGGAGCTGGCCCGCAGCCGCTCCGGGATGCGTTCCTGGATCGAGGCGTCCACGGCGAGCTTGGCGATGCCGCTGTTCAGCGCGGCGACCAGGCAGAGCAGGGCGACCATGGGCAGCGAGAACTTCAACGCGGCGAGGATCGCCACCCCGGCGACGACGACCATGCCGCTGGACTGGATCGCGGCGGGTCGGTGGATGCGCAGCCGGGTGCCGACCGCGGTGGCCAGGAAGGTGCCCACTGCGAGCGCCGCGCCGACCAGGCCCAGCGCCGCCTCGTCGCCGAGATCCCGACCGAAGGCCACGGTGGTCAGGTCGCCCGCCTTGATCGCGAACGCCAGGAAGAGCAGCAGGAAGCCGTAGACCGCGCGCAGCGTCGCGGCGCCGATCAGGGTGGCGATCACGAGCCGGCCCGCCGGCCGCCCCCGGCCCAGCGGGCGGTCCCCGGTGCGGCGGCCCAGCGCCCGCAGCGGCCGGGGCACCCGCTCCGGCGGCTCCGAGTCGGCCTTCGGAGGCAGCCGCAGGGAGATCACCATGCCGACCAGGAAGATGACCGAGGCCACCCGGAGCGGCCACTGCGGCCCGAACCAGAAGGCGGCCAGGCCGATCGGGGCGACCAGCGCGCCGGCCACCGTGCCGTAGACGCTGGCCCGGGCGCCCACCTGGGACAGCCCGAGCCCCTCCGGGAGCAGCCGGGGCACGGCCGCCGAGCGGGCCACCCCGTACGCGCGGGAGAGCGCCAACACGCCGAAGGCCGCCGGGTAGAGGCCGAAGCCGTGGATGTAGTCGGAGATCAGCCAGGCCAGGAAGGCCCGGCCGAGCATGGTGGCGGCCAGGGCGTACCGCCGGCCGTGCCGGAAGTGGTCGAGCAGCGGGCCCACCACCGGGGCGAGCATGGCGAACGGCACCATGGTCACCAGCAGGTAGAGGGCGACCTTGCTGCGCGCCTCGCCGAGCGGGACGTTGAAGAAGATCGTCCCGGCGAGGCCGATGGCGATCAGCGTGTCCCCGGCGCAGGAGACCGCGTGCAGGTCGAAGAGGCGGACCATGCCGACCTCGTCCCCGGCGCCCCGGGCGCGGGCCCGGCCGGCCCGGCGGGTCATCCAGCGCCCACCGCTGACCGAGCCCCGGAACAGCAGGCGGACGGCCCTGATGCCGGTGCCGACGGTCTGCCCGAGCACGGACCGCCCGGAGCGGGAGAACAGCGGCATGCCCACCATCCTCGCCCATCCGGTCCGCGTACGCCGCACCACTGCGCCAGAACGTCCTCGGCGGGTGCCTGTCGGTCGACCGTACGCATGGGGAACAATGGTCGGGTGACCAGGCCCGCCTCTGCCCGCGCCGCTCGTCTCGACCAGGTCTGCGCCGCCGCCGTCGAGGTGGCGCGTGACGCCATCACCGAGGTCGACGCCTCGGACATCGGCGACCACCTGCAGGCCGTCGCGGAGGGCGACCGTCTCGTCACCCACTATTTCGAGTGCCGGCTCGCCGGCTACCGGGGCTGGCGGTGGGCCGTCACCGTCACCCGGGTGCCCCGCAGCCGGCACGTCACCGTCTGCGAGACGGTGCTGCTTCCCGGCGCGGACGCGATGCTCGCGCCCGGCTGGCTGCCCTGGCAGGAGCGGCTCAAGCCGGGTGACCTCGGTCCCGGTGACCTGCTGCCCACCCCGGCGGACGACGAGCGGCTCCAGCCCGGCTACGTGCTCTCCGACGACCCGGCGGTCGAGGAGACCGCCTGGGAGCTGGGGCTCGGCCGGGCCCGGGTGCTCTCCCGGGAGGGGCGCAGCGAGGCCGCCCAGCGCTGGTACGACGGCGACCACGGCCCCTCCGCCGCGATCTCGGTCGCCGCTCCCGCCGCCGCCCGCTGCGGGACCTGCGGCTTCTACCTGCCGCTCGCCGGCGCCCTGCGGCAGTCCTTCGGCGCCTGCGGCAACTTCTACGCCCCCGACGACGGCCGGGTGGTCAGCGCCGACCACGGCTGCGGCGCGCACTCGGAGACCCTGATCGAGGCCGCCGACACCCCGGTCGACGAGATGCCGACGGTCTACGACGACAGCGCGGTGGAGCCCGTGTCGGTCAGCCGGGCGCCGGGCTCGGTGGAGGCCGCGGAGCCGGCGGAGCCGTACGGCCACCCCTGACGGGCCGGCTGCGGCGTCGGGCCGGCGGATCGACGTCGGCGCAGGTCAGTGGCCGGCGCGGCGGCGGCGTCGGTTGGCGTCGTGTCGCATCATCACGGCGAGACCGGGGAAACCCCACAGGAAACCGGCCAGGCAGATCCACAACCAGTCCTGGTGACCGTGCGCGGTCAGCCAGTCGCGAAAGACGAGTAACGCCAACCCGGCGAGCGCCCAGGCCGCTATCCCGGCGAGGGCGAACGGCACCATCGGCGGGTCGAGCGGCTCGGGTCGCGGCGGCTGCTCCTTCGGCACGCGGCAAGCGTACGCGATCAACTTTCGCTGCTGGCCCGTGATCTGCGACGATGCGGCGCGACAACGGAAGATCACCTGCGAGGACCTGATGGCAGTAGCCCCACCCGACAACGGCACACCACCCGATCCGGCTCATCCGCGTAACGGTTTCGACCGGTTCTTCGAGATCTCCGCCCGTGGCTCGACGATGAGCCGCGAGGTACGCGGTGGCCTGGCGACCTTCTTCACGATGGCGTACATCGTGGTGCTCAACCCGCTCATCATCGGTGGTGCCGTCGACGGCGACGGCCAGAAGCTCCCCATTCCCGCCCTCGCGGCGGCCACCGCCCTGGTCGCCGGCCTGATGACGATCCTGATGGGCGTCGTCGGCCGGTTCCCGATCGCGCTCGCCGCCGGTCTCGGCGTCAACGCGCTGGTCGCGTACGAGATCGCCCCGGAGATGACCTGGGCGGACGCGATGGGCCTCGTGGTGATCGAGGGTGTGATCATCGCGGTGCTGGTGCTGACCGGCCTGCGCACGGCGGTGTTCCGCTCGGTGCCGACGCAGATGAAGACGGCGATCGGCGTCGGCATCGGCCTCTTCCTGACCATCATCGGGCTGGTCGACGCCGGCTTCGTCCGCCGCGTGCCGGACTCGGCGAACACCACCGTCCCCGTCGGCCTGGGCTTCGACGGCACCCTCGGCAGCTGGCCGATGCTGGTCTTCGTGGTGGGCCTGCTGTTGACCGTGGTGCTGCTGGTGCGCCGGGTCAAGGGCGCGATCCTGATCGGCATCCTCGGCTCCACCGTGCTGGCGGTCGTCGTCGAGGCGGTGGCGAACATCGGGCCGTCCTTCGTCGACGGCAAGCCGAACCCGAAGGGCTGGGCGCTGAACGTCCCCGAGCTGCCGAAGACCTGGCTGGACGTGCCGGACCTGTCGCTGCTCGGCAACTTCAACGTGTTCGACTCGTGGAGCCGGGCCGGCTGGCTCGTCGTCCTCATGTTCGTGTTCACCCTGCTGATCACGGACTTCTTCGACACGATGGGCACGATGGTCGCGGTCGGGCAGGAGGGGAGCATGCTCGACGAGCGGGGCACCCCGCCGCGGGCCAAGGAGATCCTGCTGGTCGACTCGATCGCGGCGGCGGCCGGCGGTGCGGCGAGCACGTCGAGCAACACGTCGTACATCGAGAGCGCCGCCGGTGTGGCGGAGGGCGCCCGCACCGGCGTGGCCAACCTGGTCACCGGCGGCCTGTTCCTGCTGGCGATGTTCCTGGCGCCGCTGGTCGTGGTGGTGCCGTTCGAGGCGGCCTCCACCGCGCTGGTGGTGGTCGGCTTCCTGATGATGACCGCGGTGCGGACGATCGACTGGTCCGACTACGAGATCGCCATCCCGGCGTTCCTCACGATCGTCCTGATGCCCTTCACGTACTCGATCTCCAACGGCATCGGCGCCGGCCTGATCACGTACGTGGTGGTGAAGCTCGCCAAGGGCAAGGCCCGGGAGATCCATCCCCTGCTGTACGGGGTGGCCGCCCTCTTCGTGCTGTACTTCCTGCGCGGGCCGATCGAGTCCCTGGTGCTCTGACCACCCTCCGCTCCGGGCCGGTGACCGAATCGGGTAGCCGGCCCGGAGCAGGGCAAACTTCTCGTGAGCATGGTCATATCGCAGCTCATTAGCCAGGCTCATTAGTTAAGCTAACTATCGTGACGGAGCGGACGGTGACGGCGAAACGCGTGCCACCGGCGCAGCTCGCACCACAGCTGCGTGATGCGATCACCCGACTCAACCGACGGGTCCGCCAGGCCCGGCCGGTCGGCGACCTCACGGTCACCCAGCTCTCCGCGCTCACCAGCCTTCAGCTGGCGGGCGCGCTGACGCCCCGGGAACTGGCCGACGTCGAACGGGTGCAGCCGCCGACGATGACCAAGATCGTCGCGAAGTTGGAGGAGCGCGGCCTCGTGCAGCGCACCCCCCACCCGACCGACGGCCGGCAGGTCATCCTCGCGGCGACAGAGGGGGGACGGGCGGTGCTCGACCAGTTCGAGCGCGTCCGCGACGAGTGGCTGGCCCGCCGGCTGGCCGAGCTGACCGAAGCAGAACGGGACACCCTGCGGCAAGCCGCCGAGATCCTTCAGCAGCTCGCCCGCGCCTGACCCGCGCGCCTCGCACCACCGCGCCGTCCGCCGTCGATGACGCGTACGACCGCGAGGAGGCGCACAAAGAGTGCAGGCGAAGCTGAGCACGATGTTCCAGTCCCTACAGGTCCGCAACTACCGGCTCTTCGCATCCGGGCAACTGATCAAGCTGATCGGTGTCTGGATGATGTTCATCGCCCAGGACTGGCTGGTCCTCGAGCTCTCCGACAACTCCGCCACCGCGCTCGGCGTGGTCACCGCCCTCCAGTTCGCTCCCGTCCTGCTGCTCACCCTGCTCTCCGGGCGGCTCGCCGACCGCTACGACAAGCGGATGCTGCTCTTCGTCGCCAACGCGTTCTGGACCGTGCTGGCGCTCGCGATGAGCCTGCTGGTGATCACCGGTCTCGTGCAGCTCTGGCACGTCTTCGCGTTCGCGGCCCTGCTCGGCGTCGCCAACGCCGTGGAGACCCCCGTCCGGCAGGCGTTCGTCTCGGAGCTGGTCGGCACGTCGCTGCTGCCGAACGCGCTCTCGCTGAACGCGGCCGTGTTCAACTCCGCCCGGATCGTCGGGCCGGCCGTCGCCGGCCTGGCCATCGCCGCGTTCGACGTGGGGCCGGTCTTCCTGTTCACCGCGCTCAGCTCGATCGCCCCGCTGGTCAACGTCGTCCGGATGCGCGCGGCCGAGCTGCACCGTGAGGCGCTGCCGCCGCGCGACGAGCGGGCGTCGGCCAAGGTCGTCGACGGCCTGCGCTACGTCTGGCGCCGCCCCGACCTGCTGCTGCCGATGGCGGTGATGTCGGTGATCGGCATGTCGCTGTTCAACTTCCAGCTCACCCTGGCCGCGCTCGCCAAGACCGTGTTCCAGACCGGGGCGGCCTCGTTCGGGCTGTTCAGCACCGCGCTGGCGGTCGGCGCGCTGGTCGGGGCGCTGGCCGGCACCGGGCGGCGCAGCCGCCCGTCGGTCTGGCTGGTGCTCGGCGCCGCGGTCGGCTGCGCCAGCTTCGGCACCCTGGTCGGGCTCGCCTCGGCGTACTGGATGGTGGTGGCGCTGCTGCTGCCCACCGGGTTCTTCATGGTTTTCTTCGCCCAGGCCGCCAACCAGCGGGTCCAGCTCGGCACGGACGCCGCCTTCCGGGGCCGGGTGATGGCCCTGTGGGTGCTGGTGTTCCTCGGCACCAACCCGGTCGGCGCGCCGCTGATCGGCTGGGTGGCGGAGACCTACGGCGCGGGCGCCAGCATCTGGATCGGCGGGCTCATCTCGCTGGCCACCGCCCTGATCGCGCTCACCTGGCAGCTCCGCCGCGCCGGCGCCCGGCTGCGCTTCCGCATCCTGCCGATGCCGCGCTTCTACGTCACCTCCACCGACTGCTGACCGCCCTCGCCGCCCGGGGTGGGACGATCCGTCCCATCCGGCGGATGGCGTGGATGCGGCCAATCCGGTGGCGGACCGCCGGGCTGGGGCTTAGCGTCGATGCGTGGAGGTCGGACGCGGGTTGCTGCTGGTCCTTGCCTTCGTGGGCGTGGCCAGCCTGCCGGCGGTGATCGCCCTGTTCTTCTGCGCCGACGAGATCATCGACCGGGTCGCCTGCGGCTGGGCCGAGTGGCGTGAGCGCCAGCGGGAGCGGCGCACCATCGCCCGGCTGGACCGGGCCGTCGAGGCCGACGCGCTGACCCGCGACATCGACCTCACCGACTTCGACCGGCCCGACCGGCGCCCGCTGGAGCGGCTCGCCGCCGACCTGCGGCGCCTGCGCGGCCAGGGTGCCAGCACCGACGGCCGGCAGCCGGTCTGGCACCGCACGGTGCTCCGGGCGTACGACGACCGGCTCCGGCTGGCCTGCCGGGCGCTCGGCATCACCGAGCACCTGACCGAGCTGGAGGGCGTCGACCTGGAGCTGGAGCGGGTCCGGGTGGAGGGCGTCCTGCACGCCGCCGGGCTGACCCTGCCCGCTGCCCGGGCCGGTCACCGGCAGCGCCACCACTGAGCGGCGGGCCGACGTGAGGCTCTTCGTCGCGGTCTACCCGCCGCCGGAGGCGATCGCGCACCTCGGCGCACAGGTCGCCCGGTTGCGGGTCGGCGCGGCGGCCGCCTCCGGGATCAACGTCCGGCTCGCCGACCCGGCCACCGCCCACGTCACCCTCGCCTTCCTCGGCGATGTCGAGGCGGACCGGCTGGTCGACGTGGCGAGCGCACTGGGGCTGGCCGCCGAGTGGTCCCGGGAGGGCCGTTCCGCCGCGCCCCGGCTCCGGTTCGCCGGCGGCGGGCGCTTCGGGCAGGGCCGGTTCACGGTGCTCTGGGCCGACCTGCGGGGCGAGGTGGAGCAGCTCCAGATGCTGGCCCGGCTGATCCGCTCCCGGCTGTGGCACGCCCGCCTGCCGCACGACGAGAAGCCGTTCCGCCCGCACCTGACGGTCGCCCGACCCGGTGACCGGGTGCCCGACGTCGACGTGGCGGCGGACGTGGCGACCCTGGACGGCTACGAGGGCCCGGCGTGGCCGGCCGCCGAGATGGTGCTGATGCGCAGCCACCCCGGCCCCCGCCCCACCTACGACCGCCTGGCCGCCTGGCCCATCTGACCGCCCGGCGACGCCAGCCAATGGCCGGTGCGTGGCCCATCTGACCCCGGCCACGCCAGCCATTGGCCGCCGGTGCTTAGGTGACCGCCCGGCCAAGCCAGCCCGGGTGGACGTCGCCGCCGGCCGCGGCGGCGGCGCCCACCCGTGGAGCCGGCGGTCGCCTGCCGCCGGTTCCGCCGTGGGCGTGGCTACCAGGCCCAGGCCTCCGGGCCGGGGCCGCCGTTGCCGACGGGCGGGAAGAGCTGGTCGAGCCGGGCGAGGGTGTCCTCGTCGAGGGTGACCGTCAGGGCGCCCAGGGAGCGGTCGAGCTGGTCGGCGGTGCGCGGCCCGATGATCGGGGCGGTCACCCCCGGCCGGGACAGCAGCCAGCCGAGCGCCACGTCCGCCGGGTCGTGCCCCAGCTCGCCGCAGAGCTTCTCGTACGCCTCGATGGTCGGCCGGTGCTCGGCGAGCGCGTCGGCCGAGCGGCCGCTGGCGCCGCGCGCGGCCCCGCCCTCGGCCATCTTGCGCAGCACCCCGGCGAGCAGCCCGCCGTGCAGCGGCGACCACGGGATGATGCCGAGCCCGTGGTGCTGCGCGGCGGGCACCACCTCCAGCTCGACGTGCCGGGTGAGCAGGTTGTAGATGCACTGCTCCGAGACGAGGCCGAGGAAGTGACGCTTCGTCGCCGCCTCCTGCGCCACCGAGATGTGCCACCCGGCGAAGTTGGACGACCCGACGTAGAGCACCTTGCCCTGGGCGACCAGGGTCTCCATGGCCTGCCAGATCTCCTCCCACGGCGTGGCCCGGGAGACGTGGTGCATCTGGTAGAGGTCGATGGTGTCGGTCTGCAACCGGCGCAGCGAGTCCTCGCAGGCCCGGACGATGTGCCGGGCGGACAGGCCCTGCTCGTTGGGCCACTCGCCCATCTTGCCGTAGACCTTGGTGGCCAGGACGACCTTGTCCCGCCGGCCGCCGCCCTGGGCGAGCCAGCGGCCGATGATCTGCTCGGTGATCCCCTCGCCGGTCTGCCAGCCGTAGACGTTGGCGGTGTCGAAGAAGTTGATGCCCTGTTCGAGGGCCCGATCCATGATCGCGAAGCTGTCCGGCTCGGTCGTCTGCGGCCCGAAGTTCATCGTGCCGAGGCAGAGACGGCTGACCGACAGGCCGGTGCGGCCCAGGTTCGTGTACTCCATACGGCCACCCTGCCACGGCGGCACTTCGAGTGCCTCGCGTCGACTCCGGCGAATGCTCGCCGCGGGAGTCGACGCGTCAGGAGGACTCGCGGGCCGCGGGCCCGCTGCCGAAGAGGACGTCGTCCCAGCTCGGCAGGCGCTTGCGGGGCTTACCCCCGGCCTCGGCCGACTCGGCGGCAGCGGCCGCCGGCGCGCCCGTGCGGCGGGGCCGGAGCACCGCCAGGGACGGCACGGCCGGCACCTCCTTGGGCGCGTCCGAGTCGTCGTCGAACGCGGAACCCTGCCCGCCGCCGAGCAGCGCCGCCGCGCCGCCGCCGACCGGCCGCTGCCGGGGCGCGTCCTGCCCCGCCAGGGCGGCCGGGGAGCGTGGGTCGAGCCCGCGGCCCGAGGTCGAGCCGAGCGGACGGTCGAGGGAGGCGAGCAGGGCGTCCCGCCCGGCCCGGATCGGGTCGCGGCCAGGCCGGCTGTGCTCGGCCGGCGCCGGCAGGCCGTGCCCGCCCCGGCTCGGCTCGGCCCGCGACGGGCCGGGCAGCGCGTGACCGCCCCGCTCCGGCGCCGGCTCCTGACCGAGGATCGGGGTGGGCCGCTCGGCGCACAGGTATTGCGCCATGTCGTCGTGCGGGGTGACCGCCTGCCGGGTCTTGTCGAGATCCCAGACCGCCTGCGCGGTCGCCTTGCCCGACGGCCAGGTCGCGACGATCCGCCAGGTGCCGTCGTCGCGGCGCCACGCGTCCCAGGAGATCTTCTCGGTGTCGATCCCGTGCTGGGCCAGCCGGCCGTTGACGACCTCGGCGAGCGGGGTCGGCTTCTCCGCGCCCTTGAGCCGGGTGCGCCGGGCGTGCTGGGCGAGCATGGCCCGCTCCTGGAGCACCGGGCCGGCGTAGCGCAGCACCCGGTCGACCGGCACGCCGGCGATCCGGGCGACGTCCTCGGCGGACTCGCCGGAGCGGATCCGGGCCTGGATGTCGCGTGGGGACAGTGAGGGCACCGGGTCGGCGGCGGTCGGGGCCACCGCGAGCGGCGGGGCGCCGGGCTCGGCGTGCAGCGCGCCGGCGATGCGCTCGTCGATGGGCAGGGCGAGCAGTCGCCCGACCTCGTCGGCGAGCACCAGGGCCTGGCCGTCCTCGGAGAGGGCGACGAAGCGTACTGGGCGCATAGCGTTGCCTCCGTCCCGCTTCGCTGGCCGTCACGCCACGAGCCGGCCACCCGGGCGTCTCGCACCACCGTACGCGCATCTTCCCCGAGGTGGGGGATGCGACACCCGCATGTCGCGACTGAGCTGCGGCGATGATCACGTTCGGTGGCCGCCGTACGGGCTGGCGGCCACCGAACGTGATGGCGACCTAGAGTCGCTCGACCACGTAGTCGATGGACGCGGTCAGCGCCTCGACGTCGGCCGGCTCGACGGCCGGGAAGAGCGCGACCCGCAGCTGGTTGCGGCCCAGCTTCCGGTAGGGCTCGGTGTCCACGATGCCGTTGGCGCGCAGCGCCTTGGCGATCGCGGTGGCGTCGACCCCGTCGGCGAAGTCGATGGTGGCGACCACGTTGGACCGCAGCGCCGGGTCGGCGACGAACGGCGTCGCCACGTCGGAGCGCTCCGCCCAGCCGTAGACGATCGCGGCGCTCTCGGCCGTGCGCTTGGCCGCCCAGGCCAGCCCGCCCTGCGCGTTCATCCAGTCGGTCTGCTCGGCGGCCAGGAAGATGGTGGCCAGGGCCGGGGTGTTGTAGGTCTGCTCCAGCCGCGAGTTGTCGATCGCGGTGACCAGGTCGAGGAAGGCCGGGACGTAGCGGCCGGACGCCTTGATCTCACCGGCCCGCTCCAGGGCGGCCGGGGACATCAGGGCCAGCCAGAGACCCCCGTCGGAGCCGAAGCACTTCTGCGGGGCGAAGTAGTAGACGTCGGTCTCGCCGACGTTGACGTCGAGCCCACCGGCGCCGGAGGTGGCGTCGACCAGCAGCAGCGAGCCCGGGTCGGCGCCGGCCACCCGGCTGATCGGCACCGCGACGCCGGTCGAGGTCTCGTTGTGCGGGGTGGCGTAGACGTCGACCCCCGCCTCGGCCACCAGGCTCGGGGCGGTGCCGGCCTCCGACTTGCGGATGGTGGGCTCGCCGAGGAAGGGGGCGTCCTTGACGGACTTGGCGAACTTCGCGCCGAACTCGCCGAAGCTGGCGAACTGCGCCCGGTCCCGGACCAGGCCGAACGTCGCGACCTCCCAGAACGCGGTGGTGCCGCCGTTGCCGAGCACCACCTCGTAGCCCTCGGGCAGGGAGAAGAACTCGGCGATGCCCCGGCGCAGCCGGGCGACCTGGTCGCGGACGGTCTTCTGCCGGTGGGAGGTGCCCAGGTAGCTGGTCGCCACGTCGGCGAGGGCGGAGACCGCCGCCGGACGGACCTTGGACGGCCCGCAGCCGAACCTTCCGTCGGCGGGCTTGAGGTCGTCGGGAATCCGGATGGTCGGTGCGTCAGCCACGGTTGTCGAGATCCTTCCGAATGGGCGAGGCGGGCCCGGTCTGCAAGCGGGCGCGGATCGACGGCGGACGCGCGCGGGCGCGCGGGGCGGCCGGGATCCGGGCCCGGTCCGGCGACACTGCCGGCCTTCATCCTCCCATCCGATCCGGCCGATCCGGCTGCTGGTCCCATACCCGGGCGTGAGTCATCCGCCACAAATGTGCGGGGCATGCGCGAGGGGCCCCGTCCGCGGACGGGGCCCCTCGGAGGTACGCGGTCAGACGCCGTGCGGGATGGCGTCCCAGCCCTCGACGTCGCTGGGCTTGCGGCTGCCCGGGCCGACGTAGCGGGCCGACGGGCGGACCAGCCGCTGGAGCTTCTTCTGCTCCAGGATGTGCGCGCTCCAGCCGCCCATCCGGGCGCAGGTGAACATCGAGGTGAACATGTGCGCCGGCACCTCGGCGAAGTCGAGCACCACGGCCGACCAGAACTCGACGTTGGTGGCGAGCACCCGGTCCGGGCGGCGGGCCTGCAGCTCGGCCAGCGCGGCCTTCTCCAGCGCCTCGGCGATCTCGAAGCGCGGCGCGCCCAGCTCCTTGGCGGTGCGGCGGAGCACCCGGGCGCGCGGGTCCTCGGCCCGGTAGACCCGGTGGCCGAAGCCCATCAGCCGCTCGCCCCGGTCGAGGACGCCCTTCACGTAGCCCTCGGCGTCGCCGCTGCGCTCGACTGCCTCCAGCATGCTGAGCACGCGGGAGGGGGCGCCGCCGTGCAGCGGGCCGGAGAGGGCGCCGATGCCGGAGGAGATGCAGGCCGCGGCGTCGGCGCCGGTGGAGGCGACGATCCGGGCGGTGAAGGTGGAGGCGTTCAGGCCGTGCTCGGCGGCCGAGATGAAGTAGGCGTCGACCGCCTTGACGTGCCGCGGGTCCGGCTCGCCGCGCCAGCGCTTCATGAACCGCTCGACGATGGTGGACGCCTTGTCGATCTCCTTCTGCGGCACCGCCGGCAGGCCGAGGCCGCGGGCGGACTGGGCGACGAAGGACAGCGCGGTGACCGACACCCGGGCGAGGTCCTCGCGGGCCTGCTCGTCGGAGATGTCGAGGAGCTGGTCGAGGCCCCAGTAGGGGGCGAGCATCGCGACCGCGGACTGCACGTCCACCCGGATGTCGCCGGAGTGCACCGGCACCGGGAACGGCTCCGCCGGCGGCAGGCCCGGGCCGAACCGCCCGTCGACCAGCAGCGCCCACACGTTGCCGAAGGAGACCTGGCCGATCAGATCCTCGATGTCGACCCCGCGATAGCGCAGCGCGCCGCCTTCGCGGTCGGGTTCGGCGATCTCGGTCTCGAAGGCTACGACGCCCTCCAGCCCGGGTTTGAAATCGGCCATGTCATCTCTCCTGGGTCTGCTCGGTGCGCCCGGCCAGCCCTCACCGGCCAGCCGGCCGAGCGCCCCAGGCGACCCTCATCAGGGATGTGTTCGTGACATCTTGCCTGCTGGGTACCGGATCCGCGACCCGCTGCGACTGTGCTGCACGCGACATCCCCCGCCCCGGGCTCGCCCGGCCGCGTCGGCGACACTGGGCGGTACCGCTTGGCCTGCGGGCCGGGTCGACGGGAGGAGCAAAGACGTGACGGGCGACACACCGCCCCCGGCTGGCATGCGTAACGAGTACGCCGCGGACCTGGGCCTTTCCGAGGTGGACCTGGCCGCCGACTGGCACACCCAGTTCGACCGCTGGTTCGCCGACGCGGTCGCCGCCGGGCTGCCCGAACCGAACGCGATGGTGGTCGGCACCGCCGACGCCGCCGGCCGGCCGAGCGCGCGGACGGTGCTGCTCAAGGGGTACGACCCGGAGGGCTTCGTCTTCTTCACCAACTACGGCTCCCGCAAGGGCGCAGAGGCGGCCGCCAACCCGTACGCGAGTCTGGTGTTCCCGTGGTTCCCGATGCAGCGGCAGGTGGTGGTCGCCGGCCGGGTGGAGCGGGTCGACCGGGCGGAGACCGAGGCGTACTTCGCCAGCCGGCCGCGCGGCTCCCAGCTCGGTGCCTGGGCCAGCACGCAGTCCCGCGTGGTCCCCGACCGGGCGGCGCTGGACGCGGCGTACCGGGCGGCGGCGGAGCGGTTCGCCGAGGTCGAGCCGATCCCGGCGCCGCCGCACTGGGGCGGGCTGCGGGTGCGGCCGGAGTCCGTGGAGTTCTGGCAGGGCCGGGCCAGCCGGCTGCACGACCGGCTGCGGTTCCGGCGTGCCGAGGCCGGGGAGTGGGCCGTCGAGCGGCTGGCTCCGTGACCCAGCTCAAGGAACCCCGGCCGCGCGGGCTGCGCCGGCTCGCGATCGACCTGCGCCCGCTGGCCGTGCCGGCGTACCGGCGGATGTGGCTCGGCAACGGCATCGCGATGTTCGGCATGCAGTTCACCGCGGTGGCCGTGCCGGTGGAGATGTACGCGCTGACCGAGGACTCGCTCTGGGTCGGGCTGATCGGCATCGCGGCGTTCGTACCGCTGCTGGTCTTCGGGCTCTGGGGCGGCGCGGTGGCCGACGCCCGCGACCGGCGCGCGGTGCTGCTGGCCACCTCGGCGGTGCTGTGGGCGTCGACGCTCGGCCTGCTGGCACAGGCGCTGCTCGGGGTCGGCAGCCCGCCGCTGCTGCTGGCGCTGGTGGCGGTGCAGTCGATCGCCTTCGCGATCAGCTCGCCCACCCGCAACGCGATCCTGCCCCGGCTGGTGCCGCTGGACCTGGTGCCGGCGGCGAGCACGCTGAACTTCACCACCTACACCGCGGCGGCGGTCTTCGGGCCGCTGGCCGCGGGCCTGATCTTCGCCCGCTGGGACACCGAGGTCGGCCTGCCGATCGCGTACGCGCTCGACGCCGTGCTGTTCACCGTCGCCGTCTGGGCCACCTTCCGGCTGCCGGCGATGCCGCCGGAGCCGGACCCGGACGGGGGCGACGCCCCCCGGCGGGCCGGGCTGGCCAGCATCGTCGACGGGCTGCGCTACCTGTCCACCACGCCGGTGCTGCTGCTCTCCTTCGCCATCGACCTGATCGCGATGGTGCTGGCCATGCCCCGCGCGCTCTTCCCCGAGGTCGCCGAGGAGCGGTTCGGCGGCGGGGCGGCCGTCGGCTGGCTCTACAGCGCGATCGCGCTCGGCGCGATGCTCGGCGGGCTCAGCTCCGGCTGGATCGGCCGGCTGCGCCGGCAGGGCCTGGCGCTGGTGGCGGCCGTGGTCGCCTGGGGCCTCGCCGTGGCGGCGGCCGGGCTCGCCGGCCAGCTCTGGCTGATGGTGCTGCTGCTCGCGGTGGCCGGGGCGGCCGACCTGGTCAGCGCGGTGCTGCGGCAGTCGATGCTGCTGGTCTACGCGCCGGACCGGATGCGCGGCCGGCTCATGGGCGTCAACACGGTGGTCATCGCGGGCGGTCCGCGCCTGGGCGACCTGCGGGCCGGGGCGGTCGCGGCCGGGTTCGGCGGTGGGGTCGCCTGGGTCAGCGGCGGGCTGATCTCGGCGGCGCTGGCGGTGCTGCTCGCGGTGGCGTTCCCGGCGTTGCTGCGCTACCGGGCGGCCTCCGCCTCCGGTGCCGGGCGGGGCTGACCGGCCGGGTCGGGGCGAGCGACCGCACGGCGCGAACCGCTAGGGTCGCCGGCATGGGCATCCCCGACCAGCGGTCGCCTTCGGGCGCACAGTGGGCCATTTCCGCCGCCGGCCACGAGGCCGTCATCGTGGAGGTGGGCGGCGGGGTGCGGACATACCGGCACGACGGGGTCGACCACCTCGACGGGTACGACGCCGACGAGATGTGCCCCGGCTGCGCCGGGCAGGTGCTGGCCCCGTGGCCGAACCGGATCCGCGACGGTCGCTACACCTTCGGCGACCGGCTGTTGCAGCTCACGCTCAGCGAGCCGGACCGGGGTGTGGCCATCCACGGGCTGGTCAGTTGGGTGCCGTGGCGGCTGCTGGACCGGTCGCCCGACGCGGTGACCGTCGGCTACGACCTGCCGCCGCAGCCCGGCTACCCGTGGCCGCTGCGGCTGCGCACCCGGTGGAGCGTCGGCCCGGACGGGCTGCGCGCGGAGCACGAGGCGAACAACCTCGGTGCCGAGCCCGCGCCGTTCGGCTTCGCCGTGCACCCGTACCTGCGCGTGCCCGGGGTGGCGGTGGACGACCTGTCGATGCGGCTGCCCGCCCGGCGGCGGTTGCAGGTGGACTCCCGGCTGCTGCCGATCGGCGCCAGCGAGGTCGCCGGCACCGAGTACGACTGGACCAGCCCCCGACGGATCGGCCGCGCCCGGCTGGACCTCACCTTCGGCGACCTGATCCGCGACGACGACGGCGGCTCGGCGGTCAGCCTGTCCGCCCCGGACGGCTCGGCGGGCGTGCGGATCTGGGCGGACCGGGAGTTCGGCTGGTGGCAGGTGTTCACCGGCGACGCGCTTCCCGGGCAGCGGTGCCGCCGTTCCGTCGCGGTGGAGCCGATGACCTGCCCGCCGGACGCGTTCCGCTCCGGCCGGGACGTGATCACCCTGAAGCCGGGCGCGACGTGGCGGGGTGTCTGGGGCGTACGGCCCGGGGTCTGAGCGGGGGAACGCATGGAGTTCAGCGATGTGGTCCGGCGGCGCCGGATGGTCCGCAACTACGACCCGGACCGTCCCGTGCCGCCCGACGTGGTGGAGCGGCTGCTCGACCACGCGGTCCACGCGCCGTCGGCCGGCTTCGCCCAGGGGTGGGGGTTCCTGGTGCTGGAGGAGCCGGCGGACCGGGACCGGTTCTGGGCGGCGGCCACCCCCGGCGGGGGCGGCCGGGAGCGCTGGCTGGCCGGCATGCGCCGGGCCCCGCTGGTCGTCGTGCCGCACGCGAGCCGCTCGGCCTATTTGGAGCGGTACGCGGAGCCGGACAAGGGCTGGGCGGACCGCTCGGCGGAGCGCTGGCCGGTGCCCTACTGGTACGTCGACACCGGCTTCGCCGCCCTGCTGATGCTGCTGACCGCCGTGGACGAGGGGTTGGGGGCGTGCTTCTTCGGTATCCCGCCGCAGCGCCTCGGCGCCTACCGCGAGGCGTTCGGCGTGCCGGACGAGTACGAGCCGATCGGGGCGGTCACCGTGGGTTACCGGGCGCCGGACCACCGGTCACCGTCGCTGCGCCGGGGGCGGCGTCCGGTGGACGAGGTGATCCGTCGCGGGCGGTGGAGCTGACCGGCTCCGGGCGTTTCGCCCGGTTGGGAACCGGACGGTGGGTAGTGAAACTGACATCAGGGAGCAGAACGCGGGGTGCCGCAGCCCGCTACGCTGGCACGGTCATCGGCACCGCAGGTCGCGGTGCCACGCCGCGATCCGGCCCCCGCGTCGTGGGGCGGCCGGGCCTAGGGGGAGGGGAGCGTGCCGTCGTGATCTTCAGAGCGGTCCGGGACGGGCGTCCCTACCCGGAGCACAACCTGACGCTCAAGCAGTGGGCGGAGATCCCGCCGCGGCCCCTGCGCCTGGACCAGTTGATCACCACCAAGCGCGAGCTGGCGCTGGACAAGCTCCTCGCCGAGGACTCGACCTTCTACGGCGACCTCTTTCCGCACGTGGTGCAGTGGAACGGCGGGCTCTACCTGGAGGACGGGCTGCACCGCGCGCTGCGGGCGGCGCTCCAGCAGCGCAACCAGATCCACGCCCGGGTGCTCGTCCTCTCCGAGCCGATCGAATGACGGGGGCTCGCGTCGCGGGCGCCGGGTCCGACGCCCACGCCTCGTGACGTCCGCGCCTCGTCCGACGCCCGGGCCTGAGGTTTCGTTAAGGTGGCTGCCATGAGCCGTACCGACCTGCTCGACCTGGACTCCTCGCTCACCGAGGAGGAGCGGCAGATCCGCGCCGTCGTTCGCCAGCTCGTCGACGACCGGGTCCGCCCGCACGTCGCCGGCTGGTACGAGGAGGGCCGGGCGCCCGCCCGGGAGCTGGCCGTCGAGTTCGGCAAGCTCGGCCTGCTCGGCATGCACCTGACGGGCTACGGCTGCGCCGGCGCGTCGGCCGTCGCGTACGGGCTGGCCTGCCTGGAGCTGGAGGCCGGTGACTCCGGCGTCCGCTCCCTGGTCTCGGTGCAGGGCTCGCTGGCCATGTACGCCATCTGGCGCTACGGCAGCGAGGAGCAGAAGCAGCGCTGGCTGCCGTCGATGGCGACCGGCGAGGCGATCGGCTGCTTCGGCCTGACCGAGCCCGACCACGGCTCCGACCCGGCGTCGATGACCACCCGGGCCCGCCGCGACGGCGACGACTGGGTGCTGACCGGCGCCAAGATGTGGATCACCAACGCGCCGATCGCCGACGTCGCGGTGATCTGGGCGCGCACCGACGACGGCGTGCGCGGCTTTGCCGTACCGATGGACACGCCCGGGGTGACGGCGCGGGAGATCCGGCACAAGATGTCGCTGCGCGCCTCCGTCACCGGGGAGGTCGTGCTCGACGACGTGCGGCTCCCGGCGGACGCCCGGCTGCCCGAGGCGGTCGGGCTCAAGGCGCCGCTGAGCTGCCTGACCGAGGCCCGGCACGGCATCGTCTGGGGCGCCCTCGGCGCGGCCCGCGACTGCCTGGAGACCGCCCTGGGGTACGCCACCACGCGCACCCAGTTCGGTCGGCCGCTGGCCGGCTTCCAGCTCACCCAGGCCAAGCTCGCCGACATGGCCGTCGAGCTGAACAAGGGCGCGCTGCTGGCGCTGCACCTGGGTCGGCTCGCCGACGCCGGGCGGCTGCGCCCCGAGCAGGTGAGCGTGGGCAAGCTCAACAACGTCCGGGAGGCGCTGGCCATCGCCCGGCAGTGCCGCACCATCCTCGGCGCGAACGGCGTCTCGGGGGAGTACCCGGTCATGCGGCACGCCAACAACCTGGAGAGCGTGCTCACCTACGAGGGCACGTCGGAGATCCACCAACTGGTCATCGGGCAGCGGCTGACCGGGCTGTCGGCCTTCGCCTGACCTGCGGTTTCCGCCCGCCCGACCGGTGTCCACGCCGGCTGCCGCGAGGCGCAGGCACCCGGTCGCGCCGCTCGGCGAGCGCCTGTCGTACCAGGGCCTTACCGTCATGACAGACGACGTGTCTGACGAGGACGGTGAGGGCCATGGCCCGCGACGGTGACATCAACGAGCCCACCAGGGAGTTCCCGGGCTACCCGACCGGCGAGGAGCTCAAGGCCCGGACGGACGTCGCACCCGAGCCCGCGCCGGGCGCGCCGACGCCGGCCGGCGGGCCGGCCCGCGGCCTGCTCTGGGTGCTCGGCGCGGCGGCCCTGGCGGTGGTGGTGCTGCTCGGCGTGCAGGCCACGGGCATCCTGCCGGACTTCCGCAACCCGTTCGCCAAGGAGCAGACCGACCGCAGTCAGCCGCCGCTGCTCAAGTCGATCCAGGATCTCAGCCGCTACGTCGCCGCCGAGGGCAACTTCCAGGTGGTCGTGGACCTCCAGAACGACCGGCGCAACGTGCCCGACTGGCTGCTCAACCAGCGCACCCTCTTCGTGGGCGCGGGCAGCGTCGAGGCGTATGTGGACTTTGCCAAGATCTCCGAGGGCGCGGTGGTCGAGTCGGCCGACGGCAAGTCGGTGGAGATCAAGCTGCCGGCGCCGCAGCTCGGCAAGACCAACCTCGACCTGGAGAAGAGCTACGTCTTCGCCGAGGAGCGCGGGCTGCTCAACCGGATCGGCGAGCTGGTGGACGGCGATCCCAACCGCCAGCAGCAGGTCTACCAGCTCGCCGAGGAGCGGATCACCACCGCCGCCCGGGACAGTGGCCTCACCCAGCGGGCCGAGGAGAACACCCGCAAGATGCTGGAGGGTCTGCTCCGTTCCCTCGGCTACGCGAAGGTGACGGTCACCTACACCGCCCCGTGACCGTCAGTGGAGTCTTTCCCGTCCGAGTCGCGGGAGCGGGGCCTGGCGCGTACGTGCATGCGTTCCCCCTGGCGGCCGAACAGGTTGAGGACCTCCACCGGTGACTCGCCCGTGGTGCCGAACCAGTGCGGCAGGCGGGTGTCGAATTCGGCCGCCTCACCCGGCCCCATGACCAGGTCGTGGTTGGCGACGATGAGCCGCAGGCGCCCGGACAGGACGTACAGCCACTCGTAGCCGTCGTGCGTGCACAGCTCGGGCCGGTTCTGCTCCGCCGGAATGACCGACTTCCAGGCTTGCAGGGGCCCCGGCTGGGTGGTCAGGGGGACCACCGTGCGGCCGTTGCGGACGCGGGGCGTGTGACGGATCCGTGGGTCGCCGACCTCCGGCGCTCCGACCAGCTCGTCCAGTGGCACCTGATGGGCCTGCGAGATGGGCAGTAGCAGCTCCAGGCTCGGGCGGCGCTGGCCCGACTCGAGCCGCGACAGAGTGCTCTTGGAGATGCCGGTGGCCTCGGCCAGCGCGGACAGGGTCACGTTGCGGTGGGTGCGGATGCGTTTGAGGCGAGAGCCGACCTGGGCCAGCGCCGCGGCGACCGGGGAGTCCTTGTCCATGCCCCCATTCCATCTCGCGCGTTCCAGAAATGGCAACAGAAGTTGTCAGTTCCGGGCCGGATGCGCACCATCGAGCCCGGAGGTGATCATCATGATCAAGGTAAGGAACGAGCAGTTCAGCGAGCAGCATGCCGCCGCCGACGGGGTCTATGACGTGGTGGTTGTCGGCGGCGCGGCGGCCGGCCTGAACGCGGCCCTGCTTCTCGGGCGCGCCCGCCGCGAGGTCGCGGTGATCGACGCCGGTGAGCCGCGCAACGCCCCCGCCTCGCACATGCACGGCTTCCTGTCCCGCGACGGCCTGCCCCCTGCGGCCCTGCTGGAACTCGGCCGCGCCGAGATCGCCCGGTACGGCGTCCGGCTCATCCAGGGGCGGGTGGATCAGATCGACCACGGCTACCACGTCCGCATGGTGGGCGGGCCGGTGCTCAAAGCCCGCCGCGTCCTGGTCGCGACGGGGCTGCGGGACGAGTTGCCCGACATTCCCGGCCTGCGCGAGCGGTGGGGCAAGGATCTGCTGCACTGCCCGTACTGCCACGCCTACGAAGTGCGCGACCAGCCCCTCGCCGTCCTTGGCACCCACCCGGGGGCAGTGCACCAGGCCCTGCTGGTGCGGCAGTGGAGCGACGATGTCGTCTTCTTCCCGCACACGCTGGACGTGACGCCTCAGGACCGGGAACGGCTGGAGGCGCGCGGCCTGCGCATGGTCGAGGGCGAGATCAAGCAGCTCGTCGTCGACGGGGACCGGCTGCACGGCATAGAAACCACCGACGGCCTCGTCGTCCCCCGCGCCGCCGCCTTCGTCTTTCCCCGCATGGTCCCACGCGACGAGCTGCTGACCCGACTGGGCTGCGCCAAGGACGACGACGGCCGGGTCGCCACCGACCGTACCGGCCGTACCAGCGTCCCCGGAGTCTGGGCCGCCGGCAACGTCATCGACCCGCGCGCGCAGGTCATCGCCGCCGCGGGCATGGGTTCGACCGCTGCGTTCGCCATCAACACCGACCTGCTGGACGAGGACGTCGACCGTGCCGTCGAAGAGCGCCTCCGCCGTGCCGGACAGCCTGGCGAAGTCACCACCGTCGCGGGACGGCGGTGATGACGGTGAGCGTCGAAGCCGCACGACAGGTGCCGGTCTCTCGCGGGAGGCTGCCGCTTGGCGTCTACCTGCTCGCGATCAGCATGTTCGCGATGGGTAGCGCTGAGTTCCTGCTCGCTGGGGTCCTGCCAGCGATCGCGGACGACCTTTCGATCACGCTGTCCTCGGCCGGTGCGTTGATCTCAGCGTTCGCCATCGGTGTCGTCATCGGCGGCCCTCCCTTGGCGATCATTACCCTTCGCTGGCCGCGACGGGCCACGCTGGTGACCACCCAGGCCCTCTTCGCCGCCTCCGTCGTGGTCGGCCTTCTCACCCAGAGTTACCCCGTCCTGCTGGCCACCCGCTTCATCTGCGGCCTCGCCTACGCGGGGTTCTGGGCGGTCGCAGCGGTCACCGCGATCAGCCTCGTCACACCCGACCGCACCGCACGCGCCTCCGGAGTAGTCGTCAGCGGGCTCAGCCTCGCGATGGTCGCCGGCGGCCCGGCCGGGGCCATGCTGAGCTACTTCACGGGATGGCGGGGCGGATTCTGGGGCGTGGCCGCCCTCACCGTAGCCGGGGCGATCGTGACTCTCCTCGCGTTGCCCGGGACGAGCGCGAACGTGAAGCCCAGCGTGAGGCGTGAGCTTCGCACCATGCGGCAACCACAACTGTGGGTCGTCTACGCCGTCACCATCCTGAGCACCGCCGCCTACATGATCTCGTTCAACTACCTCGCGGCATTCCTGACCGACATCACCGGCATCCCGCGGGTCTGGATTCCCGCGATCCTCACGTTGTTCGGCGCCGGCGCCTTCATCGGTCTGTCCATCGGCGGCAGGATCGCCGACCGGAGGCCGTCCCATGCGCTCCTGATCGGGGCGATCGGAATTCTGACCAGTTCCGTCCTGCTCGCGGGCCTCGCCCAGCATGCGCTGGCCGTCGTCCCCCTCGTCCTGCTTCTCGGAGTCGCCGGATTCGTGCTCAACCCTGCCATCTACGGCCGCGTGTTCACCATCGCGTCGCAGGCACCAACCCTCGCCGGGGCCACCACCGTGTCCGCGTTCCAACTCGGCATCAGCCTCGTCCCCGCACTCGCCGGAGTCGCGTTCAACGCCGGGGCAAGCATCACCTCCGTCACCTGGATCGGCGCCGCCCTGGCAGCCGTCACGGTGCCGGTCATCCTCCTCGACCGGGCAATCTCACGTCACCAGTTGCGGCAGGACTCCCATCAACGTGAAAGGGGCGAAGAAGACGTCCCTCAGTCGGATGGGAATGGCTGTCAAGAGCAGTCATTGACGTTCTCCTCGCACTAAAGGACGGGGATTCGCGGCGCCGGCTTTCCAGATGCCGGCGATCGGGGCGACGCGCCGGGCAGCCGGTGAGCTGGGCGGGTAGGCTCGCCGGTCGGGCACCCGCACCTCCGGGCGCCGACGGCCGCCCGGTCCGGGCCGGCCACGACCGGGCCGGACCCCGCGAGGGGTACGACGGCGAGGAAGTGCAGCATGATCAGCGTTTTCGACATCTTCAGCGTCGGCATCGGGCCGTCCAGCTCGCACACGGTGGGGCCGATGCGGGCCGCCCGTACGTTCGTCGCCGGGCTGAAGGCCGACGGGCTGCTGACCGGCACCGCCCGGGTGCAGGCGGAACTCTTCGGCTCGCTCGGCGCCACCGGTCACGGCCACGGCAGCGACCGCGCGGTGCTGCTCGGGCTGGCCGGCGAGGCGCCGGAGACGGTCGACACCGACACCGTCGACGCGCGGATCGGCCGGATCAGGGCGGAGCGCCGGCTGAGCCTGCTCGACGCACACGGGATCGGCTTCGACCCGGACCGGGACCTGGTGCTGCACCGGCGCCGGTCGCTGCCGTACCACCCGAACGGGATGACCTTCGTCGCGTACGACGACCGGGGCGCGGAGCTGCGCGTGCGGACGTACTACTCGGTCGGCGGCGGGTTCGTGGTCGACGAGGCGGCGGCCGGGGCGGACCGGATCAAGCCGGATGCGACGCGCGTGCGGCACCCGTTCCTCACCGGCGCGCAACTGCTCGACGTGACCGCGTCGACCGGGCTGTCGATCAGCGAGGTGATGCTCGCGAACGAGCTGTCCTGGCGCAGCGAGGGCGAGGTGCGCGCCGGCCTGCTGGAGATCTGGCGGGTGATGCGGGAGTGCGTCGAGCGGGGCTGCTCGCGGGACGGGGTGCTGCCCGGTGGGCTGAAGGTCCGCCGCCGCGCCGCCGAGCTGCGCCGCAGCCTGGCGACGGAGTCCGACCCCACCGACCCGCTGCGGGCGATGGACTGGGTGACCCTTTTCGCCCTCGCCGTCAACGAGGAGAACGCGGCCGGCGGCCGGGTCGTCACCGCGCCGACCAACGGGGCGGCCGGGATCATCCCGGCGGTGCTGCACTACTACACCCGGTTCGTGCCGGGCGCCTCCGACGAGGGGGTGGTCCGGTTCCTGCTGGCGGCGGGCGCGATCGGCGTGCTGTTCAAGGAGAACGCGTCGATCTCCGGCGCGGAGGTGGGCTGCCAGGGCGAGGTGGGCTCGGCCTGCTCGATGGCCGCCGCCGGGCTGGCCGAGGCGCTCGGCGGCACCCCGGAGCAGGTGGAGAACGCCGCCGAGATCGGCATGGAGCACAACCTCGGGCTGACCTGCGACCCGGTTGGTGGCCTGGTGCAGATCCCCTGCATCGAGCGGAACGCGGTGGCTAGCATCAAGGCGATCACTGCCGCCCGGCTGGCGCTGCGCGGCGACGGGGTGCACCACGTATCGCTCGACAAGGTCATCAAGACCATGCGCGAGACCGGCGCGGACATGAAGGTGAAGTACAAGGAGACGGCGCGCGGCGGCCTGGCCGTCAACGTGATCGAGTGCTGAGGGGCGCTCGTTCATCGACTGCTAACCTGTCGTCCGTCCGGTGAGGCGGGAGGCGACGGTGACCTCTGGCGTCGCGGCGTTGTGGTCGCACCGCAACTCCCTGCGCATCCTCGTCCGGCGCGACCTGGCGGTGAAGTACCAGCAGTCCGTGCTCGGCTACCTCTGGTCGCTGATCGAGCCCCTCGGCATGGGGGCGATCTACTGGTTCGTCTTCGGCGTCCTCTACTCCCGGGACACCACCCGGCACCTCGGTGACGCGGCCGACTCGTACCCGCTGTTCCTGATCACCGGGATCTTCGCCTGGATGTGGACCAGCTCGGCGCTGAGCGAGGCGACCAACGCGCTGACCGGCCAGTCGCGGCTGATCACGACGATGAACGTGCCCCGGCAGGTCTTCCCGATCGGCCGGGTCACCGGCCGCTTCGCCGAGTACGCCGCCGGCCTGCCGATCCTGGTCGCCGTCGCCGTCGGGTACGCCGCGTCCGGCCGGATCGACCTGGGCTGGTCGCTGCTCGCCCTGCCGCTGGCGGTGGCGGTGCAGGCCGTCCTGCTGGTCGGGCTGGCGCTGCTGCTCTCGGCGGTCAACGTGCTGATGCGCGACGTCGAGCGGCTGATGCGGCTGGTCATCCGGGTGCTCTTCTACGCGACACCGATCATCTACCCGCTGAGCCTCGTGCGGGACGCCGACCTGCCGGGCTGGCTGAAGGTCGCGTACGAGCTGAACCCGCTGGTCGGCATCTTCCAGCTGCACCACGCGGTCTGGTACCCGGACGAGTTCCCGGACGCCCGGCTGCTCGCCACCACCGTCGGCGTCAGCCTGCTGGTGCTGGCCGCCGGCTGGTGGTCGTTCCGCCGGCTCGAACCCGCCGTGCTCAAGGAACTGTGACGATGGCCGACCCGATCATCGAGGCGGAGGGGCTCGGCATCCGGTTCGTCCGCAACCGGCGGCGGCAGCTGCGGCTGCGCGAGCTGTTCATCCACCGGGGCGCGCGCGGCGCGTCCGCCGGCCAGTTCTGGCCGCTGCGGGACGTGTCGTTCTCGGTGGCGGCCGGCGAGACCGTCGGCGTGATCGGCCGCAACGGCACCGGCAAGAGCACCCTGCTGCGGCTGATCGCCGGGGTGCTGATCCCCGACGAGGGGCGGATCCGGGTGCGCGGGGACGTGGCGCCGCTGCTGGAGCTCTCCGCCGGCTTCTCCAACGACCTGACCGGGCGGGAGAACCTCTACCTGGTCGGCGGCCTGCACGGGCTGTCGTCCGGCTACCTGAGGCGGCACTTCGACGACATCGTCTCGTTCGCCGGCGAGCAGGTGGAGCGGGCCATCGACACCTCGGTGCGGCACTACTCGTCCGGCATGAAGGTTCGGCTCGGCTTCGCGATCATCTCGCACCTGCCGCACCCGATCCTGCTCATGGACGAGGTGACCGCCGTCGGGGACGCGGAGTTCCGGAAGAAGTGTTATGCGACGATCGACCGTCTGCTCGGGGAGGGGCGCACTCTGGTGCTGGTGTCACACAACGAAAAGGACCTGACCCGGTTCTGCCGTCGGGGGCTCTACCTCGACGGGGGCCGGCTGAGCATCGACGGCACGATCGCCGAGGCGCTCGACGCATACCACACCGCGGTCCCGCGGTGACCCTCGCGATCGTGCTCGCCGCCGACGCCCCGGCCGCGAGCCTCCCCATCCGCGCGGGCGAACCCCTCGCCGACCGGCTCGCCGCCCAGCTCCGCGCCGCCGGGGCGGAAGAGGTGCGCCGCGCCGCCGACCTGGACGAGCTGGCCGCCCTCGTGGACGCGGCCACCGGCCCGGTGCTGGTCACCGGCGCCGACCTGGTCGCGCACACCGCCGTCCTGCGGCACCTGGCGACCAGCCCGATCGGGCCGACGGTGGCGCTGGTGCTCACCGACCCGCCCGGCGACGGGCGCACCGCCGTGCGGGAGGAGCGCGGCCAGGTCGTCGAGGCCGGGCCGCCGGAGGCGCTGAACGGCGACGCGACCGGGATCTTCGGCGGCGCGCTGCGGGTCGGCGTCGTCGACCTGCCGTCGCTCGCCGCCGCCGCGCGCGCGGCCGCCGCCGGGGTGCTGCCGGCCGGCGCGCCGTCGGCCGCCGCGCCGCCGCCGGCCGGGCCCGCCGTGGACCGGCTCTTCGCCGGCCTCACCGGGCTCGGCGTGCTGACCTTCGCCCATCGCGTACGCCTGCTCGTCGCGCACCGGGTGAGCGACCCGGCGGGGCTGGCCGCCGCGGCAGCGGCCGTGGCCGCCGTCGACGAGGACCGGGCGGAGTTGCGGCTCTCGGTGAAGGAGCGGGACGACTTCTTCACCACCTTCTTCGTCAGCACCTGGTCCCCGTACGTCACGAAGGCGTCCGCCCGCCTCGGGCTCGGCCCGACGGCCGTCACGATGATCTCGGTGGCCTTCGCGGTGGCCGCCGCCGTGCTGTTCGGCGTCGGCGGCCGGCCGGCGCTGGTCGCCGGGGCGGTGCTGCTCTACCTCGGCTTCGTGCTCGACTGCGTGGACGGCCAGCTCGCCCGCTACACGCGGCACTTCAGCGCCTGGGGCGGCTGGCTGGACACGATGGCCGACCGCGCGAAGGAGTACGTGGTCTACGCCGGCCTCGGCTACGGCGCCACCCAGGCCGGGTTCCGGTACGGCTGGGCGCTGGCGATCGCCGCGATAACGCTGCAGACCGTCCGGCACATGACGGACACGTGGTACGGAGTGCTGCACGACGAGGCGGCGCGCCGCCCGAAGGCCGTCGGCACCTCCGGCGGCGGCATCGGCGACAAGCTGAACGCCGCCTCGAACCGGGTGCAGGCCGACACGGGGTCGGTGTCGTACTGGCTCAAGCGGACGGTGGTCTTCCCGATCGGGGAGCGGTGGGCGCTGATCGCGCTGACCGTGGCGCTGTTCGGCCCGCTGGTCAGCCTGTACGCGGTGCTGGCGTGGGGGGTGCTGGCGTTCGCGTACACCGGGGCGCTGCGCACCCTGCGCGCGCGCTGGATGTGGGTGCCGGTGCTGGACACGGTCGACGCCACCCTGCACCGCGACGACGGCCCGCTGGCCCGTCGGTTGCCGGTGGTCCGCCCGATGGGCCCGCTGACGCTGGCGGTCGTCGCGGCGCTGGGGCCGGCGGCGCTGCTGGTGGCGGCCCTGCTCACCCGGGACGGCACCAGGGCGGCGGGCCTGGGCTGGGCGGTGCCGGTGGCGCTGCTGGTGCTCCTGGTCGGCGGCCTGGGGGCGGGCGCGGCGCACAACGGGCCGCTGGACTGGCTGGTGCCGGCCGCGCTGCGGGCGGGGGAGTACCTCTTCGCCATCGCGGTCGGGGTGGTCGGCGACGTGCCGCCGTGGCTGGTCTTCGGGTACGTCTTCGTGCTGACCCTGCACCACTACGACCTGACCGCCCGGCTGGAGAAGCGGCAGTCCGCGCCGCCGCTGCACGGACTCACGCTCGGCTGGGAGGGGCGGTCCGTGCTGCTGGCCCTGGCGGCGATCGTCGGAATTGCGGGTATCGGGATGGCTACACTCGGTACGTACCTTCTCATGGTTTTCGTGGGGAGTGTCGTCCTCGCCTGGGTCGTCCTGCCCGCCCGCGCCGCGCGGGCGTCGGTGGGCCTGGCCGGTGCGGGAGGCCGCTCGCCGGGCTGACGGAGGGGCCGGCCGGATGACACTGATCAGTTTCGTCGTGCCGGCCTTCCGGGTGCAGGCCTACCTGCGCGAATGCCTGGACTCCATCCTCGACCAGCCCGTCGCCGACATCGAGGTGATCGGCGTCGACGACTGCTCGCCGGACGACAGCGGCGAGATCCTCGCCGAGTACGCCGCCCGCGACCGGCGGATGCACGCCGTCCGGCTGACGGAGAACGTCGGGCTCGGTCCGGCCCGCAACATCGGGCTGGACCGGGCCGTCGGCGAGTACGTCTGGTTCGTCGACGGCGACGACTGGCTCGCCCCGGAGTGCCTGGTGGAGGTGGCCGAGCGCCTCCGCGCCACCCGCCCCGACGTGCTCCTGGTCGACCACGTCCGGACGCACTGGAACAACGCCGTCACCCGCAGCGCCATGGCGGACGTGTTCCCCGAGCCACCCGGCGAGGACACCTTCCGGCTGCGGGACCGGCCCGAGACGCTGCGGGTGCTGCACACCGCCTGGAACCGGCTGGTCCGCCGGCAGTTCCTGCGCGACCTGGGGCTGCGCTTCGCCCCCGGCTGGTACGAGGACGTCTCGTTCAGCTACCCGGTGCTGATGGCCGCCGAGCGGATCGGCGTGCTGGACCGGGTCTGCGTCAACTACCGCCAGCGGCGGGCCGGCGCGATCACCAGGACGCGGGGCGACCGGCACTTCGAGGTCTTCCACCAGTGGCACCGGGTGTTCCGGCTGATGGACTCCTGGGGGTCGGCGGTCGACGACCTGCGCCCGGCGGTCTTCGAACGGATGATCTGGCACTACCTGACCGTGCTCGGCAACGGGCAGCGGATCGCGCCGGAGCTGCGACCCGCCTTCTTCGCCCAGATCACCGCCGACCACGCACGCTGGCTGCCGCCCGGCGGCTACCCGGCCCCCGGGGGCGCGGAGGGCCTCAAGCACCGGTTGGTGGCCGCCGGCCACTGGCGCACGTTCAGCGCTCTGCGCACCGCCTACCGGGCGCGGGACACCGCCCGGCGTACCGCCCGGACGACGAGGCGGCGGGTCGCGCCCCGGGCCCGGCGGGCCGCCCGGCTGGCCCGGGACACGCTGCTGCGCGAGTACTACCGGGCCGAACTGCGCCGACCCGTCGACCCGACGCTGGCCGTGTACGCGGCCTACTGGTACCGCGGCTACGCGGACAACCCGGCCGCGCTCCACGAGGCGGCGCGGCGGCTGGCGCCGCAGGTCCGGGGGGTGTGGATCGTCCGGCGGGACCGGGTGCACACCATGCCCGAGGGCGTCGAGTACGTGGTGGCCGGCACCCCCGCGTACTACCGCGCGCTGGCGCGGGCGCGCTGGCTGGTCAACAACGTGAACTTCCCGGACTACGTCCGCAAGCGGCCCGGGTCGGTGCACGTGCAGACCCACCACGGCACGCCGGTGAAGGTGATGGGGCTCGACCAGCAGCGGTACCCGATCGGCGCGGTGGGGATGGACTTCGCCGGGCTGCTGCGCCGGGTGGACCGGTGGGACTTCAGCATCAGCGCGAACAGCTTCTCCACCCAGATGTGGGAGCGGGCCTATCCGGCGACGTACACCACCCTGGAGGTGGGCTACCCGCGCAACGACCGGCTGGTCAACGCCACCGCCGAGGAGGTGCTCCGGCTGCGCGCGGAGTTCGGCCTCGGCCTCGGCGAGCGGGTCGTCCTGTACGCCCCGACGCACCGGGAACACCTGCCCGGCTACCGGCCGCCGTTCGACCCGGGGCGGCTGCTCGACGTGCTCGGCCCGGCCGGCCGGCTGCTGATGCGCAGCCACTACTTCCACGACCGGGAGCGGCGGGCCCGGCGCCCGGTGGACCGGGACCGGGTGCGCGACGTCAGCGGCCACCCGCGCGTCGAGGACCTCTACCTCGTGGCGGACGTGCTGGTCACGGACTACTCGTCGGCGATGTTCGACTACGCCGTGCTGGACCGGCCGATCGTGGTCTACGCCCCGGACTGGGAGGCGTACCGGCTGGCCCGCGGCGTCTACTTCGACCTGCTCGCGGAGCCGCCCGGCGCGGTGGCCACCAGCTTCGCCGACCTGCTCGACCTGTTCCGCGCCGGCGGGGTCGACTCGGCGGAGGCGACGAGGGTCCGGCAGCGGTTCCGGGCCCGGTTCTGCGCGCTCGAGGACGGCCACGCCGCCGAACGGGTGGTCCGCCGCGTCTTCCTCGGCGAGCAGTCGCAGCCCCGCTGCCGCTGACCGCGACCGCCCGCGCCCCCGGGTTCGCCCGCCCGTCCCAACCGGATGGGGCAACAGGAACGTCACGAGTCGAACATGGCACGTTTACCCGATATCCGGATTGAATGATCCTCGTCACAGTCATTCGGGGTTCGGTCGACGAACTGGGGGGAGGGACGGTGACCACCGTCGCGCTCAAGGATGTCACGAAGGTTTTCAGGGACGGCACCCTCGCCGTCGATAGCGTCAACCTGGACGTCAACGACGGCGAGTTCATGGTGCTGCTCGGCCCGTCGGGCTGCGGGAAGTCCACGGTGCTGCGGATGGTCGCCGGGCTGGAGAACCCGACGTCGGGTGCGGTGCTGCTCGACGGCGAGCTGGCCAACGACCTGTCGCCGCAGGAGCGGAAGATCGCCATGGTCTTCCAGGACTTCGCGCTCTACCCACACATGACCGTCGGCGACAACATCGCCTTCCCGCTCCGGCTGGCCGGTCTGGAGCCCGAGTCGCGCGGCGAGCGGGTCACCGACGTGGCCAGCGCGCTCGGCATCGGCGACGTCCTCGGCCGCAGGCCCAACCAGCTCTCCGGTGGGCAGCGCCAGCGGGTCGCGATGGGCCGGGCGATCGTCCGCCGCCCCGGCCTGTTCCTGATGGACGAGCCGCTGTCCAACCTCGACAGCGGGCTCCGGGCCGAGCTGCGCGCCGAGATCTCCGGGCTCACCCGCGAGCTGGGCGTCACCACCATCTACGTCACCCACGACCAGGCCGAGGCGCTGACCATGGCCGACCGGGTCGCCATCATGCGCAGGGGCGTCCTCCAGGACGTGGGGACCCCGACCCAGGTCTACGGCCGCCCCGCCACGCTCTACGTGGCCGCGTTCCTCGGCAGCCCACGGATGAACCTGCTGGAGGCGTCGGTCTACGTCCACCTGGACCGCCACGTCACCCTCACCCTCGGCGAGCAGGCGCTGCGCCTGCCCTGGGACGACATCCGCAGCCGGGCGGTCGCGCACTACCACGGCGAGCGGATCGTGGTCGGGATGCGGGCCGAGGCCCTCACCCCGGTCGCCCCGGACACGCCGGGCGACGTGCTCCACGGCCGGATCCGCTACCTGGAGCACCACGGTCACGAGTCGCTCGCGTTCGTCGACATCCGGGCCACCGCGATCCTGGTGGACGAGATGGGCACCCCCGTCGACGCCCCGGTCGACCAGCGTGGTCTGCGTCGCTTCGGCCAGGTGATGCAGCGGCTGACCGGGCGCGCGGCGGAGGGCGAGCGCGCCCCGGCCCCCGGCGCCCGGACCAGCGTGCTGAACGACCCGGGCCGGCACCACCGCCGCCCGGCCGAGCTGGCGGTCCGGCTCGCGCCGTACCCCGCAGTCTCCGCCGGTCACCCCCTGGCCGTCTCCGTGCGCATGGACGCGCTGCACTTCTTCGACGAGCGGGGCGACCGCATCGACGTCGGCTGGCGCTGACCGGGTGGCCCTTGCCGGTGAAGTTACCGACTAGTAGCGTCGGGGCATGACCATCGACTCGCGCCAGGTGGCGGCCGGCATGCTCGAGGCCGTGCCGTTCGCGCGTACGCTCGGCATCGAATTCGTCGAGGTGGCCCCCGAGGCGGAGGGCGCGGTGCGGGCGGTCGTCCGCCTGCCCGACTCGCCGGCCACCCACAACCACGTCGGCGGGCCGCACGCCGGGGCCATGTTCACCCTCGGCGAGACCGCCTCCGGTGCGGTCGTGCTGGCCGCGTTCGGGCAGCTGCTCGACCGGGCCACGCCGCTGGCGGTGCGGGCCGAGATCGCGTACCGGAAGCTCGCCATGGGCCCGGTGCTGGCGACGGCGCGACTCGGCCGGCCCCCCGCCGAGGTGGTCGCCGAGCTGGAGGCCGGCCGGCGGCCGGAGTTCCCGGTGCAGGTGGAGATCGCCACCGAGGAGGGGAATGCCACCGGCGCGATGACGGTCGTCTGGACGCTGCGCCCGCACTGAGCCGTCCCGGGAAACCGGGCCGAAACCGGTTTGCCGGCGCAAAGGTCTGGATAGATTCGTACCGTGCTGGGCCTTCCTGCTCACGTGACCGCCTGTCTCTTCGATCTGGACGGGGTGCTGACGCAGACCGCCAGGGTGCACAACGCCGCGTGGACCGAGACGTTCGACGGCTTCCTGCGCCAGCGTGCCGCCGCCACCGGCGAGCCGTTCCGCCCCTTCGACCCGGGGCCGGACTACAACCGGTACGTCGACGGCCGGCCCCGCGCCGACGGGGTGCGCGGCTTCCTCGCCTCGCGGGGGATCGTGCTGCCCGAGGGCGCGCCCGACGACCCCCCGGACGCCGACACGGTCAACGGGGTCGGCAACCGGAAGAACGTGCTGCTGCTGGACCGGCTGCGCACCCGCGGCGTGGACGTCTATCCCGGCTCGGTCGCCTACCTGAAGGCCGCGGCCGCCGCCGGCCTGCGCCGCGCGGTCGTCACGGCCAGCGCGAACGGCCGGGAGGTGGTCGCCGCCGCCGGCCTGGAACCGCTGCTGGAGGCGCGGGTCGACGGGCTGGTCGCCCGCGCCGAGGGGCTGCGCGGCAAGCCGCACCCCGACACCTTCCTGGCCGGGGCCGGGCTGCTCGGGGTCGACCCGGCCCACGCCGCCGTCTTCGAGGACGCGCTGGCCGGGGTGGCCGCCGGCCGGGCCGGCGGGTTCGGCTACGTGGTCGGGGTCGACCGCGTCGGCCAGGCGGCCGAGCTGCGCGCCCACGGCGCCGACGTCGTGGTCACCGACCTCGCCGACCTGCTCGACACCGGGCGGCCCGCGTGATCAGGGAACGGGCCTATCCCGTCGAGCCGTGGCACATCCGGGAGATCCGGCTGGACATGGACGTCCTGGCCCAGTCCGAGTCGGTGTTCGCGCTCTCCAACGGGCACGTCGGGCTGCGCGGCAACCTGGACGAGGGCGAGCCGCACGGCCTGCCCGGCACGTACCTCAACTCCTTCTACGAGCTGCGCCCGCTGCCGTACGCGGAGGCCGGTTTCGGGTTCCCGGAATCCGGCCAGACCATCGTCAACGTCACCAACGGCAAGCTGATCCGGCTGCTGGTCGACGACGAGCCGCTCGACGTCCGGTACGGCGAACTCCTCTCCCACGAGCGGGTCCTCGACCTGCGCGCCGGCACCCTGCACCGCGAGCTGCACTGGCGGTCGCCGGCCGGCCGCGAGGTCAAGGTCCGCAGCACCCGGCTGGTCTCCTTCACCCAGCGCTCCGTCGCGGCGATCAACTACGAGGTGGAGGCGGTCGACGGCCCGCTGCGGCTGATCATCCAGTCGGAACTCGTCGCGAACGAGACGCTGCCCGCGCAGAGCCGGGACCCCCGGGTCGCGGCCGTGCTGGAGTCGCCGTTGCAGGCCGAGGAGGAACTCACCACCGACGACGGCGGACTGCTGATCCACCGGACCAAGCTCTCCGGACTGCGGGTCGCCGCCGCGATGGAGCACGAGGTGTACGCCCCGGCGCGCAAGACCATCGAGTCCGAGGGGTACGAGGACTGGGTGCGTACCACGATCGGGTGCGTGCTCAAGCCGGGCGAGACGCTGCGGGTGGTCAAGTACCTCACCTACGGCTGGTCGAGCCGCCGCTCGCTGCCGGCCCTCCGGGACCAGGTCGGCGCGGCCCTGGCCGGGGCGCGGCTGGACGGCTGGGACGGGCTCCACCGGGAGCAGCGGGAGTACCTCGACGAGTTCTGGGAGGCCGCCGACGTGGTGGTGGAGGGCGACCCGGAGGTCCAGCAGGCCGTCCGGTTCGGCCTGTTCCACGTCCTCCAGGCGGGCACCCGGGCGGAGCAGCGGCCGATCGCCGCGAAGGGCCTGACCGGCCCCGGGTACGACGGGCACGCGTTCTGGGACACCGAGATGTTCGTCCTGCCGGTGCTCACCTACACCCACCCGGCCGCCGTGCGGGACGCGCTGCACTGGCGGCACCGCACGCTGGCCGCCGCGCACGAGCGGGCCCGGATGCTCAACCTGGAGGGCGCGGCGTTCCCCTGGCGCACCATCGAGGGACCGGAGTCGTCGGCGTACTGGCCGGCGGGCACTGCGGCCTTCCACATCGCGGCCGACGTCGCCGACGCGCTACGGCGCTACGTGCAGGTCACCGAGGACACCGAGCTGGAGCGCGAGATCGGGCTGGAGCTGCTGGTGGAGACCGCCCGGTTGTGGCGGTCGCTGGGCCACCACGACCGGCACGGCCAGTTCCACATCGACGGGGTGACCGGCCCCGACGAGTACACGGCGGTGAAGAACGACAACATCTACACCAACCTGATGGCGCAGCGGAACCTGATCACCGCCGCCGACGCGGTGATGCGCTACCGAGACGAAGCGTTCCACCTCGGCGTGACCGACGAGGAGGCGGCCGCCTGGCGGGACGCGGCGGCCTCCATGCACATTCCGTACGACGAGGAGGTCGACGTCCACGAGCAGGTGGAGGGCTTCACCCGGCTCCAGGAGTGGGACTTCGGGCACACGCCGCCGGAGAAGTACCCGCTGCTGCTGCACTACCCGTACTTCGACCTCTACCGAAAGCAGGTGGTCAAGCAGGCGGACCTGGTCCTCGCCATGCACTGGCGGGGCGACGCGTTCACCCCGGAGGAAAAACTGCGCAACTTCCTCTACTACGAGCGCCGGACGGTGCGGGACTCGTCGCTGTCGGCGTGCACCCAGGCGGTACTGGCGGCCGAGGTGGGCCACCCGGAGCTGGCGCACACCTACCTGCGCGAGGCCGCGCTGATGGACCTGCACGACCTCAACGAGAACACCCGCGACGGCGTGCACATGGCGTCGCTCGCGGGGGCGTGGATCGCGTTGGTGGCCGGGTTCGGCGGGCTCCGCGACCACGACGGCACGCTGTCGTTCGCGCCACGCCTGTCCAGCCGGCTCGGGCGGCTGGAGTTCTCGCTCCAGTGGCGCGGGATGCTGCTGCGGGTGGACGTCCGGCCGCACGAGACGACGTACGCGCTGCGCCACGGTGACCCGGAGGACGTGCTGGAGTTGCGGCACCACGGCGAGACGGTCCGGGTCACCTGCGACGAGCCCGTCACCGTGCCGATCCCGCCGCTGGAGGTCTCCGGACCGGCCCCGGAGCAGGCGCCGGGCCGGGCCCCGCTGCTCCGCCTGCCCGAGAACGAGCCGTGACCCGCCGCCGGCCCGCGCTGGCGGGCCGGCGGCGTCGGTCAGAGCGGCCTGCCCTGTGAGGGGCGGCCGGCCGCGTCGCGGGGCGTCATCGCCCGCGGGTCGTCGGCCGTGCGTGCCTGGGCCGCGTCGTCCGCCCAGTCCCGGCCGCGTTCGGCGTCCTGTTCGCGCCGTTCCCGGTCGGTGGTCTGCTGGCGGGACTTTCGCTGCTGCGCCATGGCGATCCTCGCGATCCGTCGGGGGCGCGGTCTTGCGCCGGTACGGTCTGCGGTCGCCTGCCGCCTACCCGACGCCCCCGGTGGCAAACACGGGGGCGGCCGGCCCGCTTGCCGGCCGTGCGGGCGGGTATGCGAGC
Source organism: Micromonospora sp. NPDC047620 (assembly GCF_043205005.1). Lineage (NCBI taxonomy): Bacteria > Bacillati > Actinomycetota > Actinomycetes > Micromonosporales > Micromonosporaceae > Micromonospora > Micromonospora sp. NPDC047620. The sequence goes on along the minus strand of NZ_JBIDDG010000005.1, from coordinate 78,911 downwards.
GGCCGGGGAGGAGGGCCGTGGTCCGGTGAGCCGGACGACCGGTCCGGCCGACGACGTACGGGACGGAGGCGGAGATGGACGTGCGCAGCAGCGAGGTGACGATCCCGGCGGGGGACGCGGAACTCCCGGCCGACCTGCTGGTCCCGGCCGAGCCGGCCGGCGTGGTGCTCTTCGCCCACGGCAGCGGCAGTTCCCGGCACAGCCCGCGCAACACCGCCGTGGCGCACGTGCTCAACCGCGACGCCTTCGGCACCGTGCAGGTCGACCTGCTGACCCCGGCCGAGGACCGGGTGGACGCCCGGACCGCCGAGCTGCGCTTCGACATCCCACTGCTCGCCGGCCGGCTCGCGGCGGTCGTGGACTGGCTGGCGGCGGAGCGGCCCTTCGGCCGGGTGCCGATCGGCCTGTTCGGGGCCAGCACCGGGGCCGCCGCCGCGCTGGTGGCGGCGGCCGCCAGACCGGACCTCGTCGGCGCGGTCGTCTCGCGGGGCGGCCGGCCCGACCTGGCCGGCCCGGCCCTCGGGCAGGTGCGCGCGCCCACGCTGCTGCTGGTGGGCGGCCTGGACGAGCAGGTGATCGCCCTCAACGAGCAGGCGCAGGAGGCGCTGCCGGAGAGCGCCGAGCTGACGGTGATCCCCGGCGCCACGCACCTCTTCGAGGAACCCGGCAAGCTGGAGCAGGTCGCCCACTGCGCCGCCGACTGGTTCACCGCCCACCTCGCCGTGCCCCGCCCGGCCTGAGCACCGGCCCGGTGGACGGCCGGTTCGGGCGGGCGTCGGCCCCGTGGACGGCTCCGCCGGCAGGCACCGCCCTCCTGGCCGGCCCCGCTCAGGTGGGGGCCGGCGGCGTGGTCCTGGCGTCCGGGGTGGGGCGTTCGCGGTGCTGCTGGACGGTGTCGATGACGCGCCAGACGACGGCGGTGATCGGCACCGAGACGAAGGCGCCGGCGATGCCGGCGATCAGGGTGCCGGCGGTGACCGCCACCAGGATCACCGCCGGGTGCAGCCGCACCTGCCGCTTCATGATGAGCGGCTCCAGCAGGTTGCCCTCGATCTGCTGGACGGCGATCACGGCGGCCAGGGCCAGCAGCGCGGTGACCGGCCCCTTCGCCGCGAGCGCGACGAGCACCGCGACCGCGCCGGCCACGGTCGCGCCGATGATCGGGACGAAGCCGCCGAAGAACGTGATCAGCGCCAGCGGAAAGGCCAGCGGCACCCGGAGCAGCACCAGGGCCAGGCCGATGCCGGTCGCGTCGATCGCGGCGATCATCATCGTGCCCCGGCTGTACGCGCCCAGCGTCCGCCAGCCCACCCGGCCCGCCTCGGCGGTCACCGACCGGTTCGGGCCGGTCATCCGGACCAGCACCCAGTGCCACATCGACCGGCCGTCCTTGAGCAGGAAGAACAGCAGCACGAGCGCGAGCAGCGCCGAGCCGAGCACCTCGGCGGCCGTCCGAGCCCCCGACACCGGGTCGACCGAGCCCTGCCCGAGGCCCTGCCGGGCCTGGTCGAGCAGCCGGTCGAGCTGCTGGTCGCTGACCGGCAGCGTGGAGGTCACGAACTCCCGGGTCCGTCGCAGGCCCTGGCTCAGCTCCTGGCTCAGCTCGCTGAACTGGCTGGCGGTCAGGTTCCACACCAGCGCGCCGACCCCGAACAGCACGCCGAGCAGCAGCAGCACGGTGAGCAGGGCGGCCAGCAACGCGGGCAGCCGGAGGCGGCGCAGCGCGAGCTGCACCGGGTCGAGCAGCGCGGTGAGGAAGACGGTGGCGGCCAGCGCGATGGCCAGTGGCGCGAGCAGCACCGCGATCTTTCCCAGCAGGTACAGCCCGGCGACGACCACCACCAGGCAGGCGCTCCACACCACGGCCGAGCGGACCGGCCAGGGCAGCGCCGCCCAGGCCTGTCGGGGCCCCGCGGCCCGGTCCGTCGTCCCCTCGGGCGTCCGCCCGGCACCGTCTGCGACCACGTCGGCCCTCCTCGATCTCCCGCGAGTCGGTACCCGGCGAGCGTCCCTTCGACACCCGTGCCCCCTTTCAACCTAGATGCCGCACCCGGCCCGGTAGGGCGAGTCGGCGGCCGAGCGGTGTCCCGTGGCGATCCCGCCGGCCTGTCCGCTCCACGGCCTCCTGTGGCGCTCCACGGCGGCCCGTCCGGTCGGCGAGGGCCTGCCCGGTCGCGTTTGTGCCCGGGGCACCAGGGAAGGCAGAGATCGAATCCGACCCGAGGAGGACCCGATGAGCGACTTCGTGGACAAGGCCAAGGACTTCGCCGACAAGCACGACAAGCAGGTCGACCAGGGCTTGGAGAAGGGCGGCGACATGGCTGACCAGCGCACCGGCGGGAAGCACGACGAGCAGATCGACAAGGGCGTCGACCAGGCCCAGGCCCGTACGGGCGAGGGCGACCAGGTCCGCTGACCTTCTCGGCCGCTCCCGGGTCGCCGCGCGGTCGGCCCGGGAGCGTCGTTTCCGGCGGATCGACGTTCACCGCTAGCCAAGCATCGACCACTCTAGCTACCATCCGCAGTCGGAGCGTGACTCACCGTCGAGTCACCCCGGCCGGACCGGTGTCCCTTGCGGACGCCGCGACGAGAGGAGGTCAGCCGGTGACCGAGGCACCCGAGACGACCGTCCCCCGCTATCCGTTCAGCGAACCCGACCGGCTCAACCTCGACCCGCGCTACGCCCGGCTGCGCCGGGACGAACCGCTCACCCGGATCCGGATGCCCTTCGGGGAGCCGGCCTGGCTGGCCACCCGGCACGCCGACGTGCGTACGGTGCTCGGCGACCCCCGGTTCAGCCGGGCCGCCTCGGTGGGCCGGGACGAGCCCCGCAACTCGCCACGGCAGCAGGACACCGGGATCCTGGCCATGGACCCGCCGGAGCACACCCGGCTGCGCCGGTTGGTGGCGAAGGCCTTCACCGCCCGCCGGGTGGACGAGTTGCGCCCGCGCACCAGGAGGGTCGCCGACGAACTGGTCGACGGCATGCTCGCCGCCGGTCCCCCGGCCGACCTGGTGGAGCACCTGGCCACCCCGCTGCCGATCCGGGTCATCTGCGACCTGCTCGGCGTGCCCGTGGCCGACCAGGACCGCTTCCACACCTGGTCCGAGGCGATCGTGTCGACCACCTCGCTGAGCCCGGAACAGGCCCAGCAGTACATCGACAACCTGTTGGCGTACATGGGCGAGCTGATCGCGCGCCGGCACCGCGAACCCACCGACGACCTGCTCGGCGCGATGGTCCGGGCCCGGGACGCCGACGACCGGCTCGCGGCGGACGAGGTCGTGCGGCTGGCCGCCGGGCTGCTCGCCGCCGGGCACGAGACGACCGTGACCCAGATTCCCAACTTCGTGTACGTGCTGCTCACCCACCCGGCCGAGTGGGCACGGCTGCGGGCCGAGCCGGCGCTGGTGCCGGGCGCCGTGGAGGAGCTGATGCGATTCGTCCCGCTCGGCGCGTCGTCGGCCTTCGCCCGCTACGCCCTGGAGGACGTCGAGCTCGGCGGCGTACTGGTGCGGGCCGGCGAGCCGGTCGTGGTGTCGATCCCGTCGGCCAACCGGGACGAGACGGTCTTCGCCGAGCCCGACCGGCTCGACCTGGCCCGGCAGGCCAACCCCCACCTCGGCTTCGGGCACGGGGTGCACCACTGCGTCGGCGCGCAACTCGCCCGGATGGAGCTCCAGGTCGTCCTGGAGACCCTGATCGCCCGCACCCCCGGCCTGCGCCTGGCCGTGCCCGAGTCGGAGCTGACCTGGAAGAGCGGCCTGCTGGTGCGGGGCCTGGTGGCCATGCCGGTGAGCTGGTGACGCGGTGAGCGGGCCGGACGAGCAGTGGCGCGTGCACGTGGACCGGGCCCGGTGCATCGGGTCGGGGATCTGCGCGGGCACCGCGCCGGGGCACTTCGTGCTGGTGGACGGGCTGTCCCGCCCGCTGGCCGAGCGGGTGGCGCCCGACGACGCGCTGGTGGACGCCGCAGACTCGTGCCCCATGGAGGCGGTCATCGTGTCCGAGGTGGACAGCCTGCGCCGGATCGCACCGGAGCCGTGAGCCACATGCGCGTGCCGGAGCCGTGAACCCGGCGGGCGTGCCGGCGGGACGAGCCGCCGGCACGCCCGCGGTCAGTAGCCGGGGTGGCGGACCCCGTTGATGTTGACGCGCAGCGCGTAGAGCGAGCTGGACGCGCAGACGAAGAGGTGGTTGCGCTTCGGCCCGCCGAACGTGAAGTTGGCGACCACCTCGGGCAGGCGCAGCTTGCCCAGCAGCGTGCCGTCCGGGTCGAAGCAGTGCAGCCCGTCGTACGCGGCAGCCCAGATCCGGCCGGCCGCGTCGAGGCGTACCCCGTCGAAGGTGCCCGCGTCGCACTCGGCGAAGACCTCACCCCCGTGCAGGCTGCCGTCCGCGCCGACGCCGAAGCGTCGCAGGTGCCGGTGCCGGGTGTCCGCCACGTAGAGCGTCGACTCGTCGGCGTCGAACGCGAGCCCGTTCGGCTGGCCGAAGTCGTCGGCGACCAGGCGCACCTCGCCGTCGTGCGGGTCGACCCGGTAGACGTGGTTGCCGCCGATCTCGCTCTCGGCCCGGTGGCCCTCGTAGTCGCTGTCGATGCCGAAGCTCGGGTCCGTGAACCAGATCGAGCCGTCGGAGTGCTCGACCACGTCGTTGGGGCTGTTCAGCCGCTGCCCCCGATAGCGTTCCGCGAGGACGGTGTCGGTGCCGTCCGCCTCCGTCCGGGTGACGCGCCGGTTGCCCTGCTCGCAGCTCACCAGCCGCCCGCGCCGGTCGACGGTGTGCCCGTTGGCGTAGCCCGCCGGCTGCCGGAACACGCCGACCGCCCCGGTGGTCTCGTCCCAGCGCAGCAGCCGGTCGTTGGGGATGTCGCTGAACACCAGGTAGCGCCCGGCGGGGAAGTATGCCGGCCCCTCCAGCCAACGGCCCCCGGTGTGGAGCCGCTCGACCCACTCGTCGCCGTTGACCCGGCGGAACCGTTCGTCGAGGACCTCGAAGTGAACTTTCACCCGGTCGACCATGAGACACCCTCCTGATTCCTGTTCGGCTGTACGCTAACACCACCGAATGACAGTCGGGGAATGACGTGAATCGCCGAACAAGCATCGGAGGGGCGTGTGGACGACATCGACCGGAGGCTGCTGGCGGAGCTGCAACGGGACGCGGCCCAGCCGTATTCGGCCCTCGCCGCCGCCGTCGGACTGTCGACCGGGGCCGTCCACGAGCGGGTGCGGAAGTTGCGCGAGCAGGGGGTGATCCGACGCACCACAGTGGACGTCGATCCCGTCTCCGTGGGTCGCGGCGTGCTCGCCTTCGTGATGATCGAGGCGAACGCCTGGATGGGGGACCGACCCACCCACGAGGCGCTCGCCGCGCTGCCGGAGGTCGAGGAGGCCCACGTGGTGGCCGGCCCGGCCTCGCTGCTGGTGAAGATCAGGGCGGGGTCACCGGAACAGCTCCAGGCCAGCCTGCGGCGACTGTTCCAGATCGAGGGCGTCACCGGCACGCAGACCATCGTGGTGCTGGAGACGTTCTTCGACCGCCCGCCGGATCCGCTCGGCCGCTGAGACGCCCGTGGCCGCGCCCCGGGAGCGGGGCGCGGCCACCATCGGCGGGGCGGGGGCAGTGCTGCTTCTCGCGCAGCTCCGCCATAGACGTGGGCCGGCCGCTGAGTGCGCCCCGCAGCCGGTCCACCAACCCACGTCCAGGGCCGCTCCCACGCCTCAGCCGAGGACCGCGTCCAGGGTGCGGCGGGCGGTGTCGGCCATCACCGGGTTGGTGTCGACGTAGTAGGGAAGGGCGCCGATGGCCTGGACGATCGCCCAGCCCCGCCCGCGCGCCCAGGTGGCGTCATCGGCCCCCAGCGCCCGGCGGTAGGTCTCCCGGGCGACGGGCGGCAACAGGTTCCACGCCGGCATGAGGTCGACCGCCGGGTCGCCGACGCAGACCGCCCCGAGGTCGATGACCGCGGCGAGCCGGCCGTCGCGGACCAGCAGGTTGCCCGGCATCAGGTCGGCGTGGATCCACACGTCCGGCCCGTCGTGTGCGGGCGCGTCGCGGCACTCCGCCCAGACCCGGGCGACCCGGGCGGTGTCGGTCAGGTGGGTGCTCTCGGCCAGGCAGCTACGGACGTACTCGTCCCGGGCGGGCAGCGGGCCGCCCCGGGTGCGTCCGTTCCATGCCCGGCCGCCGGTGTCCACCTCGTGCAGCGCACGGACGAACCCGGCGAGGTCGCGGGCGAACTCGACCGGATCGCCGATGCTCCGGTCGCCGGCGGTCTCCCCGGGGATCCAGCGGTACGCCGTCCACGGGCCCGGGTAGCCCTCGCCCTGCTCGCCGAGGGCCACCGGCTCGGGAACCGGCAGCGGTACGTGCGGGGCGAGGCGGCGCGCGTCCTCCTGCTCGCGCCGCAGGTCGTCGCGGAACTCCGGGTCGGTCCCGGGTTGCAGCGGGAAGCGCAGCACGATGTCCTCGCCGAGTCGGAACAGCGCGTTCACGGTGCCGCACGAGGTGATCGGGCGCACCGGAAGCCCGCGCCAGCGGGGGAACTGATCGGCGACGAGGGCGGTGACGACGTCCGCGGTGACGTCGACCTGGTCGGCATGCATCCTCACCGGGCCGATCCTGCCGCCGGCCCCGGGGACAGGGCGACCGGTTTTCACCGGGCGGGCCAGGGGCCGGCACCCGGGTGCCCACCGGACCGGGCGTGGGCCCGGCGCGAGGCACCGCAGGAACGCCCGCAAGCGCCGGTGGGGACGGGCAAGGGTCGGGTGGTACGCGCGAGGGCCGGTCCCCCCGTGCGGGGAGACCGGCCCTCGCCGGTGCGTCGGATCAGGACGAGTAACCGCGCTCGGCGATCCAGTTGGCGACCTTCTCCAGGGTCATCCAGTACTCGCCCTCGGGAGAGGCCGGGTCGGCGATCCGGATGAGGTCACCGCCGTCCCGGTAGCCCACCAGGGTCAGGTAGTGCCCGCCCTCGTACGACTGCGGGTGGCCGTCGGTGTCGACCGCGGTGCCCTTGACGTTGGCCACCACCGGCCGGCCCTCGTCCAGGGCGGCGACCACGTCGGCCCGCAGCTTGTCGACCTGCTCCGGCTTGGCCACCGGGCCCGGAATCTCCGTGGTCCGGTACCGGCCGCCGGTCAGCTCGTTGAGCACTCGCGTGGTGTCCAGGGCCGAGTCGGTCCCGGCCTCCGTGGTGCCCAGCAGCTTCGCGACCTCGTCCTGCGAGAGGATTTTGCCCTGCGCGGACAGGGCCATCCGCGTCGCGGCCGGGCCGCAGTAGTAGAAGTTGGGCTGCGCCTGGTACTCGATGCCCACCGTGCGCTCGGCCCGCTTGTCGGGGCGGCCGTTCTTGTCGGCCTTGTCGGCCCGCCCGCCCTTGTCGGTGTGCACCGAGGCGACCGGGGCGGTGGCCACCGGCGCGGCCTGGGCGGCCATCGCGGGTCCGGCGATGCAACCGCCCGCCACCAGCAGGCCGGCGACGGAGAGACCGCTCTTGTGGATGATCGGCTTCATGGTCGGGCTCCAATCGGGGGTTGACGCCTCCGGGAGCCGGAGGCGCAAGCACCGGGACAGGCGCTCGCCTGGAGGGATTCGACGGCCCGGAGCGCGTCCGTGGCCGGGCGTACCAGGGACCCAACGGCCCTGATCCACGGGGCATTCCGGGGCAGGGGCCGGGGGTCCGGCGGCACGATGGGATGCAACGGCGCCAGGGGCAGCAGGATTCCGGCGTACGGATGCGGCTCGTCACACCCGCGACGTGCGACGGGCTCCTCGGGCTCGTGCCGGCGGTGCCCCGGACAGCGGTGGTCGGCTGTCTAAGGAGGCCGACGTCGGCAGGCCGGGCGAGCCGGGCGGCGAACCGGTCAGACCGTCACAGGCTTCCCAACAGGCGCGTCACGGTGATCTCGATGACGACCCGGTCGGGATTGGGGCGCGGTGTCCGGTACCGCTCGGCGTACCGGCGCTCGGCTTCGGCCACGGTGGCCCGGTCGGAGCGGACGACCGCCCGCCCCTCGATGGTGAGCCACCGTCGCCCGTCGACGTGGCAGACGGCCACCGGGGCGCCCACGGGGCCGGCGGCGGCGACGTGTCGGGCCTTGCGGGACGTGCCGCTGGTGATCACCCGGGCCAGGCCCGCCGCGGCGTCGACGGTGACGCCCACCGGCACGACGTGCGGGGTGCCGTCGGCCCGCAGGGTGGTCAACGTCGCCAGGTGCCGTTCCCGGCAGAACGCGGCGACCCGCTCGTCCTGCGGTGCCAACCGGTGGTCGGGCATGTCCGTCCCCTGTCTCGCGGTGGGCGTGCCGGGTCAGGGAACGCGGCGGCGGTTCCGGTCCGGTTTCGGCCCGGTGACCGGTCGGCCGGGCAGCGGGGGACTGCCGGCGCGTCGGTGCCGGACCAGTCGACCGAGGTAGATCAGCGCGCCGGTCAGCACGGCCATGTCGTCGAGGTAGATCGGGTCGGGCAGCACGTCGATCGGGAGCACGGTGTAGAGCAGCGCCCCGTAGAAGGCGACCTTGCCCTTCACCCCGAGCGTGCCGAGCAGCCGGCGGGTGCGGATCACGCGAACGGCCAGCAGCACCGCGCCGACCAGCGTGACGAGCGCCACGACACCGACGAGGACCCACGCCTCCCTGGACATACGGCCACGCTAGCCCAGCCGGGCCAACTCCGCCCGGATCCGTCGGCCGGCCGGTCGGTACGCGGCCACGGCCACCCGGTCGTGCCGGTCAGGACGCGGCGACGGCCACCCCGATCGCGCCGGTCAGTACGCGGCGACGGCCGCCCGACCCCGGGCCACCGGCGGAACCTCCCGACCGGACACCGCCGGAAGTTCCCGGGTCTGCTCCACCGTCCCCTCGATCAGCGGCAGCAGCGACGGCGACTCCTCGGGCTGGTGGTTGACCGCGGCGAACGCCTCGTCCCGCAGGCTGCGCGCCGATTCGGCGGCGAGTTCGGCGGCGCGCCAGGCGGCCTGCTCCCGCTCCCGGGCGGCCTGCTGCCGGGCGAACAGGTTGTCCCGTACCGCCCGGTGCAGCACCAACTCCTGCTCGACCGGGTGCAGCCGCGGGTCCCATCCGTTGCGGTGCGCGAAGACGTCGCTGAGCTGCTCCACCGACAGCTCCTTGCGCCAGTAGGCGTCCAGCGCGGCCCGGTGCAGGAAGCGCTCACGCTCGGCGTACTCGGCGGGGGTACGGCCGGTACGCGGCAGGGGCATCGCCTCGGCGTTCGCCAGCCGTCGGACGTCCGCCTCGGCGGCCTCGTACGCCTGCCAGGCCGTCTCGACCGCCTCCTGCGCGGTCAGCCACTCTGCCCGCAGGCGGGCGGCGGTGGTGGCGGCCCGCTCCGCGGCCACCGCGACCTCCTCCGCGTACCGGGACCGTTCGCGCTGCTCCTCGGCCCGTTCCAGCTCGCTCGGCATCGCCGCGCGGCGGATCAGGCCTCCCGCGTCGAAGCGGAGCCGGCCCGGTCGCAGCAACAGCCCGGCGACGGTGACGGCGACGACGCCGAGCAGGCTCAGCCAGATCACGGCGGCCCGTGGCACATCGAGCAGGACGGAGGAGAGCACGGTCTGCATGGTCAGCACCTCGCGGTCGATCGAGCGGAATCGACGTGTGGTCGTGCCCGTCGGACGGGCGGTTGGGCATCGTGGACGCTTGGCGTACGTCGGCGGTGGTCGTTCCGGCGGGCGTGCGGGAACGGTCGGACGGGCCGGTGCCGAGGCGGGGCGGCCGGAAGCGGCGTGCCGGTCCACCCGGTGGCGGACCGGGGCGCCGAGGCGGCCGGGATGTCGGGAGGCGGCCCGGCCGGACGGGCCTCGCGCGGCGCGAGGGCGGTCCGCAGTGGGGCCGATGCCTCGGAGAGGCCGGTGGCCGACGGGTCAGGCGGTGGGTGGACCGCGCCGGGCGGGCACCCCCCGGCCGGGGTCGCGGGCCGGCACGTCCCGGCGGACGATCGCCTCGGCCCCGGTCTCGGCCGGGATGACGGCCCGGCGGACGGCCGGCGGGGTGGCCGCGTCGACCACGCGCTCGGCGGCCGGGGCGCGGCCCGGAAGCGGCTGCTCGACCGGGACGCCCACGGCGGCGGGGGCGCTCGCGGCGGCCGGGCCGAGGACGGGGGCGGGGGGTGCCGGTGCGGCGGTCACGCCGCCGAGGCCGACGGCGAGCACCAGCGCGGCGGCCGCCAGCCGGGTCAGCTCGCGCAGGGAGCGCAGCGTGACCGACCAGAACGGGATGGCGGGCGCTACGAACGGCACCACTCCAACCTATCCCCCTGCAGCGGCCGGCGCAGCGCGGCGGCCACGCCGGTTCGGTGACCGACGCCACGCCCTCCTCTGTGGAGGTGCTGGTCGAAGCCGTGGGCGGTGTCGTCCGGGCCGGCGGTAGGTGAGTGCTGGCCGCCGGACGTGCGACGGCCCACCCGGGGGAAGTCTCCCGCCGGATGGGCCGTCGTCGTGCTGTCAGCCGTCGGTGCCGAGCACCGGCGGGGCGGCGTCCGCGCCGTCCCGCCAGACCATGTCGTCCTCGGTCAGCCAGGTCAGCCGGCCGTCGGCGGTGTCCTCGTCGTGCTGCCCCTGGCGGGCACCCAGGATGCCGGGCCGGTTCGCGGCACGGCCCGCGCCCGGCCGTCCCGCCCCGGTGGCTGCCTGGTTGCCGGCACCGGCCGTGCCCTGACGTGCGGCGTCGAAGCGCCGCCCCATCCCGGTGGCCGCTCGGTTTTCCGCCACGGGGGTGCCGCCCACTGGCCGGGCCGTCGTGCTCGGCGCGGTGCCCGACCCGGCGAGGGCGCCGGTGCCGACCAGACCGCCGGCCGGCGTGCCGCCCTGAGGGCCGAAGTTCAGGCCCGGGTTGGCCGAGGCCGTCCCGGTGCCGCCCGGCCCGGTCAGGCCGGTCGTGCCGGCGGTCGCGCCGGTCAGCAGCGCGGCCCCGGCGAGGGAGGTGCCGGCACCCACGCCGCCCGGCACGCCGCCGGTCGTGCCGGTGCCCGGCTGCCCGCTGCCGCCCGAATCCGGGGCGTCCTTGCCGGAGCCCGTCTCCGGCCCGGAGGACGGCCGGTCGGGGGCCGCGATGGTGGCACCGCCCGGCTGCCCCGCGAGACCGCTGCTGGTCGGCGCGGCCGTCGGCGTGGTGGAATCCGGGCCGAGGCGCGGCACCGTGACCGAGTTGTTGCGGGTGGTGCCGGGGATGTCCGGGTCCGGCGGCGGCGGCGGGACGATCCGGCCGTACGCCGACAGGTCGTAGCCGGCGGCCAGCTCGGCCACCACCTTGACCATGCGCTGGTGCGCCTTCTCCTGCTCGGCCTTGTCCTGCTGGTGGCCGAGCAGCCCGCCGACCAGGACGCCCGGCACGCCGAAGACCGCGCCCTTGGCCGCGCCGGAGAGCGCCTTGTCGTGGTCGTCGGTCTCGTCCGGGCTCTCCGCCTGCTCGCGGGCGGTGCGCAGGTCGGCGGCCATCAGCGTCAGCCCCCGGCTGACGTCGGCCATGCCCTCACCGAGCTTGTCGGCGTAGTCGCTGACCAGGGCGAGCCGGCGCTGGAACTCCTGCGAGGCCGAACCCGTCCACGTGTTGGCCAGCTTGTCGAGGTCGCCGTCGAGATCCTTGACGAGCCCGTCGAGGATGCCCTTGAGGGACGTCCACTGGGCGGCGATGCCGTCGATCTGGCCCGGCTGGCCGGCCATCACGCCGTCGTAGAGCTGCTGGTGGCTGACGTGCTGGTAGCGCTGGGTGTACTCAGACACGCGGCTCCCCCTCCCGCTTCAGCGCGTCGTCGACCCCGGCCAGCGCGGCCTTGATGTCGGCGGCGTTGGCCGCGTTGCGCTCCTCGGTGGTGCGGTAGTTGGACAGGATCGTCGCGGTCGCGCTCTGGGACGCCTTCACCGCCTCGCGTAGCCGCTCGACCTGGTCCACATAGGATTGGTGGATTTCGGAATAGCGACGGGCGTTCTCGGTCGCGTCGGCGAACGAGCCCAGCGCCGGCGGCCGGCACTGCATCTCGGTGCGCAGCTTCCGCAACGCCTTCTCCGCTTCGGTCAGCCGGTCGGCCAACTTCTGCTGGAAGTCCTCCAGGGACATCAGGTCGACTGTCGTGCGCCCCGTCATGGCAGCATCCCCGTACGTCATCGTCGATAAACCGTTGGCACGCACAGGTTAGTCGACCGGCGCGAGTCGGGCGACCCGCCGGGCGTACCGATCCGTCGCGTCCGGGCTCAGTTGCCCGCGCCGGGCGAGGAAGCGGCCGGGTCGGGCGAGGCCGGCGCCCCCGACGACGGCCCGCCGGACGGCCTCGTGGACCCGCCCGACGACGGGCCTCCGGACGGCTCCGCCGACCCGCCCGACGGGCTCGACGTCGGGCTGTCCGACGGCTTCGCCGCCCCGCCCGAGGAGGGCGCGGGCCTGGCCGACGGCGCGGTGCCGGGCGAGAAGTGGGCGAGCGCGTCGTCCCGCGACAGGGTCGGCCCGGTGGGCACGAGGGCCAACAGCGACGCGGGTACGGCCAGCGGCTTGACCCCCTCGTAGCCGAGCGCGCTCATGGCGCCGATGCCGAGCGGGTAGCGGACCCCCTGGGCGCTGATCAGGTAGACGGTGGCGCCGGCGGCGGCCGTGCCGCTCTCGCCGGACCCGGGAGCGGCCTGCACGAGCACGCCCTTGCCGCCGGGCAGCAGCACGGCCTCGGCGGTACGCACGCCGTCGCGCCCGGTCTGCCGCACCGGGACGGCGCCGGCCGCGACCAGCTCCTGCGGTGCGCGGTCGAAGACCTCCAGCGTGGTGGTGGGCGGACCGCCGTCGGCCCCCTCCCGGTAGGTCGCGCAGATCGCCGTCCGGCCCACACTGACCTGGTGCAGCGCGGGCAGGGCCTGCGGCATCCCCGCCTCCTCCACCCGCTGGTCGGTCAGCAGCTTGCCGGCCTGCGCGGGGGTGATGTCGGTGACCTCGCCGCCGTCGCGCAGCAGCAGCAGCGCGCTGAGCTCGCCGATCGCGCTGAGGCCCTCCCGGGTGAGCACGTAGTGCTGCCCCGCCGCACGGAACACCTGGCCCACCTTGGCCGGGCGCTCGGTCCGGGTGCTGGCCTCGTCCGCGCCCGCGATGGCGGGCTTGCGCAGGATCGGCCCGGCCGGCACGGCGTTGAGCAGTTGCTGGCCCACGGGGAGGCGGGGCGCGTTGGCCATCCGCAGCGCGGCGAGCGCGGAGTCGCCGCCCGTCACCTGCAACCGGGCGTTCCCGGTGAGCAGGTGCCGCTGGCCGTCGACCTCCACCAGGACCGCGCGGTCGCCGAGCGGCACCCCGCCCGGGAGCGGACGGTTGATCACGACCTGGGTGCCGGAGCGGCGGGGGTCGGCCGGGTCGGGCACGTCGCACACGGACCAGGGCAGGTCGGTCAGCGACTTCCGGTCCGGCAGCGCGTCCGGGGCGCCGACGATGCCGACCGTACGCCCGCGGGGCCGCTCGCGGATCGACGCCTGGGACATCGTGCGTACCTGCGGGGCCGGCTCGTTGATGATCAGGCGGGCCGAGGCGTAGTTGAGCGTGGGGTGCAGTTGCCCGTCCACGAACACGTACGTCGCCCCGGTCTCCCGCTCGATCACCAGGGTGTTCGGCTCCAGCGGCGCCGTGTTGCCGGTGAACTGCCCGTACGCGCCGACGCCGCCGAGCACCACCGCCGCGGCGATCACGCTGCCGAAGACCGCCATGCCGAGCCGCCGCATCGGCAGGTTGCTGGTCTCCGGGTCGCCCGACAAAAGCGCCGAGACGATCCGGCGGGTGACGAAGCGGTACGCCTGCACCTGATCGCGGCGGGTCCGCATGACTTACCTCCGGCGGGGGTGGGTCCGCGACGAGCAGGTCCGAGTCGTTGTCGCGGGCTTCCCTACGATAAGGGGCCGTCGACGGGTCACCGGGACCAGCGCCCGACCCGAACCGGCGGACGCTCCGCCGTCCAGAGAGGACTGTCAGCGATGACGCAGGTTCAGGCGCCACCCGGTCGTCCGGCACCACAGCCGTCCGGCGTCGCCCAGCGGCCGGTGATCCCGGCCGACCGGCGCGGCCGCGGTCGCATCGGGCCGGTGGCCGTGGGCCAACTCGTGCTGCTGGAACTCTGCGCCCTGGCCGTCTGGGCGGCGCTGGGCGGGCCGCCCTGGCTCGCCGGCACCGTGGCGTTGCTGTCGGTGGTGGTCGTGATCGCGGCCTTCGCCCGCCGGGGTGGCCGCTGGTGGTACGAGGACCTGCTGCTGCGCCGGCGGCTGGGCCGGCGCCGGGAGGCCGCCAGGAGCACGGTCACGGCCGGCCGCGCGGCGGATCCACGGCTGGCGGCGCTGGCCCCCGAGCTGAATGTGATCGAACTCACAGATCGGGGCACCCGGCTCGGCATCGGACAGGACGCGCAGGGCTGGTTCGCCGCGGTGGCGGTGCAGGGCCGCGCGGGGGCCCCCGCCGGCTCGGTCGAGGCGGGTGTCGTGGACCGGGCGCTGCGCGTGCTCACCGACTTCACCGGCCCGGTCACCCGGGCCCAGGTGGTCTCGCACACCCTGGTCTGGTACCCGGCGCCGGGGGCGCCGCCGGCGGCCCACCGGACGGTCTGGGTGGCGCTGCGGCTCTCCGTGCGGGACGCCCGCGTCGAGACGGTCACCCGGGGCGGCGGGATGCCCGGGGTGCACCGCACGCTGGCCGCCGGGATCGGGCGGCTGGGCAAGGCGCTGACCGCGGCCGGGCTCGTCCACCGGCCGCTCGGCCGCGACGAGCTGCGCGCGGCGGTCGTCTCGGGAGCCGGGCTGGACCTGGCACCCACCCCGCAGGCGGAGACCTGGACCGGGCTGCGCGGCGGCGGCTGGACGCAACGCTGCCTGGCGCTGCGGCCGCGGGGCGACGCACCGTTCGGCCCACTGGTGGACGCGGTGACGGCGACGTCCGCCCCGTCGCACACGCTGGCCGCCGTGGTGCTGCCGGGCGGGCGGGTCGCCCCGCCCCTGCTTCGCGTGGCGGCGCTGGACAACCACGTGGAGGCGCTGGTCAAGGCGGTGCGAGAGGTGGCGCGCCGCGCCGGCGCGCCGAACCGCCCGGTGGACGGCCAGCACGGCCCCGGGGTCTACGCCACCGCCCCGGTCGCCACCGTCGTCACCACCCTCGACCCGGCCGCCTGACCCGCCCGGCCACCCCGTCCGGTCCCGCCTGCCCAACCACGCCTGCCTAACCACGTCTGCCTAACCACGTCTGCCTAACCACGCCTGCCTAACCACGCCTGCCCAACCACGCCTGCCCAACCACGCCTGCACGGCCTCGCCCGCCCGCCCCAGCCCCCACCCGCCCCAGCCCCCACCCGGCATCGCCTGCCCGGCGCTCGTCAACGGGCCGGTGAGCCGGCCCGGCGGGCCAGGGACGAGGCCGGGCCGGGTCGGGCCAGGGTCGGGCCAGGGCGAAT
The DNA here is from genome assembly GCF_043205005.1 of Micromonospora sp. NPDC047620. Classification (NCBI taxonomy): domain Bacteria; kingdom Bacillati; phylum Actinomycetota; class Actinomycetes; order Micromonosporales; family Micromonosporaceae; genus Micromonospora; species Micromonospora sp. NPDC047620. The sequence continues at coordinate 63,490 of NZ_JBIDDG010000005.1, read as the reverse complement.
GGTCGGGGCCGTCGACAAGGAGGTCGGCTCCGCGGGCGTCGCAGGGGGTCAGGGGCGGAGGTTGACGATCCAGCCGTAGAGGCCGACGACCCAGACCGCCAGCGGCACCAGCGCGATGATCAGCAGGATCTCCACGATGTCGAGCAGCCGGCCCCAGACCGGGGAGATCCGCTTGCCGGCCACCGTGAGCCCGTAGATGAGGCTCACCACGGCCGCGAGCACCAGCCCGCCGAGGACCAGGCCGAGGCGTACGCCCGTCGAGCCGTTGCCGAACGTGGCCGCGGCGGTCAGGCCGAGGCCCGCGGTGCCGGCGAACAGCACCGGGGTGCGCTGGGCACGGCCGAGGAACGGCCGCGCGCGCAGCAGCGACAGCAGGGCCAGCACGAGGCAGAGCAGCACCGCGGCGAGCCGCCCGTCGAACGCGAGGATTACCTGGGCGCCGAGCACCAGCAGCGACACCGTCCAGAGCAGGCCGGTGAGGAACTCGTCGGCCCGCTCGCTGAGCTGGAGCACCCGCCGGCCGTCCACCGACTCGGTGTCGGACTTCAGGTCGTCGGGGCCGGTCGGGATGGACGGGACGGGCAGCCGGGCCAGCCGGTAGGCCGCCATCGGCAGGGCCGGCACCGCGCCGAACGCGATCGCCGCGACGACCGCGGCGGCTTCCGGCGCGTCCATGCTGTCGAACGCGAGGCTGAGCAGCGCGCCGACGCCCGTGGCGGCGCCGACCCCGACCGCGCCGAAGAACAGCGGGAGCCGGTCGCCGACGGCCAGCGCGGCCACCGCGGCGCAGAGCACCACCGCCGTGGCGGCGAGGAGCACGTGCGGGGCGGCCAGTTCCGTCAACGGGCGGTCGCCGGCGAGCAGCAGCAGGCCGCCGACGCCCGCGTACGCCAGGCCGACGACCCCGAGCACCGACCCGGTGGCGCTGTCGGCGGCGGCCCGGGACAGCACGGCGGCGGTGACCACCAGGGCGACCGCGACGACCAACGCGGCCAGCGCGCCCGGGAGGTGCGGCGGCCCGGTGAAGAGCGCCGCCACCGCGCCCGCGCCGAGCGCCGCCGCGGCGAACAGCACCGCGAAGGACCGGGTGGTGCCGACCTGCCACGCGCCCGGGCGCTGGTTGGTGGCGGTGGCCACCGCGTCGACGACGTCGTCGAAGACGATCTCCGGTGCGGAGGCGGACCGCGGGTTGAAGTAGAGCACCTCGCCGTCGCGGATGCCGAGCTGGGCCGGGGTGCGACCGCTGTCCAGCGGCTGCCCGCCGAGCCGGGCCAGGCTCCAGCCGCCGTGCCGGACGCCCTCGTCGGCCAGGTCCTCACCCGCGTAGCGCAGCAGGGTGGGCAGCAGGTCGGCGAGCGGTACGTCCGACGGTAGGGCGAGGTCCATCCGGGTACGGGGCGCCACGATGGTGATCCGGCTCAGGCCGCCGGTCGCCGTCTTCGTCGCCACATGGCCTCCTCGCGCTCTTCTACGATCGCCCCTGGCCGGCGGTACCGACGCATGGGTTCCTGACGCCCACGGGAGATTACCTACGATGGCGGGCACGTACGATGCCCACCCGACGACTCCGGTCCCGCACAAAACTTCATCAGGGCCGCTTCTGGGGAGGAGACAGCCGTGAGCACGGTGGTGTTCCGCCGGCTCCCGCGTCAGCCGGGGCCTGCGCTGCCGCGAGGCGAGGTGGTGCTGGAATCGCCTCCGGAGCTGCCCGAACCGACCCCACGCGGGATGGGGCAGCTGCTGATGATCCTGCCCATGGTCTGCGGTGTGGGCGCGATGGCGTTCCTCTACGCGGGCCGGGGCGGCGGCACGATGACGTACATCGCCGGCGGCCTCTTCGGCGTCTCGATGCTGGGCATGGCGATCGGGTCGCTCAGCCACGGCAACGACGACAAGGCCGAGCTGAACGCCGAGCGGCGCGACTACATGCGCTACCTGGCGCAGATGCGCAAGCGCACCCGGCGCGCGGCCGAGCAGCAGCGGGCGGCGATGGCCTGGCGGCACCCGGAGCCGGACGCGCTCTGGTCGATCGCCGCCTCCCGCCGCCTGTGGGAGCGCCGGATCACCGAGGACGACTTCGGCGAGACCCGGATCGCCACCGGCCCGCAGCGCCTCGCCGTGGAGATCGTCCCGCCGGAGACCAAGCCGGTCGAGGACCTGGAGCCGATGAGCGCCATCGCGCTGCGCCGCTTCGTCCGCGCCCACTCGACCGTGCCGGACCTGCCGACCGCGCTCTCGGTGCGGGCGTTCAGCCGGGTGGTGCTGCGCGGCGACCGGGTGCCGGTGCTCGACCTGACCCGGGCCGCCCTGGGCCAGTTGGCCACCTTCCACGCCCCGGACGACCTGGTCATCGCGATCGTGGCCGCCCCGGACCGGCAGCCGTCCTGGGACTGGGTCAAGTGGCTGCCGCACAACCACCACAGCGCCCGGACGGACGCGGCGGGCGCCCGGCGGATGGTCTTCGCCAGCCTCGCCGAGGCCGAGGAGGCGCTCGCCGGCGACCTGGCCGGCCGGCCCCGGTTCGCCCCCGAGGCGAAGCCGCTGACCACCGCGGCGCACCTCGTGGTGGTGATCGACGGCGGTGAGGTCTCGGCGACCTGCCAGCTCATGGGGCCGGGCCTGCTCGGCGCGACCGTGATCGACCTCTCCGGCACCGTGCCCCGGGACGCGGGCCGCTGGCTGCTCTGCCTCGACGTGGGCGACGGCACCTCCCTCGACCTGGTGCGCGGCACGTCCTCGTCCCGCCTCGGCACGCCGGACCGGCTCGGCGAGGCCGCCGCCGAGGGCCTGGCCCGGCAGATCGCTCCGTACCGGCTCTCGCAGCAGCAGACCACGTCGGACGAGCCGCTGGCGCGCAGCATGGAGCTGCCCGACCTGCTCGGTGTCGGCGACGCCGCCGCGGTCGACGTGCAGCAGACCTGGCGTCCGCGCAGCCAACGGGACCGGCTGCGGATCCCGCTGGGCGTCGGGCCCGACGGCAACGTGGTCGAGCTGGACTTCAAGGAGTCCGCGCACGAGGGCATGGGCCCGCACGGCCTGGTGATCGGCGCGACCGGTTCCGGCAAGAGCGAGCTGCTGCGGACGATCGTCGGCGCGCTGGCCGTGACGCACTCCTCCGAGGAACTGAACTTCGTCCTGGTGGACTTCAAGGGTGGTGCCACCTTCGCCTCGCTGGAGGCGCTGCCGCACACCAGCGCGGTGATCACCAACCTGGCGGACGAGCTGCCGCTGGTCGACCGGATGCGGGACGCGCTGGCCGGCGAGATGAACCGCCGCCAGGAGGTGCTGCGGGCCGCCGGCAACTACGTCTCCCGCTACGACTACGAGAAGGCCCGGGCGGCCGGCGAACCGCTGGATCCGATGCCCAGCCTGCTGATCATCTGCGACGAGTTCAGCGAGATGCTCGCCGCCAAGCCCGACTTCATCGACCTCTTCGTGATGATCGGCCGGCTCGGCCGGTCGCTCGGCGTGCACCTGCTGCTGGCCAGCCAGCGGCTGGAGGAGGGCAAGCTGCGCGGCCTGGACACCCACCTGTCGTACCGGATCGGTCTGCGGACCTTCTCGGCCGTGGAGAGCCGGATCGTGCTCGGCGTGCCCGACGCGTACGAGCTGCCCAGCGCGCCCGGCCACGGCTACCTGAAGACCGACACCAGCACCATGCTGCGGTTCCGGGCCGCGTACGTGTCCGGGCCGTACCGGGCGCCGGGGCAGGCCGCCGCGTCGTCGCGGGCGATGGTGCAGCGCCGGATCGTCCGGTACGGGGTCGACTTCGTGCCGGTGCAGAATCCGACCCTGCCGGTGCCGGCCGCGCCCGAGCCGGAGCAGGCCGCCGAGGGCAAGGCCGTGGCGATGCTGGACGTGCTGATCGACCGGCTCAAGGGGCGGGGTCGTCCCGCGCACCAGGTCTGGCTGCCGCCGCTGGCCGAGCCGCCGGGGCTGGGCGAGCTGCTTCCGCCGCTGACCGCCGACCCGAAGCTCGGTCTCTGCACCGCCTCGTGGCGCGGCCGTGGGCAGCTCGCCGCCCCGATCGGCATCGTGGACCGGCCGTACGAGCAGCGCCGCGACCCGATGCTGGTCAACCTGTCCGGCGCGGGCGGCAACGTGGTGATCGTTGGCGCCTCGCTGAGCGGCAAGAGCACCATGCTGCGGTCGATGCTCGCCTCGCTCGCGCTCACCCACACCCCGCGCGAGGTGCAGTTCTTCTGCCTCGATTTCGGTGGTGGCGCGCTGCGCAGCCTGGACGGGCTGCCGCACATGGCCGGCGTGGCCGGGCGGCGGGACACCGAGGCGGTGCGCCGCACGGTCGCCGAGGTGGTCGCCGTCCTCGACGAGCGCGAGAACCGGTTCGCCCAGCACGGCATCGACTCGGTGGCGAGCTACCGCCGGCGCCGGGCGGCCGGTGAGTTCGCCGACGACCCGTTCGGTGACGTCTTCCTCGTCGTGGACGGCTGGAACACGCTGCGCCAGGAGTACGAGGAGCTGGAGCAGACCATCACGACCCTGGCCAACCGGGGACTGGGCTTCGGCGTGCACGTGGTGCTGACGGCCGTGCGGTGGGCGGAGATCCGGATCAACATGCGGGACCTGCTCGGCACGAAGCTGGAGCTGCGCCTCGGCGACCCGAACGAGTCCGAGATCGACCGGCGGGCGGCGGCGAACGTCCCGACCGGGTCGCCCGGACGCGGCCTGACCCGCGACAAGCTGCACTTCCTCACCGCCATCTCCCGGATCGACGGCCGTCGCGACATCGACGACCTGACCGAGGCGTCCGTCGCCCTGTCCAAGCAGGTCGCGTCGGCCTGGCCCGGACGGCCGGCCCCGAGGGTGCGGCTGCTGCCGCGCAAGCTGCCCGTCAGCGAGCTGGCCCGGGTCGTCGACCGGTCGGCGCCGGGCCTGCCGATCGGCGTCAACGAGTCGGCGCTCGCCCCGGTCTACCTCGACCTCGTCAACGAGCCGCACCTGACGGTCTTCGGCGACGCCGAGTGCGGCAAGACCAACCTGCTGCGGCTGATCGCGCGGGGCATCACCGAGCGGTACACGCCGGCACAGGCCCGGCTGGTCATCGCCGACTACCGGCGCGGCCTGCTCGGCGCCGTCGAGGGGGACCACCTGCTCGACTACGCGCCGTCGAACCAGGTGTTCGCGCAGGGGCTCGCCTCGATCCGCAGCGCGCTGTCGAACCGGCTGCCCGGCCCGGACGTCACCACCGCGCAGCTGCGCGACCGGAGCTGGTGGAAGGGGCCGGACCTCTACATCCTGGTCGACGACTACGACCTGGTCGCCTCGGGCGGGAACAACCCGCTCAGCGCCCTGCACGAACTGCTGCCCCAGGCCCGCGACATCGGTCTCCACCTGATCATCACCCGCCGGGCGGGTGGCGTGGCTCGGGCACTGTACGAGCCGGTCCTGCAACGCCTGCGCGAGCTGGACCAGCCCGGCCTGCTGATGTCCGGCAACCGGGAGGAGGGCGCGGTCTTCGGCACGTTGCGGCCGAGCCCGCAGCCGCCGGGCCGGGGCACCCTGGTGCGCCGGCGGGACGGCCAGCAGCTCATCCAGACCGCCTGGTCGGAGCCCATCTGACGAGCCGGCCGGCTGAGGGGTCGGCCGGGGGTGATCGCATCCGGTAGCCTGCGGCACGAGCGTCGCAGCCGACGAGAGGACCGTGTTGAGTACATCGTGGATGCCCGGCGGCGCGGGAGCGGCCGGTCTCGAGGGGCTCCTGCGGCAGGCACAGGAGCAGCAGCGTCGGCTGGCGGACTTCCAGCGGCAGCGCGCCGAGCTGCGGGTCACCGGGGAGAGCCCGGACGGCCTGGTCCAGGTCACCGTCGACGGTGACATGAAGGTCGGCGACATCCAGCTCAACCCCCGCGCCATGCGGCTGGACAGCTTCACCCTGGTCGAGTCGCTCCAGGCCGCGATCGACGCCGCGTACGCCGCGCACGCCGAGCGGCAGCGCGAGCTGGTGGAGGAGATGGTCGGCGGCGCGGACCTGGTCCGGCGGGCCGAGGCGGGGAAGGTGACCCCGGAGGATTGGTTCCGCCACTTCGGCGTCGACATCAACGACCCGTTGCGCCGGCTGCGCGGCTGACGAGGAAGGGGGAGGACAGTGGCGAACACGGTCGATGTTGGCGCGATCAAGGGTGCCGCGAAGAAGCTCGCTGCCGAGGACGGCCCGAAGGCGTTCCTGCGGAACGCGAAGGAGAAGCTGGACGAGGTCAGGCTTTCCAGCTGGTCCATGACCTTCCTGGGCCTCGGCGCCGTGAGTAGGCACAACGCGGTGATCGACGAGCACGTCGACAACCTGAGCAAGGGCGTCGAGCACCTCCAGAAGGCCGCCGACAACCTCGAGAAGACCGCAAGCAACTGGGAGAAGTCGGACCAGCCCTGGGTGGTCAAGTGATCGCGCGGGCACAGGACGCAGGGAGGCTCTGATGCCGGAGATCCTGATCGCCAATTCCTCGGGCTCGGTGGTGGGGACGCACAGTGTCGCGGCGCAGACCGCGCCGGTGCGTACGCTGGCCGGCGCGGCCCGCGCCAACTGGGCCTGGCTGGCCGGCGCCGGCTTGCTCATCGTCGCCATCGCCTACCTCGAGTCCTTCGACAACGACGAGATCTCCAAGGCCGTCAAGAACTGGGGCGACGCGGCCACCTATCTCGGCGGGGACCAGTTCGGCAAGGCGATGGAGAGTGTGCCGCCGTCCGCCGAGGAGTGGAACTTCGAGGACCGCGAGGCGTTCGACAAGTTCGTGCAGCAGCTCAACATGGAGGTCGCGGCCATCGCCGACGCGCTCAACGCGAACAAGGACGCGTTGCAGGGCCTCCAGGACCACTACAACGCCGTGATCGACGCGCTGGTCACCGTGTTGACGACGATCCTGATCGCGGTGATCGCGGCTGTGGCGCTGCAGGCGTTTCCGGCGACCATCCCGCTGGCGAACGCAATCGGCGTGGCCGGCCTCACCGCCAGCATGGCGGTCGTCGCGCTCGTCTTCCAGGACATCGGGTCGCTGTTCTCCACCGTCGCGAGTTCGTACCGGGGGGCCGACGTGCACCAGTTCACCGCCGAGTCCAAGCCGGGCTTCGCCTCGGGGCCCGATCCCGACATCAAGGACATCAAGATTGACTGGGTGCAGGATTCGGGGTTCTACGCGGCCTGAGCGGCCGAACGGAAGGTGGGCGGCATCGTGGCGTGGCAGGCAGTCTTGTTCGTGTACGCACTCTTCACCATGCCGGTCTTCGTTGTGCTCGGGCTGGTCGCGCAGGTGACCGGCTCGCGTCTGGCCCGGCGGTGGATGGAGATCGTTCTCCTCAGTGGCTTGGCCGCGTTCGCGGTGGCTCTCGGCTCCGTCGCGGACGACGGACTGCAGCGGACCATGGCAGTGATGCTGGCCGTCATGTTCGTGGGGGGTTTGGTGATGCACGTCCGCTCGTACACCCGTTCCTCGTAAGGCGGGACGGGTTCCGGGCGGTCGTCGGCATCGCCCGGGGGAGGGCTGCGCGGACTGGACAGTGTCCGCTACGGTCTTCGCAGGAGTGTCCGTCGGTGGGGTGATTTGCCTTGCCGCGGGGGAGGGGCGCGGCACTTGCGCCGCCACAAGATGACGGAAGGGTGTGAAGCATGGCGTTCGAGGTCGAAGCAGCGACTCTACATACCGCCGCGAGTGACGTGCGGTCCACGCGCAGCGAGGTCGACGGCGAGCTGAAGAAGCTGTGGAACGTGGTCGACGACCTGGCCATCGCCTGGAAGGGGCAGGCGTCCACCGGCTTCCAGTCGCTCATGCAGCGCTGGAACGAGGACACGGCCAAGCTGCTGACGGCGATGGACAACATCGCCGACCTGCTCGACAAGTCGGGTACGACGCACCAGGTCAACGACGAAGAGCAGCAGCAGATGCTGGACAAGTTCCACTCTGCACTCAACCCGTGATCCGCCGACACGAGCAGGGGAGGAACTCATGAGCATCAAGGTTGATTACGCCGTTCTCGAGAGCAGCAACCAGCAGATGCAGGCCATCTCGCGGACCATCGACGAGAAGCTGGACACGCTGCGTTCGATGCTGTCGAAGCTCCAGTGGGACGGTGAGGACCGTGCCGCCTACGAGCAGCACCAGTCGCAGTGGGATGCCGCCGTTCGGGACATCAACAAGATCCTGAACGAGATCGGTGGCGCGGTGGGCATCGCCCGCGAGAACTACGTCAGCACCGAGATGAGCAACGCCAAGGCGTGGAACTGACACGAACGCCGACGCGGCTCCGGTCCGGTTCGACCGGGCCGGAGCCGCGACGCGTTGTGCGCCGAGAGGTCCTGGGAGAGTCATGCGTACGGGGAAGCCTTCGCGGCCGTTGCTCAGGGTGGCCGTCGCCGCGGTGGCGTTGGCCGTCGGTGCCGGGACCGGTCCGCTGGTCGCGCCGGCTCCGGCACACGCCAACACCGTGCGCGGCCTCCAGTGGTACCTCGACTTTCTGAAGATCCCGCAGGCCCACAAGATCACCAAGGGCAAGGGTGTCACCGTCGCCGTCATCGACACCGGCGTCAACGCGAATTTGCCCGATCTGCGCGGCCAGGTCCTCCCAGGCAAGGGCGTGACGGCCGGCGCGGCCCCCGATGGCCGCCGCGACGACGATGCCAAGGTGGCCCACGGCTCGGCGATGGCGGGGATCATCGCGTCCAAGGGCGGTGGCGCGATGCGTCACCTGGGCATCGCCCCGGAGGCGAAGATTCTGCCCGTCTCCATGGGCGCCTCCTTCAACTCGGGTGACCTCGCGGAGGGCATCCGCTGGGCGGCCGACGCCGGTGCGGACGTGATCAACATGTCCGTCGGCTCCGACTCGCAGCCCACCCCGGCCGAGGTCGCGGCCGTCCGGTACGCCCTGGACAAGGACGTCGTGCTGGTCTCCTCGGCCGGCAACCGGAAGCAGGGCGCGCGTAGTGTCGGCAGCCCGGCGAACATTCCCGGCGTCATCGCGGTGACCGGCCTGGCGAAGGACGGCGGGCACTTCGCCGATAGCATCGGCGGGCCGGAGGCGGTGCTCGCCTCGCCGATGGAGGACATCATCTCCCCCCGGCCGAAGTCGGTCTCGCACAACGGCTACGGCCTCGGCAGTGGCACCAGCGACGCCGCCGCCATCACGTCCGGTGTGGCGGCGCTGGTCCGCGCGAAGTACCCGGACCTCGACGCGGCCAACGTGGTGAACCGGCTGATCCGTACCGCCCGCGACAAGGGCCCGGCCGGCCGCGACAGCCAGTACGGCTTCGGCGTGGTCGACCCGCTCGCCGCGCTGTCCAGGTCCGTGCCGGCGGTGGACGCGCACCCGCTGCTCGCCGGCGCCGCGACCCCTGCCGGTCCGTCCGCCGGCGCGACCAACCCGGCCGTGGACGACCATCCCGCCGTGGAGATCAGTATGAAGAAGGGACCGGGTGCGCTGATCCAGGCGGCGCTCTGCCTGGCCGTGCCCCTCGTCCTGCTGATCGTCGTGATCGTGCTGGTGCGCCGGTCCCGGCGGAAGACGACGCCCGCCGGCCCGCCCGGGTTCCCGCCACCCGCCGGCCCGCCCGGGTTCCCGCCACCCGCCGGCCCGCCCGGGTTCCCGCCACCCGGCGGCCCGCAGGCCGGCCCGCCCGGGTACCCGCCGCCCCCCGGTTACCCGCCGGCCGGCGGCGCACCGGGGATGCCACCCACCAACCCGCAGGTCGGCCCGCCTGGGTATCCGCCGCCTGGCGGCGTGCCGACGGGGATGCCGACCCAGGCGGGCCCCCCGTCCGGGTACGGCCCGACGCCGCCCGGCGGGCCTCACCCGTACGGCGTGCCTTCGGCACCCCAGACCGGTGCCTGGGCGCCGCCGGGTGCCGCACCGACGGCACCGCCACCTCCGCCGGCTCCCGGCGGGCACCAGCAATAAGCCAGATTGTCAGTCGGCGACGGGGAGGAACCGATGACGGAAGACCGGACGAGCCCACGGGTGGACAGGACGGAGCAGCCGGACGAGATCCGGGTGGACACCCCCTACATGCCCATCACGCCGCTGGCACCCACGGTGCACGTCAGTGGCATCACGATGGACAACGTCAACCGGGCGCAGACGCCCTCCGGCCTGGTGCCGGGGGCGGGCGAGAGCGGCGACAACACCGAGTGGGACGCGTCCAGCCTGGACAGCGCCATCGAGTGGCTCGAGTCGCACGCCTCGTTCCTGAACAAGCAGTCGTACACGATGGTCGAGATCCAGGACAAGATGGGCGGCACCGCCGGCGCCGCCGGCGTGAATGCCGTGGGTGGCGGTGGGTCGAGCCCGCTCGGCGGCTTCGACCGGGCCGGGGACCTCGCCCGCAAGCACTCCAGCCTGTTCACGACCACGCAGCAGAACGTCCGCAAGCTCGCCCAGGACCTCTACAAGGCGGCGAACGCGCTGCGTGAGGTCAAGGAGAACTACGAGACGGCGGAGAAGGCCAACGCCATGTCCGCGGCCGAGATGGAGCGCGCCTTCAGCGAAGCCTCCACCAGCGGATCCAACGGCTGAACGGGGAGGGTGACAGGATGCCGAGCTGGGAAGAGATGTGCCAGCAGGTCGTCATTGCGGGCCGGCCGGGCGACGTCGCCAGTGCCGCGCTGGGCTGGGACCAACTGCTGAAGAACCTGAACTCCGTCAAGGAGAGCCTGGAGAAGAACGTCAAGGATCTGGGTGAGGTGTGGAAGGGGCCGGCGTACGACTCCTTCAAGACCCACGTCGAGCAGATCGCGAAGGACACCGGCCGGATCGTCGAGGACGCCCAGAGCCAGAACGGCATCGTCCAGTCGCTCAACGACGCGGCCGACAAGCTGAGCGCCGCGCAGGCCGAGTTCCCGATCCCCGCCAGCTGCGTCAACGACGTGCTGGAGGCGCGCAACGGCCGCCTCGTGATCAGCACCGGCTTCTTCGAGATGAAGGTCAAGCCCGACTTCCTCGGCCTGCTCGACCCGCTCACCTCGCTCGCGGACTGGATCAACGACAGGTCGGACGAGGCGGCCAAGGTCTACAACCAGGTCAGCGGCGAGTACACGTCGATCGACTCCGGCACGCCCGGCCAGACCACGCCGCTCGGCGTCGAGACCCCGGGGGTGGAGACCCCGAACCTCAACGGTGGGCCCGGTGCCGGCAGCACCGGCAACGTGCCGAGCATGAGCGGGATGCCCTCCACCGGCAGCATGCCGGGCATGGGCGGCACGCCGTCGCTCAACTCGGCCGACATGCCCGGCACGGGGAACCCGGACATCGGCTCCAGCACGCACCCCGACCTCACCGGCGGCGGTTACGACCCGAGCGACGGCTACACGCCGAGCACCGACAGCCTCGCCGACGACTACGGCAGCGGTCTGGCCGGTGCCGCCCCGAGCACGTCCGGCCTCGGCGGCGGCGGGCTGCCGGGGACCTCGGGCCTCGGCGGCGGTGGGCTCGGCGGCAGCGGTGGCGGTGGGCTGGGTGGCGGCGGGGGCGTAATCCCCGGCGGTGGCTCGCTCGGCCGGCCCGTGACCCCCAACATGATGCCCATGATGGGCGGCGGCGCGGCCGGCGCCAACCGGGGCGGCGGCGGCCGGGGCGGCAAGCTCGGCATGGGCGGCATGGGCCCGATGATGGGCGGCGGCGCGGCCGGCAACGCCGGCCGGGGCGGCGCGCGCGCGGGCGCGGCGGGTGCGGGCGCCAAGGGCGCCGGCGTACGCGGTGGCGGCATCGCCGGGATGGGCGGCGCCGGTGGCGCCGGCTACGGCGACGAGGATCTGTCCCGCAACACCTGGCTGGAGGAGGACGAGGACGTCTGGGGCGCGGACAGCGGCGGCGCGCCCGGTATCCTGCGCTGACATCGTCCTACCGAGCGCCGTCCACCTGACGTGGTGGGCGGCGCTCGGCGCTGTCCGGCGTCCTGCGCGCCGTCGACCGGTGACGCAGGCTTCGCCCAGTCTCCACTGCCGCCGTGCTTCGGCCCGGCCTTCGTTTCCGCCGGCGTGGGTGCGGTGCGTCGGCGTGGGCGTCAGGCGGTGGGGGCGGTGTCGGGCCCGGCCGGGCGGCGACCCGGGCGCCAGCCCCGGCGCCGGCCGCGGATCAGGATCGGCTTGACGGCCAGCAGCAGCGTGGCGAGGAGCGCGCCGACAGCGGCGACCCAGAGCGCGACGGTGCCCTGCCAGGCCAGCGGGTCCGTGGTGGGGGGCGGCGCCGGCAGAGCGCCGGCTGGCGGGTCGGTGCGGGTGCCGAGCAGGCTCGTCACCGCCCGGTACGGGTTCACCACGCCGTGGCCGACCTCGGCGTTCCGCCCCTCGGGCGGGCTGTCGGCCGTCCGGATCAGCCGGTCCTTCACCTGAGCCGGAGTGAGGTTCGGGTGGGCGGACCGGACCAGCGCGGCCACCCCGGAGACGTACGCGGCGGCGAAGCTGGTGCCGCCCTCTGGCAGGAACAGGTAGCCCGTGCCGCCGGGCGCGGGACCGAGGATGTTCAGCCCGGGCGCCGCGATGGTGACGTAGTCCCCGGCCACCGAGCTGCCCACGTGCCCGCCCTGCTCGTCCACCCCGGCGACCGCGATCACGCCCTCGTACGCGGCCGGGAACGCGTCGCGGTCCTGCTGGTTCTCCTGCCGGTTGCCGGCGGCGGCCACCACGACGACACCCTCGCCGAGGGCGTAGTCGACGGCCGACTTGAGTCGCTCCGTGTCCAGGGTCACCAGCGACAGGTTGATGACGTCGGCGCCGTTCCGCACCGCGTATTCGATGGCCTCCGCGATCTGCTCGGGCAGGTCCTCGTCGCGGGTGGTCTTGGTGTCCTGCAGGACGCGTATCGGAAGGATCTTGGCCTGCGGTGCGACGCCGGTGAACGGCCCGCCGGTGTCCTCCCGCCCGGCGATGATGCCGGCGATGATCGTGCCGTGCCCGGCCAGGTCGCAGCGGCCCTGCTGCTGCGACAGGCCGTTGAAGTCCTGGCCCACCTTGACCTGGCCCTGCAGGACGGGGTGGCTGGCCGAGACGCCGGAGTCGATGACCGCGACGGTGACGCCGGCGCCCCGGGAGAGCCGCCAGGCCGATTCCGGTTCGAGCCGGTGCATCGGCCACGGTTTCTCGGCGGGAGCGGCCACGCCGGCAGGGCCACAGCGGGGGACCGCCGCCGAGGCGGGCGACGGAGCGACGACGGCGGTGCCGAGCAGGACCACGGCCGCTCCACAGAGGACGGCGCGGGCACCGCGCCCAGGACGGCGGGCCGGCTCGGTCCCGCCCGGTCGGAAACTGTCGCGCACGCGGTGAGATTACCGTCGCGCGTCGACGGCGGGGGCCGCCGCCTCCGGCGTCAGGGGTGCTCGGCGCTCTCGGTCGCCTCGTCGGTGAAGAGGGCGAGCAGGTCACCGACCTGCCGGTCGGCCTCGGCGGGGTGCCGGAACCGCCCGGCCGGGTTGATCGTGTACTCGTTGCGCCGGCCCACCCGGGTGCGGTTCAGGTAGCCGCCGGCCTCCAGGTCGGCGACGATCGCCTGGGCGGCTCGTTCGGTGACGCCCACCTCGTCCGCGACGTCGCGCAGCCGGGCGGTGGGGTTGCGGGCGATGGCGAGCAGCACGTGCCCGTGGTTCGTGAGGAACGTCCAGTTCCGGGTGCTCCCGTTCTCCCCTGTCGTCGCCATGTCGTCATCGTATGGCGCGCCTTTCGGGTTTTCCGCCGCGCCCTCGCGCGGGAGGCCCGCCCGGCGTCCGCAGCCGGGCGCGAACATATGAAATGCATATCACGCATCCCTTGACGTATCTTCGGGTGCGTGTGACCGTGGGGCTGCCCGCGTCCAGCGTCGGCCGGGATGACCAGGTCGTTCACGTGAGGGACGAGGTGAGGGAGATGAGTCGTCCCGGATCCCCCGGCGCGCAGCCGGGCCCGGAGCGGAAGTCGTCGGAGCCGGCACCGGGAGGCTCGACCGCCGTGCGGGACGCGCTCCCCACTCCGGGCGATCCGGAGCAGGCGTTCGCCGAGTTGCAGGCCGGCAACCGCCGGTTCGTCACCGGCACCCCACGCCACCCCAACCAGGACGCCGGGCACCGTGCCGCGGTCGCGGACGGGCAGCACCCGTTCGCGGTGATCGTCGGCTGCTCCGACTCCCGGCTCGCCGCGGAGATCATCTTCGACCGCGGCCTCGGCGACCTTTTCGTGGTGCGCACCGCCGGGCACACGGTCGGCCCCGAGGTGCTGGGCAGCGTCGAGTACGCCGTGACGGTCCTGCGCACGCCGCTGGTGGTGGTCCTCGGGCACGACTCCTGCGGGGCCGTCCAGGCGGCCCGTACGGCGGACGCCACCGGCACGCCCCCGGCCGGGCACCTGCGCGCCGTGGTGGACGCCGTGGTGCCCAGTCTGCGCCGCGCCGCCGCCGAGGGCGTGGACGACATCGACCGGATCGTCGACATCCACATCGCGCAGACGGTCGAGGCGATGCTGGACAGGTCGGCCGTGCTCGCCGCCGAGGTGGCCGCCGGGCGCTGCGGCGTCGTGGGCATGTCGTACCGGCTGGCCGCCGGCGAGGCGCGGGCGGTCACCGCCGTGCCAACCGGCGAGGCGCGGGAGATCGCCGCCGCGCCCACCGGGCCGGGCGCGGTCGACGGGGCACAGCCGGCCGCCAGCGCCGCCCTCGCCTGACCGGTTCCCGCGCTCGCCCGGCCCGGACGCCCTACGCCCCGGCGGCGAGAGCCACAGACGCCGGCAGGGCCGCGGGCAACCACAGGCCACAGACGCCGGCAGGGCCGCGGGCAACCACAGGCCATGGACGCGGCAGGGCCACGGACGCCGACACGGCGACAGACGCCGACAGGGCCGCCCCGCAGACGCGAGGCGGCCCTGTCGTTGGCTGCCGTCAGAGCAACGACACGTGCACGTGGTCCGTATGGTTCGACGGGCCGCTGTAGGACTTCCAGCCGGTCGCCGGGAACCAGATCTGCCGGTTCCAGATCACGTAGTAGATGCCGAGCCGGTCGGCGTTGCGGACCAGGAAAGCGGTCAGGTTGTTGCCGTACATGTAGGTGTCGTCGTTGTGCCAGGGGGAGAAGCCGCTCCTCTGCAGCGACCAGTCGCAGGCCCGGCCCTTCGGATGTTCGTACGGCCCGCCGGAGCGGTAACAGCCGACGAAGCGGTTGAAGCCGGCCCGTTTGACCTCCTTGTACATGTGCAGGGTGCGCGCGGTGATACAGCCGGAGGTGGTGGGGTCGTTCTCGGTGCAGGACAGGGGCTTCCAGTCGCCGTCGGCGGTACGACCCGGTGCCATCCGGGCCACCGGCGAGGTGGCGACCACCTTGCCGCCAGTCAGCCCCCTGCCGCCGACCAGGGCGAGCGCCTTCTCCGCCTCGCGCTTGCCGCGGGCCATCTCGTTGGTCAGCTTCGTCTGCTCGCGAACCTCGGCGTCGAGCGCCAGCTTGGCCTGCTCGGCGCGGTTCTTGACCGCGTTCACCTCGGCGAGCTTCTTGGAGTTGACCAGGTTCAGCTCGTCGAGGGCGGCGGCGCGCTTGACGAACGAGTCGGGGCTGGTGGTGTCCAGCAGCATCGACACCGCGCCGATCCGCCCGGTCCGGTAGGACTGGGCGGCGATCTGGCTCACCTGTGGGGCCAGCGCGGCCAGGTCGGCCTGCGCCCGGTCGACCTCCAGGGCCAGTTCCAGTTGGCGCTTCTTCGACTTCGCGAGCTTCGCCTTGGCTTGGACGTAGCTGCGGTTCCGCGTCTCGATCAGGTCGTTGAGCAGCTTGGGCTCGTCGTCCCCGTGGCCGGAGGGTTGGGCCGGTGGGGTGGGTGCGGCCGCCGCCGGGAGGGGCCCGGCGAAGACGGCCAGGGCGGCGATCACGGCCACCACAGGTGTCAACCAGCGGCGTAGGGGTGCCGTCACAGTTTTCCCTTCCGTCGACCGCCGACCGGGTTAGCTGACGGGTTCGGGGCGGAAGTGGCCCCTACCGCTGTCGCGGATTCACCCCATGTACCTGGGTCCCCGGCTCGCCTGGCGGCGATTGGGCGGCGGCACCGCAGGCGCCGCTGCGCGCCTTCGGCGGTGACCGGCAGCGAGGTTACCCGAGAGCCCTCCCGGGGATCTACGTCCCTATGCCGACTAAATGCGTTATTTCGTAACGGCGGAGGGTGACCAGTGACGCGTTTATCAGGCGGGACGCCCTGATCGGTCACGCTGAGGAGTTTCACCATGCGGTGTCCGTGCTCCCGTTTCGGTCGGACCACCCGGCGGGGGCGGCGGAGGGGGTGTTTCCGGCGCGCGGCCCGCTGAGGGCCTCCAGCGCCTCGGATCGGTCGGCCGCCGGCCGGGGGGTCGGCGGGGTCGGGGGTGCGCCGCGGTCGGCTGGCTCGCCGCCGCGCCGGCCGGCCGTGGTCACCACGGCCGCGAGCCCGGTGGTCAGCGGCACGGCGGCGATCAGGCCCAGGGTGGCGACCGCGCTGCGGACGATCTCCTGGGCCAGGAACTCGCTGGTCAGGATCTGGCTCACCGCCCGGGAGTCGGCGGTCAGCAGGAGCAGCACCGGCAGCGAGGCCCCGGCGTACGCCAGCACGATGGTGTTCACCGTCGAGGCGATGTGCGCGCGGCCGACCCGGGTGGCCGCCCGGTACAGCTGCATCCGGGACAGCCCCGGGTTGGCGTGCGCCAGCTCGGTGACCGTCGCGGCCTGCGTCACGGTGACGTCGTCGAGCACGCCGAGCGAGCCGATGATGATCCCGGCCAGCAGCAGGCCGTGCAGGTCGACGTCGGCCTGGAACATCGACAACGTGGTGGCGTCCTCGCTGCCGAACCCGGTCAGGTGGGTCGCCGCGGTGGCGATCGTGCCGAGCACGCCCGTCAGCACCAGGCTGCCCAGCGTGCCGAGCACGGCGACCGAGGTCTGCGCGGTCACCCCGTGCGTCAGGTAGAGCACCACGAACATGATCAGTGCCGCGCCGACGACCGCGACCAGCAGCGGTGGGCTGCCGGCGCTGATGCCGGGCAGCACGAAGGTCAGCAGGATGGCGAAGCTCGCCGCCAGGCCGGCCAGCGCCGCGAGCCCCCGCCACCGCCCGAACGCGACGATCGCGGCGGCGAACAGCACCACCAGCCAGAGCAGCGGCTTGCCGCGCTGGTGCTCGGCGATGTTGTAGGCGCTCGTCGAGGGGTCGGCGGGATCGGTGAGCTGGACCAGGATGATCTCGTCGCCGACCGCGACCGTCGGCGCCCCCGGCCCTGCCGGTACGGGCGTCTCCACCTGCTGGCCGGCGTCGGGGCCGTCGTCGACGCGTACGGTCACGGTGCCGCAGGGGCCCTCCGCGGCGTCCGGGGCGCCCTCCGGCGCCTCCGGGGTGGGCGGGCACGGTTCGGTCACCACCCGGGTCACCGTGCCGTGGTGGCGGGGCGGATCGGTGCCGGGTGCGGCGTCCGGGGCGTCCCACGGCCAGAGCAGCAGGGCCGCGATCAGGGTGGCGACGAACAGGGGCACCACCGTCGCGACGAGGATCCGTCGTACCCTCGGCGGGGCGGACGGTGCAGGACGGGTGTGGTCGGCGCCCATCGAGTGTCTCCCAACGAATCCAGGGCGGGGTACGTGCCGGCAGGCCGGTCGGTTCGGCGTGCCCGGGTGACCGCCGCGGCGGATCGCCCTGGGGTGGCGGGCCGGTCGCGCACCGCGACGGCCCGGCCCGGCCGGTCGCGGGCGCTCGATACCGCCGCCCGGTCGGGGCGGCGGCGCGGGCGGCGCGGAGTGCGGAGGGCCACCGGCCGAATGGTAGCCATCCCGACATCCGGCCGCAGGTTGTGAGGGCTGGTGTCGGCTGCGGGCCGTCCGGTCCGGCAACCGCTGGTCACCACCATGTCACTGCCGGGGACCGCCCGGTCGACCGTCCCGTGGCGGCCGGCACCGTGGTCTCGTCCCGGGCGGATTCGCCGCCGGGTGCGCCGGTCGCCCCCGGACGCGCCGGCCCCAGGGACTACCGTGGTCGGTGTGCGGGTGGCGGCGACAGTGACGGCGGGGCGATGGGCCCGGCTGCTGCTGCTCGTCGGCACGCTGTTCGGCCTGGCCGCGATGCACACCCTCGGCCACGGCTCGCACGCCGTGGGCCATCCCGCCGAGGTTTCCGCGCACCCCGTCGCCGCGGCCGGTGCGCACGACGGCGCGCCGCAGGTGCTGCCCCGTCACGACACCGCCGCGCCGGTCGGTCAGGTCACCGCCCTGCTGCCCCGTCACGACACCGCCGCGCCGGTCGGTCAGGACCCCGCCATCGCGTACGTCGTCCCGGCGGCGCTGTCCGGCGTGGTGGGCTGCCCGGGCGACTGCCCGCACGAGCGGTTCCTCCCGTCCGGCGGGTCGGGCGGCGAGCTGCCCTGGTGGGGCGTGTGCCTGGCGGTGCTGGGCGCGCTCGCCGCTCCGCTGCTGCTCGCCGTGCTGCTGCTGGCCGGCGTACCCGCCGGCGGCCCGGCGGGCCAGGGGTCGGGCGGGCCGGCCCGGTCGCCCCGTGCCCCGCCGTCCCGGCCGGTCGGCCTGCGGCTCGCCACGGTCTCGGTGCTGCGCAGATAGGACGCCCCGGCGCGGCCCGGTCAGCCGGTCCGCGTCCCCGTCCTGCTGCGTACGTTCCGATACCGAAAGGCCCAGAAGTGACCACTCGTACCATCGCGCGCCGTGCCGCCCTGGCCGGCGCCACCGTCACCGCCGCCCTCGTCCTGACCGCCTGCGGCGGCGACGGGCATTCGTCCCCGGGCGCCGGGCACGGCACGCCCGCCACCAGCGGGCCGGCGGCCACCGCGTCCGGCGCGGCCGCCTTCGGCGACGCCGACGCGATGTTCGCCCAGATGATGATTCCGCACCACCGGCAGGCGGTGGAGATGGCGGAGCTGGCCGCCACGCGGGCGGCGGACCCGGAGGTCAAGCGGCTCGCCGGGGAGATCAAGGCCGCCCAGGCGCCCGAGATCGCCACCATGAGCGGCTGGTTGTCGGCCTGGGGGCGGCCGGTGCCGTCGCCCGGCGCCGAGACGCCGCACATGGACCACGGCATGCCCGGCATGATGTCCGACGCCGACATGAAGAAGCTGGCGGCGGCCTCCGGGCGGGAGTTCGACCGGCAGTTCCTGACCATGATGATCGCTCACCACGAGGGCGCCGTCACCATGGCCCGGGACGAGCTGGCCCGGGGCGTGAACGCGGAGGCCAAGGCCCTGGCCCAGCAGATCGTCACCACCCAGCAGGCCGAGATCGACACGATGGAGAAGATCCTCGGCCGGCTCTGACCCGGGCCGCCCCGGCGCTCGCACCCTGGGGCGCCGGGGCGCCGCCGGCCGGGTCAGCCGCGCTTCATGAGGCGGCCGACGGCGGCCATCATCTCGGTGGCCATCTCGTCGGCCCGGCCCTCCGCCGCCCCTTCGTGCATGCAGTGCCGGGCGTGTCCGTCGAGCAGGCCGAGGGCGACCTTGTCCAGGGCGGCCTGGATCGCGGAGATCTGCGTGAGCACGTCGATGCAGTAGCGGTCGTCGTCGACCATCTTCTCGATGCCGCGGACCTGCCCCTCGACGCGGCGCAGCCGCGCGAGCAACTGGTCCTTGCTGGCGGTGTAGCCCCTGGTCGGGGCGGGCGTCGGTGTGGTCATGCGATCCAGGATAGCGTACCCCTCGGGGGTATGGTAGGGTCCTCCATGTCGATACCCCCACCGGGTATCGGTAGCGGAGCAGGCGTTCATCCGCCTCCCCATTACCCCTGGGGGGTATATGCTGGAGGCGTCGAGAGGAGAGTTCGATGGTCACCACGACGTACCAGGTGCAGGGCATGACCTGCGGGCACTGCGTCAGCTCGGTCAGCGCCGAGGTCGGCGCCATCCCGGGCGTCAGCGACGTCCAGGTCGACCTCGCCACCGGGCGGGTCACCGTCACCAGCGAGAGCCCACTGAACACCGACACCGTGCGCGCCGCCGTCGACGAGGCCGGCTACGACCTCGTCGGCGCCTGACGGCGGGCACGGGGAAACCGAGGCACACCATGAACACGGCGACGAAACTGAGCGGTTTCGTCCTCGGTCTCGCGGCGGTCTTCGGCGCGGCGTACGGGGTCGGCCAGGTGGCTGGCCCCGTTGCCCCGGCCGCCGAGACCGGCCACGACGCCGCGGACGGCCACGGGGACACCGGCGGGGCCGGACACGGGGGCGACGAGGGCGGCGCGGCGGCCCACCTGCCCGGTGGACTGCTCGTCTCCGACCGCGGCTACACCCTCCGACCGGTCGACGCCCCGGCCGGGCAGTTCGCCTTCCAGGTCACCGGCCCGGACGGCCGGCCGGTCACCGCGTACGACGTGGCGCACGACAAGCGCATGCACCTGATCGTGGCCCGCCGCGACCTGTCCGGCTTCCGGCACGTGCACCCCGAGATGGCGGCGGACGGCACCTGGCGGGTCGACTCGCCGCTGGGCGGGCCCGGCGTCTGGCGGGCGTTCGCGGACTTCACCCCCACCGGGGGCGAGGCGCTGACCCTCGGCGTCGACG
Source organism: Micromonospora sp. NPDC047620 (assembly GCF_043205005.1). Lineage (NCBI taxonomy): Bacteria > Bacillati > Actinomycetota > Actinomycetes > Micromonosporales > Micromonosporaceae > Micromonospora > Micromonospora sp. NPDC047620. The sequence goes on along the minus strand of NZ_JBIDDG010000005.1, from coordinate 43,029 downwards.
TGACCGTTCCCGGCGCCCTGACCGAGCAGCCGCTGCCCGCCCCGGCGGCCAGCACGACGGTCGACGGCTACACCGTCACCCTCACCGGTGCCCCGCAGCCCGGCCGCACCGCCGAGCTGACCCTGACCGTCAACCGCGACGGCGCGCCGGTCACCGACCTGGAGCCCTACCTGGGCGCGTACGGCCACCTGGTGGCGCTGCGCCAGGGCGACCTGGCGTACCTGCACGTGCACCCCGACGGAGAGCCGGGCGACGGGCGGACGAAGCCCGGCCCCGAGGTGAGGTTCTTCGCCGAGGTGCCGTCGGCCGGCGCCTACCGGCTCTACCTGGACTTCAAGCACGGCGGCGTGGTGCGCACCGCCGAGTTCACCGTCGTCGCCGGCACCCCGACGGAGTCGGCCACGCCGGCCGCGACGGGCACCCCGGCGGCGCGCACGCCCGCCGCCACGAGCTCCCCGACCGCCGACGCCGGCCACGGCGCCCCCGGTCACGGGCACAACTGAGGGGACCGTGATGACCACCACCAAGCCACTGCTGATGGCACCCAACCAGATCGAGCTGGCGATCGGCGGGATGACCTGCGCCTCCTGCGCCTCCCGGATCGAGAAGAAGCTGAACCGGATGGAGGGCGTGACCGCCACGGTCAACTACGCCACCGAGAAGGCCAGCGTTCAGTACGCCGACGACGTCAGCCCGGACGACCTGATCGCCACGGTGGAGAAGACCGGCTACACCGCCGCCCTGCCGCCCCCGCCCGCACCCGCCGGCGTGGAGCCGGCCGCCGAGCCCGTGGACGAGCTGCGTGGCCTGCGTACCCGGCTGTGGGTCTCGCTCGTGCTCACCGTGCCGGTGATCGTGCTGGCGATGGTGCCCGCCTGGCAGTTCACCTACTGGCAGTGGCTGTCGCTGACCCTGGCCGCCCCGGTCGTCGTCTACGGCGGCCTGCCGTTCCACCGGGCGGCCTGGGTCAACCTGCGGCACGGCGCGGCGACCATGGACACCCTGGTCTCGCTCGGCACCCTGGCCGCGTTCGGCTGGTCGGTCTGGGCGCTCTTCCTCGGCACCGCCGGGGAGCCGGGGATGACCCACCCGTTCACCCTCGACATCAGCCGCACCGACGGCGCCGGCAACATCTACCTGGAGGCGGCGGCCGGGGTGACGGCGTTCATCCTCGCCGGCCGCTACTTCGAGGCCCGTGCGAAGCGGACCGCCGGGGCGGCCCTGCGCGCCCTGCTCGAGCTGGGTGCCAAGGACGTCGCGGTGCTGCGCGACGGCGTGGAGACCCGGATCCCGGTGGACCAGCTCGCGGTGGGGGACCGGTTCGTGGTCCGGCCCGGCGAGAAGGTCGCCACGGACGGGGTGGTCGACGAGGGCACCTCCGCGGTCGACGCGAGCATGCTCACCGGCGAGTCCGTCCCGGTCGAGGTCGGCCCCGGCGACACCGTCGTCGGCGCCACCGTCAACGCCGGCGGCCGCCTCGTCGTCACCGCCACCCGGATCGGTGGCGACACCCAGCTGGCGCAGATGGCCCGGCTGGTCGAGCAGGCGCAGACCGGCAAGGCGGCGGTGCAGCGCCTCGCCGACCGGATCTCGGGTGTCTTCGTGCCGATCGTGATCGCCCTCGCGGCGGGCACCCTCGGCTGGTGGCTCGGCACCGGGGCGGGCGCGACGGCCGCGTTCACGGCCGCCGTGGCGGTGCTGATCATCGCCTGCCCGTGCGCCCTCGGGCTGGCCACGCCGACCGCCCTGCTCGTCGGCACCGGCCGCGGTGCCCAGCTCGGCATCCTGATCAAGGGCCCGGAGGTGCTGGAGTCCACGAAGCAGGTGGACACCGTCGTGCTGGACAAGACCGGCACCGTCACCACCGGCCGGATGACCCTGGTGGACGTGCTCCCGGCGGCCGGCGAGGACCGGGCGGAGCTGCTCCGGCTGGCCGGGGCGCTGGAGGCCGCGTCCGAGCACCCGATCGCCCAGGCGGTCGCCGCCGGCGCGGCCGAGGCGGGCGTGCTGCCGCCGGTGACCGGCTTCGCCAACGTCGAGGGGCTCGGCGTGACCGGCACGGTGGACGGCCGCGAGGTGCTGGTCGGCCGGCTCCGGCTGCTGCGCGAGCGCGGCCTCGACGTACCGGAGGAGGTGGCGCGGGCGGCGACCACGGCGGAGGCCGAGGGACGGACGGCCGTGCTGGCCGGCTGGGACGGGCGGGCCCGGGGCGTGCTCGCGGTGGCCGACGTCGTCAAGCCGACGAGCCGGGCGGCGGTCGCGCGGCTCCGGGAGCTGGGTCTGACCCCGGTGCTGCTGACCGGCGACAACACCACGGTCGCCCGCGCGGTGGCCGCCGAGGTGGGCATCGACGAGGTGATCGCCGAGGTGCTGCCCGCCGACAAGGTCGACGTGGTGCGACGGCTCCAGGGCGAGGGGCGGACGGTGGCGATGGTCGGCGACGGCGTCAACGACGCCGCCGCGCTGGCCCAGGCCGACCTGGGCCTGGCCATGGGCACCGGCACCGACGTGGCGATCGAGGCGTCCGACCTGACCCTGGTGCGGGGCGACCTGATGGCCGCCGTGGACGCGATCCGGCTCTCCCGGCGCACCCTCGGCATCATCAAGGGCAACCTGTTCTGGGCCTTCGCCTACAACGTGGCGGCCCTGCCGCTGGCGGCCGCGGGACTGCTCAACCCGATGATCGCCGGCGCCGCGATGGCCTTCTCCTCGGTCTTCGTCGTCGCCAACAGCCTGCGGCTGCGCGGCTTCCGCCCGGTCGCCTGACCCTGCCCACCGCGCCGCCGGTCCTCCCAAAAGGGGGCCGGCGGCGCGGTCGTTCTCGCAGATCCCTGTTTCCTGACCGCCGTGGCCGACACGGACCCGACGCGGCTCGCCACGTCGACGGTGGGTGGCCGGGGCGGTTGGGCGGTGGCCGGGCGGGGTACCCCGAGGACTCGTTGGCAGGACGACGTCTCGCCGCCCGGCGTCGGTCGACCCCCGTGCCGTCCGCCGGACGGCCGAGACCCGCGAACGGGAGGTCACATGTCCCGATCCGTCGTGTACGCGCGGCGCGCCGCCGCCACGGTGGCGCTCTGGGTGCTGGCCGTGGGCTGCCAGGACGCGCCCCGGGAGAAGGCCGGCGCACCGACCGGCGCGTCGTCGGCGAGCCCGACCGCTCCGGCGAGTGCCACCGCGAGCCCGTCCCCGGTCGGCGGGCCGCCGACCCGCGGATCCGCGCCCTGATCGAGGACACCGCCGACCGGATCGACGCCGGCTCCCGGGCGTCCTGCCCGGCCGCCTGGATGAGCTTCACCTCCACCGGCATCCCGGCGCAGCTGACCCGCGAGTGCCGCGCCTGAGCCGCCCCTGAGCCGTCCCCCGCGCCGGTCTCCGGTGACTCCGGGGAGGAACAGGGGTATCCCCCCACCCGTCCCTGAGATCGACCGTCCACTGGTGACGCTCCGGACGCTGACCCGCTAGCGTCCGTTTGCATGTGCAAGGGCTGGTCATGAGCGCTGGTCCGACGGCCACCGGCGACGAGTTGGTGCGCGTACTGGCCACGTTGGCCAACCCGCACCGGATGCGGGTGGTCGCCGTGCTGGCGCGACGCCGCGCGTACGTCAGCGAACTCGCCCGCGAACTCGGCATCAGCCGGGCGCTGGTGCAGGTGCACCTGCGCAGGCTCTCGGCGGCCGGCCTCGTGTCCGCGCACCTGGAGTTGTCGGAGGACGGGAAGGCCATGAAGTACTACGAGGTGAGTCCGTTCACGTACACGCTCACACCTGCCGCCATCGCGGCGGCGGCCGACACGCTCACCGCCGGATCCGGCGCGGGGCCGGACGAGGACGAGAGATGACGGGCATGAGCGAGCACGACTGGACCGAGGTGGTCGGGGCGATCGGGATCTTCACCCTGCTCGTCAGCGTGATCACGGTGACGATCGTGCAGGTCGCCAAGACCCGGCGGGCCCGGGCGACGGGGGCCCGCGAGGAGGAGTACCGGCGGCTCGCCCAGACCGCCGTGGAGGCCCAGGCGGCCTCCGCCCGGGTGCTGGCGGCCCTCGACGGCCGGCTCGGCGGGATGGAGTCCCGGTTGGTGTCGCTGGAACGCGTCCTGAAGGACGTCGACTAGCGCAGGGGAAAGGCCCCGGGCCGTCGAGCGCCAACTCGACGGCCCGGGTGGAAGCAGCATCACCTCGCCCGTGGGCGAGTTCTCATCGCAACACTCCTTCGACCGAGAGGACAGCATCCCGTGCTGCGCTTACGCAACTCCGCCCCTCGCGGCAGCGACCGACCTCGGGTGCCCGACGTCGTGGGCGACGGGGCCCGACAGGACGAGGAGGGTGGACACCGGCGTCCGTTCCGGCTCCGGGCGCTGGCGCTCGGCGCGACCGCCGCGCTGCTGGCGACGGGCGTGCCGGCGCCCGCGCCCGCCACGGCCGGCCCACCGGCGCCGGCCGCCGCGTCCGCCGCCGCGTCCGCCGCCGCGCCGGGCATCGCCTGGCAGCCCTGCGCGGAGGACCGCACCGCCGAGTGCGGCACCCTGTCGCTCCCCGTCGACTGGGACCGGCCGGACGGCGACCGGTTCATGCTCCACCTGGCCCGCCGCGCCGCCACCGACCCGGCCGCCAGGATCGGTTCGCTGGTGTTCGGCCCCGGCGGGCCGGGGGACTCCGGCGTCATGCGGATCCTGCGCAACGACAGGTTCAGCGACGACCTGCGCCGCCGGTTCGACATCGTCAGCTTCGACCCGCGCGGCATCGGCCGGAGCAACCCCGTGCTCTGCTCGGTGGCGCTGCTCGACCGGCAGCCCCAGGTCATCACCGATGAGGCCCGGTTCGACGCCACCCTGGCCGACAACGCGCTGCTCCGGCAGGACTGCCGGCGGCGGACCGGGCCGCTGTTCGACCACGTCGACACCCGCAGCGCCGCCCGGGACCTCGACGCCGTCCGGGCGGCGCTCGGCGAGCCCCGGCTCACCTTCCACGGCAGCTCGTACGGCACCCTGCTCGGCGCGCAGTACGCCGAAGAGTTCCCGCACCGGGTCCGGGCCATGGTGCTGGAGAGCGTGGTCGACCACAGCCTCGGCACCCGGGCGTTCCTCGACACCCAGGCCGCCGCCGCGCAGGACTCCTTCGACGAGTTCGTCGCCTGGTGCGCCCGTACGCCGAGCTGCCCGTTGCACGGGGAGGACGTCCGGGCCGTCTGGGCGGGCCTGTTCCCCCGCGCGGAGCGGGGCGAGCTGGCGGACCCGGACCGGCCCGGGGCGGCGCTGACCCCGTACGACCTCAGCCGGCTCGCCCAGCGCGCGCTGTACGGCCCGGACTGGGCCGGACTGGCCCGGGACATCGTGGCCCTGCGGGCGACCCCGCCCGCTCCCACCGGGCTCCCGGCCGTCACCGCTGCGGGCGACGACGCCGTGCGGCCGCACCCCTTCGCGGTGTTCTGCGCCGACTGGCACCTGCCGGTCCGCGACCACCGGGAGTACGCCGCCCACCTGCGCCGGGCGGCCCGGATCGCGCCCGACCTGCGCTACCCGCAGGCGCTGCAGGCGATCGCGACGTGCCTCGGCACGCCGGCCCCGGTCGCCAACCCGCAGCACCGGCTGCGGGTCCGCACCGACGTGCCGCTGCTGCTCGCCAACACCCGGCACGACCCGGCGAGCGGCCACAACTGGGCGACGAACGTGGCGCGGCAGCTCGGCCGCTCGGGGGTGCTGCTGACCTACGAGGGTTGGGGGCACGGCAACTACACCCGCAGCGCCTGCGTACAGGACGCGGTCGACCGCTATCTGATCTCGGTCGACGTGCCCGCCCGCGACACCCGCTGCCCGGCCGTCCCGGTCGCCTGACGGAGAACCGGCCGGCGTGCGCCCCCGTGCCGCACGCCGGCCGGCGCGCCCGGTCAGCGCGGCTCTCGGCGGGGCACGCCGGGACTCGTCGGTGTCGCCAGCCGGGCGGCGCGCAGCTCCAGGTAGCGCTGCTCCGGCAGGCTCGTCGTGCCCCGGGCCCCCGCCAGGTACGCCGCCCGCGCCGCCTGCGGCTCGCCGGCCAGCTCCAGCAGGTGGGCGCGGACGGCGGCCAGTCGGTGGTGCCCGGCGATGCGGTCGTCGGCGTCGAGCGGGGCGAGCAGGGCCAGACCGGCGCGGGGACCGTCCACCATGGCCACCGCGACCGCCTGGTTGAGGGTGATCATCGGGTTCGGGGCGATCCGGGCGAGCAGCCGGTAGAGCGCCAGGATCTGCGGCCAGTCCGTCAGCTCCGCCGACGACGCCTCGGCGTGCACCGCGGCGATCGCCGCCTGGAGCTGGTACGGGCCGGGCGGCGACCACGTCAGCGCCTCGGTGACCAGGGCGATCCCCTCCGCGATGGCGGCGGCGTCCCAGCGGTCGCGGTCCTGCTCGGCGAGCGGGACCAGCTCGCCGGTCGGCCCGGTCCGGGCCGCCCGGTGCGAGTCGGTGAGCAGCATCAGCGCCAGCAGCCCGCTCACCTCGCCGTCGTCGGGGAGCAGCCGGTGCAGCGTGCGGGCCAACCGGATCGCCTCGGCGGTCAGGTCGGCCCGGTGCAGGTCCGGCCCGCCGGAGGCGGTGTAGCCCTCGTTGAAGATCAGGTAGAGCACCTGGAGCACGGTCCGCAGCCGCTCGTCCCGCTCGCTGGGCGAGGGCATGCGGAAGCGGGCCCCGGCAGCCTCGATCCGCTGCTTGGCCCGGCGGATGCGCTGGCTCATGGTCGCCTCGGGCACCAGGTGTGCCCTGGCGATCTGCGCGGTGGTCAGGCCGCCGACCGCGCGCAGCGTCAGCGTGACCTGCGCGGACCGGGCCAGCGCCGGGTGGCAGCAGAGGAACAGCAGGGTCAGGGTGTCGTCCCCGGCCGGCGGCTCCTCGTCGGCCGCGGGCGCGACCGTCGCGTACGCCGGCTCGCGGACGGCCACCGCGACCTCCCGGTCCCGGCGGGCCCGCTCGCTGCGCCACTCGTCGGTCAACCGGCGGCCGGCGACGGTGAGCAGCCAGGCCCGGGGGTTGTCCGGCACGCCCTGTTCCGGCCACTGCACGGCGGCGGCGAGCAGTGCCTCCTGCACGGCGTCCTCGGCCGCGTCGAACTGGCCGTGCCGGCGGACGAGCAGGCCGAGGACCTGCGGCGCCAACTCGCGCAGCAGGTCCTCGACGTGCCGTCCGCTCACATGTCCGTCCCGGCCTCGTTCATGACCGCCCGCACCTCCAGCGCGCCGAAGCCCAGCCGCACGTCCGGCCAGCGGCTGGCGATCTCGGCGGCCCGCTCGGGGCTGTCGCAGTCGACCATCAGGTAGCCGGCGAACTGCTCCTTGCTCTCCATGAACGGCCCGTCGGTCACCTCCGGCCGGTCACCGGCCAGCCGGGCCGTACGCGCCTGCGACGGGTCGGCCAGCGCCTGGCCGCCGACCAGCTCGCCGGACTCCGTCAGCTCGCGCATGATCTCGTCGACCTCGCCGAAGAGCGCGGCGCGTTCCTGCTCCGACAGTTCCTCGGCGAACCCGGGACGGTTCCAGATCAGCAGCATGTACTTCATAGGGTGCTCCTCGTCCGCTCGGCCGCGCCCATGGTGACGCGTCTCCGGTGAAGGGTCGGAGCCGACCCGCCGGATCCGACAGCGGTGCGGGAAGATTCTCAGCGCCGGCCGCGTACCTGGCGCTTCGGGCTGGGGCCCCCGCCGAGCGAGGCGCGGTCGGCGGCGGAGGTGCCGGACGACCAGCCGTCGGCGTCGCGGACGGTGAGCCGGGCCCGGGTGACGCCGGGGAAGAGCGTGTCGAGGCGTTCGCGCACCGCCTCGGCGCGGGTGGCGAGCACCGGCAGCAGCCGCTCCGGCCCGGCCTCGGTGGCCGCCTGCCGGTCCGCGTCCTCGGTGGCCGCCCGCAGCCGCTCGCCGATCCGCAGCGCGAAGGCGTTGAGGAAGGACTCGTCGTAGTCCCGGGTGCGGCGGCCGGCGCCCTTGGCCCGTCGCTCGCCCCGGCCGCGCAGCATCGCGGCGGTGGCCTGCACCAACAGCGAGGTGTAGAGCAGCTCGACCGCCTCCAGGTCGGCCGGCCAGCCCAGCACGGTGGTGAAGCCCAGGTCGTCGGACCACACCGCCTCGCAGCGGTTCGCCGCCGCCACCTCCTGCACCAGCAGCGCCTTGGCGCCCGCGTACGGGGGGTCGGTGCCGAGACGCACTCCGCCGGGCTGGTCGGCGCGCTCGGCGACGCCCGCCAGCAGCGCCTGGTCGATGCTGTGTCGGGCGATCAGCTCCTGGGCCTTGCCGGTCAGCGCCTCCGCCTCGGCCGGGTAGGTCGTCGACTCCGCCTTGGCCAGCAGCGCCCGCACCCGGTCGAGCATCCGCGACCCGCCGCCGGACCCGCCGCGCGCGGCGACCGCCCCGGTGGCGCCGGGCGGCGGGCGCAGCACGGCGACCGGCGGGAGCCCGTCGACCAGGGCCAACGCGTCTACCGCCGCGCGCAGCGCGGTGAACCTGTCCCACCCGGCGCGGGCCGACCACGCGGCCAGGTGGCCCCCGTCGGCGTCCCACCACACCCGCGCGCCCAGGTCGCGGAGCTGGTCGTCCCACCACGGAGGCACCGGCCCGGTCAGGTCGCGGCGGTGCGCCGCGAGCGCGTCGATCACCAGCCCGGCCGACCGGGCACCGAGCCGGCGGGTGGCGAGCCGGGCCAGGTCCACCGGCTGCCAGCCGCGGGGCGCCAGCCGGCCGACCCCGCGGACCAGGCGGCGCAGGAGCGCGGCGTCGACGGCCGTCGCGCCGTCCGTCGCGCCCGTGCCGATCATCAGCCGATCCAACTGCCGCTCCGCGAGGCGTACGTCGGTGCCGCGTACCGCCGCGAGGGCGTCGCTGATCAGTTCCTCGGCGTCCGGCACGGCCGCGTCCTCCTGGGGGTCTGCTCCGGCGCGCCCGGAAACGACCGTCGCCTGCCCGCCGAACGTACCCCCGGGCCCGCCCGCCGTCCGCCGGTCGTGACGGGTGCCACCGGAGCCCGCCGCGGCACGTGGACGCGCGGCGGTCCCGCCCGGCCGGCGCCGGCCGCCGGTCCGGCTGCCGGCGGGCGGCTCGGGTGGCGGCTGCCGCAACAACACCGGGCGACCCGGCCATAGTGGGGTGTGAAGACCGAGACACGGCCCTGCGACGAGGAGCTCTGGCCGGCCGTCGCCGCCGGCGACGAGGGCGCGTTCGGGCAGCTCTTCGACCGTCACTCGCGTGCGGTCTACAACCACGCCTTCCGGCTGACCGGCTCCTGGTGCACGGCGGAGGACGTCACCCAGGCCACCTTCCTGGTCGCCTGGCGGAGGAGGGACGCGGCCCGCCTGGTGGACGGGTCGGTGCTGCCCTGGCTGCTGGTGGTGGCGAGCAACGCCGTACGCACCGAGTGGCGGTCGGCGCGACGGTGGGCGGCGCTGCTGCGCCGCCTGCCGGTCGACCGGCAGGCGGTTGTAGGTCGTCGGGAGACGGGGGCCTGGGGGCCCGAACTGCCCGGCCGGTGCGGGCGGCCCGACGGTCAGGCGTGCCGCGCGCCGCCCAGCCGGGCGGTGCGGGGGAAGGACGCCCAGATGTTCTTGGTGGTGCCGGTGGCGTACCAGCCGACGTCGAGGGACAGTGCGCGGGCGAGTTGCAGACCGCGCCCGCCGGCACCCTCGTGCTGCGTGGAGGCGAGCTCCGGCAGGGAACCGAGGTCGTGGTCGGCGACGTCGAGGACGAGGTGGTCGTCGGTGGCGAGCAGCCGGACGATGGTCGGCGGCCGCCCGTGGCGCAGGGCGTTCGTGGCGAGTTCCGTGGCGATCAGCACGACCAGCTCGGGGACCTCCTCCAGGGCCTCGCCCTCGCCGAGCACGTCGCCGGTCAACTCCTCGTGCAGGGACGCCCGCAGGCCGCGCAGGTCCGCCCCCTCGGACAACGTCCACCGCCGCAGCTCGACGGCCTGCGGCGGAGGTGGCGAACTGCTGAGCTGACCCATGGGGGAGTGGTACCCGCCCCCGCCCGGCTCAAGCCGGGCAGGTCGGTCAGCGCACCGGGTCGTGTGTGCCGCGCGGCACACCGGGACGGCAGCGACGCACCCGCTCGGCCGCCATCCGGCCGCCCACCGCCAGACCGTACCGCTCCACCGCCGTCAATCCGTACGCTCCGCAGGTCGGGGAGAACCGGCACCGATCGTCCGATCATGGGCCAGTGCCGCCACCGGCCCGCCGCCGACCCCAGGCCCCGCTCGGCGCGGCAGGTCCGCAGACGGCTGCCCACCCCGACCGCTCCGACGCCGGTACGCGGCGGTCGCCTCGGTGTCACTCAGCCGAGGTCCAGCGGTCGCCAGTGAAGGCCGTCGTCGGACAGGTACACCGTCCGCTCGTCGTGGCGGATCCAGCGGTCCGGGGCCAGGGCCCGCGGCGCGTCGTGGTGCACGGGCCCGTCGACCGCCAGTGGCGCGTAGGTCCGTCCGTCCCGGCTGGTCAGTAGCCCGAACCGGGACTCAAGCTCAGCGAGCAGGACGTGGTTTCCGTCCGGTCGCCGGATCGCAGCCGCAGCCCTGCGGTTCGCACACCGCCACCTATCGGAACAATAGGAAGTATCGACCACCGTGCGTGTCCTGGACGAAAGGCGGGCGGTTGTACCGGGCGTGACGGTGGAACCACGCACCAACATCGTGATCCCGGCGGCGGGGGCCTGGCCGGCCTGGCGGGTCAGGTGGGCAGAGCGTGAGAGCGGGCGGCGGTCGCGCGCGTACGACGCCGAGGTCGAGGGCTGGCGCCGGCGCAACGACCACCTGATCCGGCTGCGGATCGAGGCCGCCGGTTTCCTCGGGTACGCGCAGCCGCGTACCGGCCTGCCGGTGGACCTCGGCGACGGCGAGGTCGTGTTCCGGGTGCTGCCGGCCGCGGAGCTGGTCGAGGCGGAGGCCCGGCACGTGCCCGGGCTGCCCGCGCCGGGGCTGACGGTCGCCACGGCCGAGGTCGCGGCGACGGGCCGCACGCTGCCGAAGGGGCTCCGGGTCGTCGACGCGGGCCCGGCCGTCGTGACCAACCGCCGGGTGGCCTTCGCCGGCCGCGCGGGGCGGCGCGAGTGGGCGTACGCGGACATGCTCGGGGCCGCGCACCACCCCGACGTCCCGCTCACCCTGCTGCACACCACCGACGGCAGTCGGCTCGCCGGGCTGCGGGTGCCGGCCACCGCCACGGTGAACTTCCGCTTCTACCTCGCCCTCGCCCTCGCCGTCGCCACCGGGGGGCGCGCCGCCGTCGTCGCGCAGCTCGACGCCGTGCTGGCCGCCCACCAGCACGCGCGGCCGGTCCCGCCGGCGCCGGCCGTGCCGGGCCGGGCCCCGCTGACCGCGCTGCGCCCCGATCGCCGGACGGCGCTCGCCGCCGCCGTCGCCACGCTGGCGTACGCGATGCTGACCGCCGGCACGTTCGGGTCGGAGCAGCCCGGCCCGTCGTACCGGGCGGACGGCGCCGGGAGTCTTCCCGCCGTGACGGCGGTGCCGACCGTCACCACGACCACTGCCGAGGAGCCGGTGGTGCCGGAGGAGGTCGGGCCGGGTGCCGGCGGGACGGCGGTTCCCCGGGCCCGCGCCGCGGGAACGCGGGTGCCGGTCGTGCGGCAGGACGTGGTGAGCACGGGCGGCCCCGTTCCGCCGGCCGCCCCGGCGAGGGGTACGGCGCCCGCCCCGCCGCCGGCCCCCGTCCCGGCCCCGCCTGCCGCCCCGCCCCCTGCCGCCCCGGCGCCGACGACCACGGCGCCGGTCGCCCCGGCGCCGGCCCCGACCACCGCGCCGCCGGCGTCGGAGCCCGCCGCGGTCGACCTCTGTCTGGACGTCCTCCGGCTGCCCCTGCTGGACCGGCTCCTCTGCCCGCCGAGCGGTTCCTGACGCGCGCCCGCCCACCCTGGCCGGCTGGCTGCGGCTTTCCGGCGCCGAGCGCGGAGACGCCCCGGTCCTCGGCCACCATGTCTTCGCAACCGACCAGGATCCGGCCCGCGCCGAGCACGCCTGGCAGAGCTGGGTGACGGCCCTGCCGACCGCCTGAACCACCGGCGGGCGCCCACCCGCGACCCGGCGGATGCCAGGAGTGCCCCGCCACGGGCGGAGGGCCGTTCCCGGGCGGCCCCGGATCCCTTCTTGCACATTCTTGGCAATTGCGGAATGCTGGCGGCAGCGGCACTGGAGATCATCTGACCGCGCGGCGGGACGCCCCCGCCGCGCGGCGCTGGTCCGGCCCGCCGCCGGCCAAGCCGCACGCCATACGCCGCGGTCACGGTCGGCCCACCTCAGGACCCCGGCGTGGCGAACGCCGGGGTCGTGCGACGAACAGACCGGGGAGCATCTGATGGGTACGCCGGTGTCCGTGCGGGTGGCGGCGATGGCCGTCGGCGCTGTCCTGGCCGGGGCGGGCTGCTCGTCCCCGACGAGCACGTCGACGGGCCCCGGCGCGGCCGACACCCTCGTCGTGGCGACGGCGGGGGAGCCGGAGGCGTTGAACCCCGTGCTCAACTACGGGGTCGACGGCGGCTCGCTGATCTTCGACGGGCTGGTCGAACGCGACGCGCGCAACCAGTTGGTGCCGGCGTTGGCGCGGGAGTTGCCGGCCATGTCGGCGGACGGCAGGACCGTCACCGTGAAGCTGCGCGACGGGGTGCTGTTCCACGACGGCAGCCCCCTGACCGCCCAGGACGTGGTCTTCACCTACCAGGCGGTGCTGGACCCGAAGGTCGACTCCACGCTCCGCTCCGACCTCGACATGCTCGCCTCGGTCACGGCGCCGGACCCGTCGACCGTGGTGTTCTCCCTGAAGTACGCCTACGCGCCGTTCCCGCAGCGGCTGGCGCTGGGCATCGTGCCGGCCAAGGCGCTGGCCGGGCAGGACGTCAACAAGGCCGAGTTCAACCGCAGGCCGGTGGGCACCGGCCCGTACCGGGTGACGTCGTGGACGCCGGGCGACCGGCTCGTGCTCGCGGCCAACGAGAAGTACTGGGGCGGCAAGCCCGCCAATTCCGGCGTCGTGGTCGCGTTCGTCCCCGACGACAACGTCCGCGCGCAGCGGATGCGGGCGGGCGAGTTCGACGCGGCGGAGCTGGCGCCGAAGCTCGCCGCCGGTTTCGACGGGCTGGCCGGCCACCGGGTGGAGCGGGTGCCCACCGCCGACTACCGGGGCGTGGTGCTGCCGATGGGCAACCCGGTCACCGGCGACCCGGCGGTGCGGCGGGCGCTGAACGCGGCGACGGACCGCGCGGCGATGGTCACCGGCCTGCTCGGCGGAGCGGGTGAGCCGGCATTCGGGCCGGTCCCGCCGTCGTCGGAGTTCGCCGAGCCGTCGATCGTCGGCAAGCCCGCCGCCGACCCGGCCGCCGCGACCGCCGCCCTCGACGCCGCCGGATGGAAGCCGGGCCCGGACGGCATCCGCGCGAAGGACGGCCGGCGGGCGGCCTTCGCGCTGATGTACCCGGCCACCGACAGCCTGCGCAAGGAACTCGCCCTCGCGGTGACCGCCGACGCGAAGAAGGTCGGCATCGAGATCACCCCGGAGGGCCTGACCTGGGACGCGATCACCCCCCGGATGAAGCACGACGCGGTGGTCATGGGCTTCGGCACCCCGTACGACCCGGACTTCCTCTCCTACAAGCTGTTCCGCTCCGACTTCGCCGGCCAGGGCTTCTTCAACCCCGGCTCCTACCGGTCCGCCGTCGTGGACAAGGCGTTGCAGGACGCCCGCGACAACGCCGACCCGGCCACCCGCAAGGCCGCGTACGCCACGTTCCAGAAGCAGCTCGCCACCGACCTGCCGTGGGTGTTCCTCACCTACCTCAAGCACACCTACGTGGTGAAGGACGGCCTCGCCGGGGTGACGCCGCGGGTGGAGCCGCACGAGCACGACGTGGCCAACAGCCTCTGGTGGAACATCCACACCTGGACGAGGAAGTGACCGCACCGGCCACCCGCGCCCGCCGCCGACGGCTGGCGGGAGTCGGTGCCGTGGTCCGCCGGCGTCTGCTGGTGGCCGTGCCGATCCTCGCCGCCACCAGCGTCGGCATGTTCGCCCTCGGCGCGGCCTCGCCGATCGACCCCGCCCACCAGTACGCGGGCGCGGCGGCGTTCACCACCAGCGAGGAGAACCTGGCGCAGATCCGCGCCAACTGGGGGGTCGACGACCCGCTGCCGGTGCAGTACCTCCGCTGGGTGGGCAACCTGCTCCAGGGTGACCTGGGCTGGTCGACCAGCCGGCACGAACCCGTCACCTCCGTGCTGGCCGCCCGCGCCGGCTGGACCCTGCTGCTCGTCGGCGCCGCCCTCGCCCTCGTCCTCGTGGCGAGCCTGCTGCTGGGCACCCTGGCCGCGTACCGGCGCGGCGGCTGGTTCGACCGGGCGCTGCGCGCCGGCGCGTACGCGGTGCAGTCCATGCCGGTCTTCTGGATCGGGTTGGCCGCGATCGCCCTGTTCGCCCTGACCCTCGGCTGGCTGCCGGCGGGCGGGCTCACCGACGTCACCGCCACCACCACCGACCCCGCCGACGTGGCCCGGCACCTGGTCCTGCCGGTGACGGTGCTGGCGGTCGCCCAGGCGCCGTGGTTCGTCCTGTTCATCCGCGACGCCGTCGCCGAGAGCCTCCGCGACGACCACGTCCTCGCGGCCCGGGCCCGGGGCCTGCCCGGCCGCACCGTCCTGTTCGGCCACGCCCTGCGCACCGCGCTGCTGCCGTTCCTCACCCTCGTCGGCACCCACCTGCCGGAGCTGATCGGGGGCGCCGTCCTGGTCGAGACCGTGTTCTCCCTGCCCGGTCTCGGCGCGGTGACGGTGCAGGGCGCGCTGGGCAGCGACTTCCCGCTGCTGGCCGCGACCACCCTCGCCACCACCGTCGTGGTGCTGGCCGCGAACCTGGCCACCGACCTCGCCTACTCCGCCGCCGATCCCCGGGTACGCCTCGATGACTGACCTCGCCCGCCCCGCCCGCGTCCGGCGGCCGAAGCCGCGTGCCGGCCGCGCCGGTACCGCCGTCGCCTGGGCCGTGCTCGTCGGCGCGGTCGCCGCCTGCCTGCTCGCCCCCGTCCTCTGGCCGCTCGACGAGAGCGCCGTCGACCTGGCGCGTACCCGGCTCGCGCCCTCGGCCGCGCACCCGGCCGGCACCGACGACCTGGGCCGCGACGTGGCCCACCGCGGCCTCTACGGCCTGCGTGTCTCCCTGCTCGTCGGCGCGGTCGCCGCGCTGGTGGCGACCGTGATCGGTGGCTTCGTCGGGGCGGTCGCCGGCACCCTCGGCGGCTGGGTCGACCGGGCGCTGATGCGGGTGGTCGACACCATCGCGGCGCTGCCGCACCTGCTGCTGGGCATCTTCATCGTCGCGATGCTGCGCCCCAGCCTCGGCGCGGTGATCGTGTCGATCGGGCTGACGCACTGGCTGTCCACCGCCCGCATCGTCCGCTCCGAGCTGCTCAGCCTGCGCACCCGGCCGTTCGTCGACGCCGCGATCGCCGGCGGCGCCAGCCGCGCGCGGGTGATCACCCGGCACCTGCTCCCGCACGTGTCGCCCCGGCTGGCCCTGGCCACCACGCTGATGGTGCCGCACGCCGTCTGGCACGAGACCGCGCTGTCCTTCCTCGGTCTCGGCCTGCCCCCGCACCTGGCCTCCATCGGCAACATGATCAACGACGGGCAGCGGTCCCTGCTCACCGGCGCCTGGTGGGCCAGCCTCGTCCCCGGCCTGCTCCTCGTCGTCGTCACGCTGGCCCTGGCCACCCTCACCGGCCGGTGGCGCGACCGCCTCGACCCGCGCGTACGAGCGGAGCTGAACCTTTGACCACCAGCCGCGAGCCCCGCACCGTCACGGCCGGCACCGCCGCCACCGGCGACGCCACGCCCGGCACGGCCGGCACCGCCGCCACCGGTCCTCGTCCCGCCCTGCTGGAGGTCGACGGGCTGACCGTCCGCTTCCAGCTCCGCGACGCCGTGGTGCGGGCCGTCACCGACCTGCGCCTGACCGTCCACCCCGGCGAACTGGTGGCCGTGGTGGGGGAGTCCGGCTGCGGCAAGTCCGTGCTCGCCCACGCCCTGCTCGGCCTGCTCCCCGGCAACGCCACCGTCTCGGGCCACGCCCGGCTGCGCCCGCCCGGCGGGGACCAGGTCGACCTGATCGGCTGCACCGAGCGCCACCTCGCCCGCGCCGTACGCGGCCGCGCGGTCGGGCTGGTGCCGCAGAGCCCCGCCACCGCGCTGACCCCCGTACGCACCGGCCGGCGGCTGCTGGCGGAGACCCTGCGCGCCCACGGGCACGTCCGCCGCGACGCGCCCTCGGTGGCCGAGCGGGTCGCCGCCGACGTCGGGCTCGACCCCGCCGACCTCGACCGCTACCCCCACGAGCTGTCCGGCGGCATGGCGCAACGCCTGGCCACCGCCCTCGCGCTCGCCCCCGACCCGCCGCTGCTGCTCGCCGACGAACCCACCACGGGCCTCGACCGGCCCCTGGTCGACCACACCCTCGACCTGTTGCGCCACCGCTGCGACGCCGGCAACGCCGTCCTGCTCATCACCCACGACCTGACCGCCGCCCGCCGTGTCGCCGACACCGTCGCCGTCATGTACGCCAGCCGGGTCGTCGAGCGCCGGCCCACCGAGGCGCTGTTCGCCGCGCCCGCCCACCCCTACACCGCCGGCCTGCTCGACGCCCTGCCAGAGCGGGCGTTCCGCCCCGTGCCCGGCCACCCGCCGATGCTCACCGACCTGCCCGCCGGCTGCGCCTTCGCCCCGCGCTGCGACCGCGCCACCGACACCTGCCGCACGCCGCCCACCCCGGTCGTGGACGGCTCCGGCCAGGTCGCCTGCCACCACCCGCTGCCCGTCGGAGCGCCGGCATGACCACGACCACGGCCACCCGTCAACACCTCGGACCGGAGGCGACCGCCACCGCGCTCGCCGCCCACCAGGTCACCGTCGCCTACGGTCGGCAGCGCGTCCTCGACCGCGTCGACCTGCACGTCGCCCCCGGCGAGACGGTCGGGCTGCACGGGCCCTCGGGCAGCGGCAAATCCACCCTGGCCCGGGTACTCGCCCTGCTGCACGCCCCCGACGCCGGGCACGTCACCCTCGACGGCCACCGGGTCGCCGGAGTCCGCCACCGGCTGCCGGCGGCCGTCCGTACCCGCGTCGCGATCCTGTTCCAGAGCCCACGCGCCGCCACCGACCCGCGGCTCAGCCTCGCGGACATCGTCGCCGAACCGCTCCGCGCGACCGGCGTACCGGCCGAGCAGGCCAGGGCCCGCGCGGCCGAGCTGGCCGACCTTGTCGGCCTCACCACGGACCTGCTCGCCCGCCGCCCGCACGCGGTCAGCGACGGGCAGTTGCAACGGGCCTGCCTCGCCCGGGCGCTCGTGCACCGGCCGGCCTACCTGCTCTGCGACGAGGCCACCGCCATGCTCGACGCCTCCACCCAGGCCCACCTCGCCGCCGTCATCACCGACTACCAGCGACAGCGCGGCGCCGGGGTCCTGCTGATCACCCACGACCCGGCTCTGATGGCCCGCTGGGCGACCCGGGTCGTCGACCTCCCGCCCCCGCCGGGAGCGTGAACCGCCCGCGCGCCGCACCGTCCACAGTGGCGAGTAAGGCCGCTCCATGGCATTCGTCACCGTGGCATTCGGGGCCGGGTGCAGGCTAGGGTGACGCTGCCGTGGTGTTCGGGAAGCCGGTGGAAGACCGGTGCGGCCCTCGCCACTGTGATCGGGAAGTCCGCGGCCCTCGTCGTCAGAGGTCACTGGGCGTGTCGCACGCCTGGGAAGGCCGGCCACGGACGCACCTCCCGTCAGCCAGGAGACCGGCCACGGCACTGCGATGACCCGTCCACGAGGTGCTGGAAGGCGGTCCCGATGCGCGTGCGCGCTGTGCGGTCCACCCTGTCCCGGCGCGTAGCCGCGCCCCTGTCCGTCCTCCTCGTCCTGCTCGGCGCCTGCGCCACGGACG
The DNA here is from genome assembly GCF_043205005.1 of Micromonospora sp. NPDC047620. NCBI lineage: Bacteria > Bacillati > Actinomycetota > Actinomycetes > Micromonosporales > Micromonosporaceae > Micromonospora > Micromonospora sp. NPDC047620. Next base: position 25,099 of record NZ_JBIDDG010000005.1, on the reverse strand, counting down.
ACGACCCCGCCCCGGCGTCCCCCGGCGCGCCGGCCACCCTGACCAACTGCGGCACGCCGGTCACCGTCGCCGCCCCGCCCCAGCGGGCGGTCACCCTGAACCAGCCCGCCACCGAGATCATGCTGGCGCTCGGCCTGGCCGACCGCATGGCCGGCACGGCCTACCTGGACGACGCGATCCTGCCGGAGCACGCCGCCGCGTACGCCTCGGTGCCCGTGCTGTCCGGGAAGTACCCGGCGAAGGAGAAACTCCTGGAGGCGGCGCCGGACTTCGTCTACGCCTCGTTCCACAGTGCCTTCGGCGACGAGGGCGTCGGTGACCGGGCCGCCCTGGCGGGGCTCGGCATCGGCACCTACCTCTCACCCGCCGGGTGCCCGAAGCCGCACCGGCCCGGGAAGCTCACCGTCGAGGACGTGTTCGCCGAGATCCGGGACGTCGCGGCCGTCTTCGGGGTGCCGGCGCGGGCCGAGAGGCTCATCGCCGACCACCGTGCCCGGATCGCTGCCGCTGCCGCCAGGCTCGACGGCACGCGGGACGTCTCCGTGCTCTGGTGGGACGCCGGCACCGAAGCCCCGAGCGTGGGCGCCTGCTGCGGCAGCCCCAACATGATCATGTCGGCGGTCGGGGTCGGCAACGCCTTCGGCGACCTCACCGGCGGCTGGGCCGACACCAGTTGGGAGAGCGCCGTCGCGCGCGACCCCGACGCGATCGTGCTTGTCGACGCGACCTGGGACCCGGCCGCCGCGAAGAAGGCGTTCCTGGCCCGGCACCCCACCCTCAAGGACCTGCCCGCGGTGGCCGGGCAGCGGTTCGTCGTCATCCCGTTCTCGTCCACCACCGCCGGGGTGCGGGCGGTGCTCGGCGTCGAGGCGCTAGCCGCGGGGATGGCGCGGCTTCCCGACGGAGCGGGCCGCTGACCGCCGTGGCGCGCCGTACCGCCGTGGCCCGGCGTCTCGCCGTGGCGCGCCGTCTCGCCGTGCGCGGTCGGGCCGGCGCGGATCCCGGCGCCACCGCCCCCGGGGTCCGGCGCGGCCGGCCCATCCGTCCCGCCGGCACGGTCGCGCTGCTGGTCACGTTGCTGGCGGGTCTGGTCGTGTCGATCGGGGCGGCCGTCACCGTCGGGCCTGCCGACATCCCCGTGTCGACGGTCTGGGCCGTCGTGGCCGACCGCCTGGGCCTGGCCCACGCCGACGTGCCGCTGCTGCGCGAGCACATCGTCTGGCGGCTGCGCCTGCCCCGGGTGCTCGGCGCCGCGGTGGTGGGCGCCGGGCTGGCGGCCGTCGGGGCGGTGACGCAGACCGTCACCCGCAACCCGCTGGCCGACCCGTACCTGCTCGGGGTCTCCTCCGGGGCGTCGCTCGGCGCGGTCGCGGTGCTCGTCCTCGGCGTCGGCGGCGGGGTCGCGGCGCTCACCGGGGGCGCCTTCACCGGCGCGCTGGCCGCGTTCGCCGTCGTGGCGGCGGTGGCCGGCCGGCGGGCCGCGCTGGCGCCCACCCGGGTGGTGCTGGCCGGGGTCGCCGTCGCGCAGCTGTGCGGGGCGGCGACGTCGTTCGTCATCGTCTGGGTCGCCGACCCGCACGCCACGCAGAGCATCACCTTCTGGCTCTCCGGATCGCTGGCGCGCGTCGACTGGGCCGCCCTGGCCTGGGTGGTGCCGGTGCTGGCCGCCGTGCTCGCCCTCGTGGCGGCGTACGCCCGCACGCTCAACGCCTTCGCCTTCGGCGAGGACGCCGCCGAGACCCTCGGCGTGCCCGTCGCCCGGGTCCGGTGGCTGCTGCTGGTCGCCACCGCGCTGCTCACCGCGGCGCTGGTCGCCGTCAGCGGCGCGGTGGGTTTCGTCGGGCTGATCCTGCCGCACGCCGCCCGGTTCCTCACCGGCGCGGACCACCGGCGGCTGCTGCCCGTCGTCGTCCTCGCCGGCGCGATCTTCATGGTCTGGGTGGACACCGCCGCGCGGACCCTGTTCGCGCCCCGGGAACTGCCGGTGGGCGTGCTGACGGCGCTGCTCGGGGTGCCCGCCTTCGTGGTCCTGCTGCACCGGGCGCGGCCGGCAGAGTCGCGGCGACTCCGGGGACGGTGGGCCGGGCGCCGGAAGGCGGGCGACTGATGCTCACCGTCACCGGCGTGTCCTGGGCCGTCGCGGCCCGGCGGATCCTCGACGACGTCACCTGCGCCGTGCCGGCGGGCAGCCTCGTCGGGCTGCTCGGCCCCAACGGCTGCGGCAAGACCACCCTGCTACGGATCGTCGCCCGGCTCGCCGCGCCCGACAGCGGGCGGGTCACCGTCGGCGGCGACGACGTCGCCACCCTGCCCCGCGCGGCGCTGGCCCGCCGCGCCGCGCTGCTCGCCCAGCACGCCGACACCGACCTGGACCTCACCGTCGAGGAGGTGGTGCTGCTCGGCCGTACCCCGCACCGCCGCTCGCGATGGTCGGACAGCGACGCCGACCGTGCCGCCGCGGCCGACGCGCTGGCCCGGGTGGACCTCGACGGGTACGCCGACCGCCGCTGGCACACCCTCTCCGGCGGCGAACGGCAGCGGGTCCAGCTGGCCCGCGCGCTCGCCCAGCAACCGCACCTGCTGCTGCTCGACGAGCCCACCAACCACCTCGACATCGGCCACCAGTTGCAACTGCTGCACCTGGTCCGCCGCGCCGGGGTCACCACCCTCGCCGCGCTGCACGACCTCAACCTCGCCGCCATGTTCTGCGACACGGTGGTCGTCCTGGCCGCCGGCCGGGTCGTCACCGCCGGCCCGCCCGCCGAGGTCCTCACTCCCGGGCTGCTCGCCGACGTCTACGGCGTCCAGGCCGACGTGGCGACGCACCCGGTCACCGGGCGGACCACCATCACCTACCACCCGCCCGCGTCGTGACCCGGCACGTGCCGCCGGACTCGACCGGGACCAAGGAGTCGGACATGACCGTCGCACCGGGCTGTCTGGTCACCGTGTGCCGCGACTGCTGCTGTGGCAGCACCCGCAAACACCCCGCCGTCGACCACGACGCGCAGCTGCGGCGACTGCGGGCCGCGGTGCCGGCGCCGCACCGGGTACGCGTCAGCGCCTGCCTCGACCTCTGCGCGCAGTCCAACCTGGTCGTCGTCCACCCCGCGCCGTCGGCGCGACGGGCCGGCGCGCGGCCGGTCTGGTTCGGCCTCGTCCTGCACGACTCCGTGGTCGACGACATCACCGACTGGATACGCGCCGGCGGGCCGGGCGTCGCGCCGCTGCCCGCCACCCTGGAGCTGTCGGTGGTCGCTCCGACGCTCCCCACCGCCGGGTGAGATGGTCGGGGCCGCCTGGGCCGTCGTGCCGACGACCTGACTTTCGTGGGTGACGACGCAGGTGGTGGGCTTTGTAGCCTGGGCCGCGTGGCAGGTTGGTGGCGCGGCGGTCGGCGGCGGTGGCTGCCCTTTCTCCGGTCCGGCGGGCCGCCCTTCGGCGGGTGGGCCGGGTCGTGGGTGAAGGTCCTGTCCGACGTGTCGCTCTGGGCGGTCCTGTCGGTGCCGATCGGCTGGGACCTGGTCGTCGCCCCGACCGGCCCGTACGCCGGCTGGCGGCTGGCGGGCTCCCTCCTGCTGATGGCCCTCGCGGTGGCGGTCAGCCGGCACCACCCGGCGGTCTCCCTGCTGATCGTCGTGGTGCCGACCGCGTTCGAGGGCAACTTCGTGTTCGCCGTCCCGGTGATGAGCTACCTGGTGGGCCTGCGGATGCCCCGGGCCCGCCCGGCCGCGTACACGTTCGCCGTGATCGCGGCGGGCGGGACCGCGCTGACGGTCGGCGTCCTCGGCTCGGGCGTGACCACCTGGTTCTTCCTCACCACCACCCTGCTCTTCGTCGGGGTGTTCCCCTGGCTGGTCGGCCGCCACCGCCGCCAGCAGCGGGCGCTCGTCCACGCCGGCTGGGAACACGCCGATCTGCTCGAACGGCAGCAGCGCGCCGCCGCCGAGCGGGTCCGGATGCGGGAGCGGGCCCGTATCGCCCAGGACATGCACGACTCCCTGGGCCACGACCTGGCCCTGATCGCGTTGAAGGCAGGCGGGCTGGAGGTGGCAACCGATCTCGACGAGCGGCACCGGCGGGCGGCGGGGGAGCTGCGTGCCAGCGTCACCGCCGCGACCGAGCAGCTCGCCCAGATCATCGGCGTGCTCCGGGAGGACGGCGCGCCGGCTCCGACCCGGCCGGCCGCCGAGGGCGTCGCCGACCTGGTGGGGCGGGCCCGCGACGCCGGGATGACGGTCCGGCTCAGGTGGGAGGGGTCCGAGGCGCCGGCACCGCCGATGGTCGAGCGGGCGGTGCACCGGGTGGTCCAGGAGGCGCTGACCAACGCCACCCGGCACGCGCCGGGCGCCGCCGTGACCGTCCTGTTGACCCGCTCGGCCGAGCAGACGGTGGTGAGCGTGGTCAACGAGCCCCCGCCGGGCGGTCTGCCGCCCGGTGTGACCTCGACGGGTTCCGGCCTGCTGGGCCTGCGGGAGCGGGTACGGCTGGCCGGCGGCGCGCTGAGCGTCGGGCCACGAGGCGGCGGTTTCGAGGTCACCGCCCGCCTGCCCCACGCCGCCGGCGCCGTGTCGGTCGACGCCGACGAGGGCGTACGCCCGGTCCGCCCGGCGTCGGCGACCCGGTTGCGTGAGGCGCGGCGGCGGGTGCGGCGCAGCCTCGTGGTGGCCGTGGCCGCCCCGGTGGTGGCCGCCGGCGTGCTGTCACTGGCCTACTACCCGTTCGCCACCTTCGACGCGGTCCTCGAACCGGCGGACTTCGACCGGATGCGGATCGGTCAGCACCGCACCGAACTGCGGGGCCTGCTGCCGGAGCGTCAGGTCGTCGAACGGCCGGACCCGACGGACTGGCCGCTGCCCCCGGGCGCCTCCTGCGAGTTCTACACCGACGGCAACTTCCCCCTCGGCCAGGCCGCCTACCGGCTCTGCTTCGCCGAGGGCCGGCTGCTGACCAAGGACCGGATGTCCGACTGACGGCGGCCGGCGGCCGGCGACGACCTGGCTTGGCCGCCGGGCTCGTCAGTCACGCGACGCGTTCCCGCGCGGGCCGGATGCCGTCCGTGCCCGACCCTGAAGGATGCGGTGATCCCGGTCCTGCTGGCCGACGACGCCGGGTGACGGCGGTCCGCCTCGGACCGCCGCCACCCTGCCCCGGCTCAGACGTCCCGAGGCTCCAGCGCCGCCACCCCGCCCCGGATCAGGCGTCCCGGGACCGCAGCACCGCGTAACCGGCGAGCATCGCCGCGAGGGCCCACGCGGCGAGCAGGGCGAGGCCGGCCGCCGGCGGGTACGGGTCGGTGTCGCCGCTCATGAAGTGGGATCCGGCCACCCCCGGCAGCCCGTCGACGAGCCGGTTGACGAACTCGATGTCGAGGGCGCCGAGCGAGATCGGCACCACCATGAGGATCATGAACACGGTGGTCAGCGTGCCGACCGCGCTGCGCAGCACCGTCCCGAGCCCGAGGGTGAAGACGCTGATCAGGGACAGGTACGCGGCCACCGCCAGCACGTCGCCGACGGTTTCCGCCGCCCGGAACCGGCCCCACTCACCGAGCACCGGGTCGGCGACGACGGAGCCCAGCGCCCCGAGCAGTGCGCCCACCACGAACGTGACCACGGCGACCACGGCGGTCTTGGCCAGCAGCAGTCGGCCCCGTGACGGGGTCCACTGCAGCGTGCTTCGGATCGTGCCGGTCGCGTACTCGGCGGTGATCACCAGCATCGCCAGCGCGAGCACCGTGAACTGTGCCAGAAGGACGGAGCTGATCGCGACGGTACCGACACCGACCACCCCCGGGTTATCGGCGGGGTCGGAGTTGGTGTTCTCGTTGACCACGTAGATGGCCTCCTGCCCGGCCGCCGCCGCCATCAGCAGGGCGCTGGCGAGCAGGTTCCACCAGACCGAGCGCACCGACCAGAGCTTGGTCCACTCGCTGGTGACAGCACCGGTCAGGCCGCCGCCGGTCGGGTCGCCGCGCCGGGTCGACCGGTCGGCGGCGGGCAGGGTTGTCTCGGCCGTCGTCATCTCCGCGCCCCCGATCGGGTGGTCGCCAGCGCGCCGTACTCGACGTCGTCGGCGGTCAGTTCCATGTACGCCTCCTCCAGTGACGCCTCGCGCACGCTCAACTCGTGCAGGCGTACGCCGATCTCGTACGCCAGGTCGCCGACCTGCTCGACGCCGGCTCCGGCGACGACGAGCGTGCCGTCCGCCTCCTGCTCGACCGCGACGCCCGCCGCGACGAGCCGGCGCCGCAGCTCGGCCAGGCCGGCCGGTTGTGGGCTGCGCACCAGCACCGCCGTCGACGAACTGCCCCCGATGACCTCGGCGATCGGGGCGTCGGCGAGGAGCCGGCCCTTGCCGACCACCACGAGTTGGTCGGCGGTGAGCTGCATCTCGCTCATCAGGTGGCTGGAGACGAAGACGGTCCGTCCCTCGGCGGCCAGGGACCGCATGAGCTGGCGGACCCAGCGCACCCCGTCCGGGTCGAGTCCGTTGACCGGCTCGTCGAACATCAGCACCCCGGGGTCGCCGAGCAGGGCGCCGGCGATGCCGAGGCGCTGGCCCATGCCGAGGGAGTAGGTGCCGGCCCGCTTGCCGGCGACGGTGGTCAGGCCCACCGTGGCGAGCACCTCGTCCACGCGTCGGGTGGGGATGCCGTTGCTGCGGGCCATCGCCAGCAGGTGGTTGCGTGCGCTCCGCCCCGGGTGCACCGCCTTGGCGTCGAGCAGCGCACCGACCTCGCGCAGCGGGTGCCGCATGGTCGCGTACCGCCGGCCGCCGATGAGCGCCTCGCCGGTGGTGGGCCGGTCCAGACCGACGATCATGCGCATCGTGGTGGACTTCCCGGCCCCGTTCGGGCCGAGGAAACCGGTGACCCGGCCCGGGGCGAGGTCCAGGGTCAGGTTGTCGACGGCTGTCGTCGCGCCGAAGCGTTTCGTCAATCCGCGTAATGTGATCATTGTTCTCCCGGTGAAGGTGCCATCTCGGCGTCGACGCTAGGAATCGGCCGGGCGGGGCACAGCCGCCGATCGGCATCGGCCGGCCCTGACGAAAGTCAGGACCGGGGTGCGCCCGTCGTCGAAAAGCGCGGGGCCGGGACGGTGGCCCGTGACCGGCCCGACCGCCGCCCACTGTGGTGTCTCTCGGCCCGAGGCACGCCGTCCCTGAGATTTCTCAGGGGCGACATGGTCACTTTCGGCAGATGCCGTCGGCGAGCGCCCCGGGCGAGCCTTGCCGCATGCGAACGATTTCTCGACGACGGCTGTTGGGCGGCGCCGCGGTCGCGGTGTCGGCGGCGATGGTGTCGACCGCGCCGACGGCTCTCGCCCTGGCCTCACCGGACCCGGGACCAGGCTCGGCCCCGCCGCCGGCCACGAGCGCGCCGCTGCGGTTGCGTCTCCCCGCACCGACCGGCCCGCACCCCGTCGCCGCCACCGAACTGCATCTGGTCGACCACGGCCGGCCCGATCCGTGGGTGGCCACCAAACCGCGAGAACTCATGGTCACCGTCTTTTATCCGGCTCGCCCGGCGGGCGGCGAACCACTCGCGCCGTACCTGCCGCCGCTGGCCGCGCAGCGGTACGGCGAGAATCTCGCCGGCATGCTCGGCATCCCCGCCGGGCAGGTCGACTGGGCGGGCATCACCACCCATGCCCGGGCCGGCGCGCCCGCCCGCGCCAAGCGCGGAGGATTCCCGGTGGTCGTGTACTCGCCCGGCGGCGAGCGGCCCCGCGCGGAGGGCACGGTCCTCGTCGAGGAACTGGCCAGCCGGGGCTACGTCGTGGTGACGGTCGACCACACGTACGAGGCGCCGGTCGTCGAGTTCCCCGGCGGACGCGTGGAGACGCAGCGCCTACCCGACCTGGAACCCGCCGACCTCATGCGCGCACAGGTCCGCACCCGGATCCAGGACACCCGGTTCGTCCTCGACCAGCTCGCCGTCCTCGCCGCCGGCGGCAACCCCGACGCCGGCAAGCGCCCGCTTCCGCGCGGCCTCGGCACCGCGCTGGACCTGTCCCGCGCCGGCATGTTCGGCCACTCGGCCGGTGGCTTCACCACCGCCGAGGCGATGCTCGCCGACCGGCGGTTGGACGCGGGAGCGGACCTGGACGGCAGCATGGCGTACGGCAGGGACGACCTCGGCGACGTGGCCGAGCGCGGGCTGGACCGCCCGTTCCTGCTGATGGGCGCCGGTCTCGTCGGCGGCAGGCCGTACACCCACCTGGACGCCCCGGACTGGCGGTCGTTCTGGGCGAACTCGACCGGCTGGAAGCTCGACCTGTACGTCCCCGAGGGCCAGCACTTCACCTTCACCGACCACCAGGTGCTGCTGCCGCAGCTCGACGCGGCGTTCCCGCTGCCGGAGGGACTCGTCGCCGGCCTGATCGGCACCGTCGACCCGGGCCGGATCGTCACCTCCCAACGCGCCTACCTCACCGCCTTCTTCGACCAGCACCTCCGCCAGCGACCCCAGGCGCTGCTCGACCGCCCGTCGCCGAGGCACCCCGACGTGACCTTCGTCCGCTGACCAACCGTCGAGGACGCCGCCGGCCCGTCAAGGCGGGCCGGCGGCGTCCTCGGGCCCTACGCCCCAGCGCCTGCCAGGCGGGAACGGCGTTGTCCGTCGTCGCTCAGGCCCGACCCAGGCGAGGCCCGGAACGAGGACCACCCCCGGTTGCCGTACGGGCGTCCGGGAGCGGTCGACGGGAGAGGTTCAGACGATGATCTTGTACATGTTCCAGCCGGTGCCGCCTTGACCCGGGTGGCGAAGGAGCCGTTGCCGAGGCCGGCGTAGTGCCAGAGGACGCCGCTGGCGTCCCGGGCGACGGGCGCTGTGCGCGGGGTTTCGATCGGGATCCGTGGGCGTTACCGCAGTTGGTCGCGGCGGCGTGTCAGGTAGGCGGTCTCGGCGGTGTTGCCCGCCAGGCCGATGGCTTTGTCGTAGGCCGCGCGGGACTCCTGGCTGCGGCCCAGCCGGCGCAGCAGGTCGGCGCGGGTGGCGTGGTAGGCGTGGTAGCCGGCCAATCTGCACTCAAGGCGGTCGATGGCCGCGAGTGCCACCTCCGGGCCGTCGAGCTCGGCGACTGCGATGGCCCGGTTGAGGGCGATGACCGGGGAGGGGTCGAGGCAAACGAGTTGGTCGTAGAGGGCGAGGACCTGCGACCAGTCGGTGTCGCGCATGTCGCGGGCGGAGGTGTGCACGGCGTTGATCGCCGCGAGAATCTGGTAGCGACCCGGAGCCACCCCGGCGGCGGCAGCGGCGAGGCGCTCGCGCACCAGCCGGTGGCCCTCGGCGATCAGCGCCGCGTCCCAGGCCCCACGGTCCTGCTCGTCGAGGGCGACCAGTTCGCCGCTGGCCGAGACCCGGGCGGCGCGGCGGGCCTCGATGAGCAGCATCAGCGCCAGCAGCCCGGCCACCTCACCGTCGCTCGGCAGGAGGGCACGGATCAGGCGGGTGAGCCGGATCGCCTCGGCGGTCAGGTCGTGGCGCACCGGATCGGTGTCGGGGCCGGTCGCCAGGTAGCCCTCGTTGAACACGAGAAAGAGGACGGCGAGTACGCCGGAGACGCGTGCCGGGAGATCCTCGGCGGACGGCACGCGATAGGGGATGCCAGCCGCTTTGATCTTGGCCTTCGCGCGGGTGATCCGCTGCCCCATGGCACTCTCGGCCACCAGGAAGGCGCGGGCGATCTCGGGCACGGTCAGACCGCCGACCATGCGCAGCGTCAGCGCCAGGCGGGCTTCCATCGCCAGTGCCGGGTGACAGCAGGTGAAGATCAGCCTGAGCCTGTCGTCGTCGATGGCGCCGAGAGGCTCGGGCGGGTCGTCGTCGTACACCATCTGAGCCTCCTTGTGCTTGTCGTCGCGCTTGTTCTCGCGCCGGATCCGGTCGATGGCCTTGCGGTTGGCGGTGGTGGTCAGCCAGGCGCCGGGGTTGGGGGGCACGCCGTCGGCCGGCCACCGCTCGACGGCGGTCGCGAACGCCTCGGCGGCCGCCTCCTCGGCGATGTCGAGGTCACCGAAATGCCTGGTCAGGGCGGCGACCATCCGGGCCCACTCCTCGTGGTGGGCCCGGGTGACCGCCTCGCGGACGTCGACCCTGTTCACAGGAACGGCCGCACCTCGACCTTCCGATTGCAGGCCTTCGATCCCTCGGCGGCGAGCTTGAGCGCCACGTCGAGGTCGGGGGCCTCGATGATCCAGAAGCCGGCGAGGTACTCCTTGGACTCCAGAAAGGGCCCGTCGGTGACCAGCGCCTCCCCGCCCCGGTTGTCGATAACGGTGGCCGTACCGGGCGAGGCGAGGCCGCCGGCGAAGACCCAGTGGCCCTCGGCCTGGAGCCGGTCATTGAACACGTCGATCGCAGCGTCCTCGTCCGGGGTGGCGAGACCATCGGTGTCGTTGAAGATCACGGAAATCAGGTACTGCATCTGAAGATCACCTCCTGTGGTGTCAAGACCGGGTGGTGGAGCGGTCAGGTGCCTCAGTCGGCGCATACTGCGGGCGCCCGGCCGGCCGGAAGACCTGGATCGTCACGCCCTTCGAGTCGACGCGCGACTCGACCAGGTCGAGCGCAAGATCCGGGCCGGTCTCCGGGAACAATCGCGCGCCCTGACCGAGAACCACCGGAACCACGATCAGAGTCATCTCGTCGACCAGATCGTTCTCCAGCAGCCACCGGGTCAGCGCGCCACTGCCGTGCACCTGCAGTTCACCCCCCGACTTAGCCTTCAGCTCTCTGACGGCGGCCGCGACGTCTCCGGACAGGACGGTGGTGCCCGACCACGCCGGATCGGCGAGTGTTGTCGACGCCACGTACTTGGGCTGTGTGTTCAAAGCCCGCATGACGGGCTCCCAGCCAGGGACATCCTGGACCCTCAAGGACCCCCACGAGCCGGCGAACAGCTCGTAGGTCCGCCGGCCGAACAGGAACGCGTCGGCGCGCTGGTAGGTCTGGTTGATGAACGCGTGGGTCTCGTTGTCACCCTTCCCCCGGGCCCATCCGCCGCGCTCGAATCCGTTCCTGCGGTCCTCATCCGACGCGTGGCCGTTTCCCTGCATCACTCCATCGACGGTGACCTGAGTCATGGTCGTCAGCTTCATGAGCCCCGGTTCCCTTCCCTTGGGCCGCCCCTCGTGGCCTCACCCCTGCTACGAACACCACTGCCCCGATCCGACACCGCCTCCCGGATTTCCTTAACAGAACTTTCCGGACGCCGACGGTTAGGACGTCGACCCTGGAGTCACCGGTGACCACGCCGGGCGTGTCGGCCACACCGGCCGGCGCAGCACGAGGCGTCCGATTCCCGACTCGAATCGTGATCCGGATCATGTACGTCAGTACGATCCGGTGGTCCGAGCGGTCCAACTGTCCGGGATCTCGGCTATCCGAGGTTCTGGGACGCCTTGACCGCCCAACCGCATCGGGTGCGGAACGAGGTGATCTGGAGGAGGCGCCATCGTGTCGGTTGTCGCGCATTGGTAGGCCGGCGAAGCACGGGCCAGTTGCTCCTCCTCTTCGGTACGCGATGCCGAGGATCTGATGCGGCCGTCAGCCCACGTGGTTTTCGAGGGAGCTTCCCTTATGATCAACTCCTCGGATCAGGTGTCCTACGAGCAATCGCCGCTGTGGCGTCGAACGCTCGGTGAGGTTCCCGGGGACTGTTGGGCAGCACAGCGGGCGGCGTTGCGGGCCGCGTATCAACAGTTCCGGTCGGTGGTGGCTCCGCTTGCCAACGAGATCGTGCTTTCGATGCCGATGTTCACCGACCACTCCATCTCCCACATCGACGCCCTGTGGGACACCGCGTCTATCGTCTGCGGCGACGACTTTCCGCTTAATCCCGCCGAAGCGTTCGTTCTCGGTGGCGCCTTCCTGATGCATGACCTCGGGATGGGGCTGTGCGCCTATCCCGGCGGCGTGGACCAGGTGATCGCCGATCCTGCCTATCCAGGGCTCCTGGTCATCGCGACCGAGCGGCTGCAGAACCTGGAACCGGCTGCGGATCCGGCGGCGGCGGCTGCGGTCGCGCAGAAGCAGGCGCTCGTGGAGCTGCTGCGGCGGCGTCATGCCGAACAAGCCCAGCAACTACTGCGAACGCCCTTCACCGGACCGGACGGCAGCGACAACTACCTCCTGGCCGATCTCAGTCTCCGACTCGACTACGGCAGCATGATCGGCGAGATCGCCGAGAGTCACTGGTGGGACGTGGGCCGACTGCGCGAACTGGACCGGGTGCAGGGCTCCCGCCCTGACCACCCGCCAGCTTGGACCGTGGACCCGCTCAAGATCGCCTGCATCCTGCGTCTGGCCGATGCCGCGCACATAGACAACCGACGTGCGCCGAGCTACGTGCACGCGTTTCGACGTCCGAGCGGCGTCGCTGAGGACCACTGGGTTTTCCAGGAGCGACTGACCCGTCCCCAGCTTGACGACGACCGTCTCGTTTACACCTCGACGCGACGGTTCGCCGGTGTTGAGGCACCTGCCTGGTGGCTGGCCTACGAGACGATCCAGATGATCGACGGCGAGTTGCGTCGTGTCGACGCACTCTGCGCCGACCTGAAGCGCCCACGCTTCCGTGCCCGCTCGGTCGCTGGTGCCGACGCTCCCGATCGTCTCGCCGGCTACCTACAGACCGACCGGTGGCGTCCCATCGACGCGCGGATCAGGGTCACCGACGTCGACAAGGTTGTGGGCAATCTCGGCGGCGAGAAGCTGTACGGGAAGCGGCCGGATGTGGCCTTGCGGGAGTTAGTCGCCAACGCCTCCGACGCGACGCTGGCTCGCTCCGCCCGGGAAGGCGCGCCGCCGGGCACCGTCACGATCATGCTCACCATGGAGGGCGGTTCCTGGTGGCTAACGGTCGCCGACCAGGGAATCGGTATGCAGCCGGACACGATGGTGTCGGCGCTGACCGACTTTGGTTTCTCCCGATGGCGATCCGCCGACACCTTGACCGAGTACCCGGAACTAAGCGGATTCCAGCCCACCGGTCGCTTCGGTATCGGCTTCTTCTCGATCTTCATGGTCGCCGATGAGGTGACTGTCCGTAGCCTGGCGCTGGAAGAAGCCGCGCGCGACACCTACGTGCTGGAGTTCGCCAACGGTGTGTCGGTTCGACCGCTGCTGCGTGCCGCCGAGCGTTCCGAATGGCTCCGCCAGCCGGGAACCGTCATACGAGCCCGCCTCAGAGTGGACCCGCGTTCCAGCAACGGCCTGTTCCGCAACTCGAGCCGGCGACTCACCCACACCGAGTACCTGCACGCGATGGTGCTGCCGATGTGCGCTTTGGCTCGCGTGCACATCGACGTGCAGGGCCCCGACGACCCGGTGCCGATTCGCCTGGTCAACGCGAACGACTGGGTGGCAATCTCGGACTCGGAACTGTTCGAGCGCGTCTATCACCGACCCGACGACACCTATGGGCACCGGCTGGGCCTCGAGGTCTACCGTCAACGCTTCCTTGAACGGGCCGAGGAGATCCATGACGAGCAGGGGCGTGTAATCGGCAGGGCGATGATGACGTCGGTGTGGGAGGGGACCAGCGGAGCGGGATGGTGGGGAGGCTGCCAGTCGCACATCTATGTGGGCGGCCTAAAGTCCGACATTCTCCGGGAGACGATGGGCGTCTTCGTCGGCAGTCCCCTCACCGCGGACCGCCTTCGATCATTTCCGGACGCCAACCCCGACCAGCTCACCCGATGGGCGGAGTCGCAGGCCGATCGGGTCAGCCGCAGCTCGCGCATGGGATCGGCGCAGCGGCAGATAATCGGAGACCTGGGCAGGGCACTTGGGGCTGTGGCACCGCAACTGCCGTGTGCGCTGTCGAACGGCAGAGCGCTCGACGTGGCGGCCCTGCGTCGTTGGCTGGGCGGCCGGAGCTGCGTTCTCTTGGTCGATGATCGATTCTACGTGCACTACCGGCCAGACGACACGCCGTGGTTCATCTCCTACAGTGGCGGCGAACTACGGTTCCCCGAGGATTGCCTCGTCGTCAGCTTCTACTCCGAATGGATGTACCCGGAAGAGGTGCTGCCGCGGCCCAAGGACGAACGCTTCGCTGACACGGAGACGCAGGGACTGAAGTGGAATGCTCGCAGTTGGTGGTACGACACCGGCAATTTCGGTTCGGTCGGCATCGTGGTCCGCACCATCGCTGAGGCGTGGGACCTTGACGTGGCTGAGCTGCTCGATTTGGTGGAACCGATGCACCTAGACGAGGACGGCGACGACCGATGCCCGGTGCCGCTCGTCGGGGGCGGTGTCGAGCGCGTCGAGATGGTGCGGCTACAGCGTCCAGGTGTCGTGTCGGAGCAGGCGACGGCGGCGGTCGGCGGATGACCCGACAGTCTCGGCTGGCCCGCTCCGGACGACTGCCGGTCTTGCGCGGCGGGGGCCCGCGACGACGGGCGTGGCAGCCCGGCGAGCGTTGGCCCCAGGGCACGTACCGCGCGCGGAACCCGCAGGACGACGCCGTCCAGGTCGAGTTTCACCTGGAGCGGTACCGCTACATCCTGCAGCAGATCCAGGCCGCCAACGAGAACGTTCACCGCTTTCTCGGCATCTACCAGGCGCTCGCCACCGCACTGGTCGGCGCCGCGTTGGCGCTCTTCGTTGGCTACCGGGACTGGGGAGTTCCGCCGGCGACCGCGAGGGCGGGAATCGTCGCCCTCTTGTGGCTGGTGACCGTCGTCGCCGCCTTCACCGTCCTGGTGGTGATCGTCGGTGTGTTGACCTGGCTCGACTATCGCAACGAAGAGTGCCAGCTGTTGTCGGACGTTTTGCATCCGGAATTCCGGGTGCCACCGACTCTCCGCAACTTCTACCGGTGGTATGAGACCTACATCATTGCCTTCATCGCGGTGACGGTCGCCGCGATGTGGTGGTTTGCATTTGAGTTGGTCATCCCTGTCATCCGTGTATAGGACCCAGCGGTGTCATCGTCGGTGCTTAGGTGACCCGGGGCCTCTCGCCCGGCACCCACGTCCGCGCCTGCCGCTCGGCGATGTCCCGCAGCCGGTCGAAGGCGTCCCATACGTTTAAGAAACCGGATGTGCAGCGGTGCCGCCCCAGCCGCAGCCGGTCCGGGGCGCGGTAGTCGCCGACCACGCCCGCGTGGCTAGGCACGGGAGATCCGCAGCGCCTCCGGACGGTGAAGCGGTACGTCGCTGCCCCCGCCGCGCGGCCGGCCTCCCGCGGTGAAGTCAGGGGTGAAGCCGTACGAGGACAGCCAGGCATCGGCCAGAGGAGACGCGAGCCGATGCTGGCAGAGCTGATGGTGGACGTTATCGGTGTCGATACCCACCAACGACACGACGCCGGGAGCCGGAGCTCGGACGGCTGCGGCAGGACATCCAGGAGTTGACCGGCCGTGGGTGGTCGCATGATCTCTGCGGCTTGGAACTTCGCGCGGCCACTGGAGCTCGAAGCTGACGAGCAGGCGCTGAGGCGCGAACACCCCCAGCAGCCGCCGGACATCGAACAGTCGTTTTCGCTGCGGCTGGACTGGATTGGACTGACCTTGGCCGAGCTACGGTAGTACATCAAGCGGGTCCTGACCTGCACCGTTGTGCTGTCGCCTAGTGGCGGGGCCCGAGGCAAGTGGAACCCGACCGCCTGCAGCCGGCATTGGCGCACGGAGTAGCGGCGTGGCTCGTCTGGAAGACCGGGTAGAGCGAACGGGTGCGGTGCTGTTTGCCGGCGACTGATCACTTACGGACCCGGGCCGAAGCCCGTCTGACAAGGTGCTGGCCAAGCTTCGCCGTGAGCTGCAAGCGTTCGCTCAGGGGCACCTTGGAGGACTTGGCGGTGTTGAAGTCATCGCCCACGTACCGCGGAATGATGTGCCAGTGGAGATGGAAGATGTCTTGAGCGGGAGGTCCCAGGTTGAGGCGCACCGTCGTCCCGCTGGCACCGAACGCAGCCTTCACCGCCTGGGTCGTTACCTGAAGCGCGGCCAGCATGGGTGCCGCCTTCTCGGGCGGCACGTCGGCGATGCCGCCGAAGTGACCTGCCGGAACGAGAAGCATGTGACCTCTGTTGTTCGATCGCTGGTGCAGTGCCGGAAAAACAACGAACTCGTTATTGACGGCAAGACAGACCCCAGGATCGGTAACGCCGGCCGTCACCGAGCAGAACATGCACGACAGATTCAAGATCGCGATCGCCTCTCGGGGCGAAGTTTCGCACCATCCTCCCCGATGAGTTGACGTGCGCGGCGGATGGATGCGCGTGTCTTGGTGCCCGAGGGGCAAATGCGCTGGCCAACCTCGTGGAACAAGCTGCGCACCGTTTGCCTGACCCGCAGTGCGAGCTCACTGCCTACGGCGTCGGGGCCCTCAAACGTGTCACCCGTATCGACTCCGCCGCCTACGCCGCGAACGGCTACACGCTCACACTTCCGACCGCTTCGACGGATGGCAGGGCTCCGACGCCCGGCGACTTCATCCTCGCCCTCGGCCGTGCACCACGGCTGCAGTACTGTCCGCGCAGGTCTCCGGAACCACGGGGTCAGTTGTAAGGCGGAGCCGACAACGGCCACTTCGTGGTGGCCGACCTGAGCGTCACGGGACTTGCCGACCACACCGCAACTCGGCAAGCTCCATTGATGCGTTGCAGTACGCCCGCGAGGGGACCGCAGCCGCTGTCGAAGCGCGGCGCATCCTGCGTCCCGGAGGCAGCGAGGCCGGGCGTGCCCACCGGCCGGACGCGTACACGGCCCGTCACTCGGCGGGTGAAGTTGCAGCGGCGTTGACATCTGACCTGGATTAGGACTGCGGCGGGCGCGTCGCATGCCTCGCGGTTCAGTGTCTCGCCTCGCCGACGCCTGAGCGCCGGACGGTTGTTGATCTTTGATGATGTGCGCGTTGTCGTACGACAGCAAGGGAAAGAAGTAGCAGAGGAAAGGGAGGGCCGTACACCGTTGGATCGCCCGCCGTCGGCCGTCATGTTAGGCCGGGCGGACACCGCAGTTTCCATCGAACGAGAGGTGGTCTCCGGTCACGCTTATGCGATCCTCGCACCCGAAGCCGTCAGTTGCGGCTGGTGCGGATATGACAAGCCGACGTTCCTGTCGGCAGATGGTGGTCTGACCCGTAACCCTGGGCCCCGGCGCTTATGCGCCGGGGCCCTCGACGTGGAGGTGACATGGGGCAAAACCCCGATGACATGTTCGGCGATGAGAACTACCCGGCCTACACCATCGGCCAGGCCGCGGAGATGCTCAGCACCACGCAGGACTTCCTGCGCCGCCTGGACGAGGCGAAATTGATCAACCCGCACCGCTCTACCGGCGGGCACCGCCGCTACTCCCGCTACCAAACTGCGCCTGGCAGCCCGGGCCCGGGAAATGGTCGACCAGGGCACCGCCCTGGAGGCCGCCTGCCGGATCATCATCTTGGAAGACCAACTCGAGGAAGCCCTCCGGCAGAACGAGAAGAAGTAGCGTGGGCCGCAGCGGCAGGACCGGCCGGCCCGCTCTCGTGTGAGGTCGTCGGCGGGCGGTGAGCCGGCCGGCCTGCCAGCGCGAAGTCCCCGTCCCCGCCTCGGTCCTGGCAGCCCGTACTCCCGCTCGTCACACCTCTTCACATCCCGGCCGGCGGCCGGGATGCTGCGAGACCGGCAGTCCGAGGCGCCGCCATCGGACGCCGGCCGCCGTGCCCGGGCGCGTTGCACCCGTGCCTGCGTCGTGGCCTCCTCGACGAGGTTGCGCGCCTGTCGGCGGGTCTCGGGGGTCACCTCCCCGCGCTGTTCCACAACCTGGTGCGACACCTGGCCACCGGCCCGTGCCGCGTCGTGGCCGACGCCGACGGCTGCGTCCCGGGCCTGACCGGCCTTGCCGCCCGGCCCGCCCGGGCAATGTTCCCCGCTCGTCATCCGCCCCTCGTCGGTCAGGCCCGTGTAGGCGGCACGGGCGCTACTCCCGCCTACCGGCTCCATGCCACGCCGACAGCGGGTCCCGGTGGCGTTCGGCCGTAATCCGCGCAATGCACCCTAGCCGGCCCGACGATCGGGCCAGACTGAACGTGAAGAGGCACGAGAGTCAGCCGGAAACGGCCGGCCAGGAGGGAGTGCACCGTGACGTCGGGTTCGGTGAGCGAACGGATCAAGGGCCTGATCAACAGCCGCGGGGCGTGACCTGATGCGGCGTGGCCGCCGCCAGGCGGCCGAACCCGGCATGCAGCAGAAGCTTCAACAGCTCATGGCCCGGCTGACCGGCTGGTCGGGCCGGCGCCGCTGAGACAGCCGGCGGACGAGGGCGAACGGGAGCAGTCAGCGTGAGCGACACCAGCCTTGGCGCCGACCGCCAGCGGGGCAGCGACTACGCCGACCTGTCCCGGCAGGTCCGCGCGGCGGGTCTGCTCGGGCGGCGGCGGGGCTACTACGCGGTGCGCATCGGTCTCGTCGTGGGTTCCTTCGCCGGACTGTGGGCACTGTTCGCCTGGTTGGGTCAATCGTGGTGGCAGTTGGGTGTCGCGGTGGCCCTCGCGGTGGTCTTCGCCCAGGCCGGGTTCGTCGGCCACGACGCGGGACACCGGCAGATAGCCCGCTCGCGCCGGGCGAACGACCTGATCGGCATGGTGCACGGCAACCTCCTTACCGGGATCAGCTACGGCTGGTGGCTGGACAAGCACAACCGGCACCACGCTCACCCGAACACCGAAGGCAAGGACCCCGACATCACCGTGGCGCCCCTGTCCTTCACCACCGACCAGGCCAGCCGGCGGCGTGGCGTCGGCGCACTGGTGACGTGCTACCAGGCGTACCTGTTCTTCCCGCTGCTCCTGCTGGAAGGCCTGCACCTGCACGCCAACAGCGTGCGGGCCGTCCTCGGCCCGCGCCGCGTCCCCCGCCGGCCCGCCGAAGCCGGACTACTGACCCTGCACCTGGGCGGCTACCTCGCCGCCGTGCTCCTCGTCCTGAGCCCCGCGCAGGCGATCGCGTTCATCCTCGTCAACCAGGGTGTGCTCGGTCTCTACCTCGGCTGCTCCTTCGCCCCCAACCACAAGGGCATGCCCATCCTCGGCGCCGAGGACACCGTCGACTACCTGCGGCGGCAGGTCCTCACCTCCCGCAACGTGTGCGGCGGGCTGTTCGTCGACACCGTGCTCGGCGGCCTGAACTACCAGATCGAACACCACCTGTTTCCCAGCATGCCGTGTCCCAACCTGCGCCATGCCCGGCCATTGATCCGGCGGTTCTGCGCCGAGCGCGACATCGACTACCACGAAACCACCCTGGGCCGCTCCTGGGCAGAGGCACTACGCCACCTGCACCACATCGGATCCCGCGAACCGCGAACGGACGTCACCGTTCGCTGACGCTGCCACGCCGCCTCGATAACAGGATGCCGAGGCGGCTCTACCCGGCCGTCAGTGTTCCTCGGCAGCGTGAGCGGGGCGCTGGTCGTCGATGTTCCCACGTACCTCGTCGGCCCGGTCCCCGCAAATGTCCGCCGGTGGCGGCGCGGCCGGATCGCCGCGCTGATCGGCCCGGTCGGTCGCTCCTCGATCCCGGCCTGCCAGCCGACGGTGGGCTGGGTGCCCGGCGGGCGTCCGGTCGGGAGTCTGCTCCCCTCCGGGACGATGGGCCAGGTATCGGCCGGCGGTATTGAACACGGCGAGCAGCGGTACGGCCACCAGACCGCCGACGATTCCGGAGACAAGGACGCCGGCGGCAATCGCGAGGATCACGGCGAGCCAATGCAGGGCCACCACACGCCCCATGATCAACGACTGGAGCGCACGTGTCCTCCGACCTGCGGGATCAGACGCGCTGCTCCGGGTTGTCGCCCCCAGTTGCCGTCGGCCGCAGCGATGGACGGGCCGGGTTCACCGCGAACGGATGGCGTAGTCGCCGCATCGCCTCCTCGCTGCCGTCGAAAGTCATGCCCGGGTCGTCGAGCCCGTCGGCGGCCGGCATGGCGAGAAACAACGCCGGACGATCATTGCCGTTCAGAATCATGCAGCAGTCCGAATCTTCGGGAGAGGAGTGCCTTGGGTCGCGGGCAATTCTTGCCACGCCGTCTTCGTGACAGGCCCGCGTTCGCGCTGGCACCCGGTGGCGGTGCCTGGATCGCGGGCGACCGCCCGCCGACACACACCGCACCATACCTGGCGTCGCCATCCGTCGTGCGCCGCAGCACACTGTTGGAGCTCTGTCGGGTGGACATCGTTCGCGACAACCAGGCATGGTTTCTCGTCGTTTGCCGGGGTGGACCCGGAGGGCCGGGTGACTTGTCTGGGTGTGTGCTGCCGAGATCATGGCCAGCTTGAAGTAGGACGAGCAGTTAACGGCCGGGACGAGGATCCTCGTCGACGGCTGCCTTGATGGCCAGCAGCAGCCCCGGAGCGCGTTGGATCTCGTCGATGACCAGGAGCTCGGTAGAGTCCACGAAGCCGACCGGATCGGCGGCCGCCGCCGCCCGGTGGATCATGTCGGGGTGCAGGTGATCTCGGCGGCCCGCCCGGAGTGGATCTTTCCGTTCACCGGGCTGCAGCCCGCCCAGTTCCGCAGGCTGGTCCGGCTGGTCGCCGAACGTGGCGGTGACGCCATCGCTGACGGTCGTCCGGGCCGGCAGTGGTCTCTTGACCTCGCCGACCGGGTGTTGCTGGTCGCGGCGTACTGGCGCACGAACCTGACGATGCGGCAGATCGGCCCGCTGTTCGGGGTGTCGCACTCCGCCGCCCACCGGGTCATCGACACCGTCGGTCCCCTGCTCGCTCTGGCGCCGGGACGCCGACGTCGGGTCGACCAGATCACCATCGTCGACGGCACCCTCATCCCGACCCGGGACCACCGCCTGGCCGCCCCGAGCAAGAACTACCGCTACAGCGCGAACCTGCAGGTCGCCATCGACGCCCACACCCGCCTCGTCGTCGCCCTCGGCGATCCGCAACCCGGCAACCGCAACGACACCATCGTCTACCGCACCAGCGGCATCCAGCAGAAACTCGACGGGCGGCCGGTCATGGCCGACGGCGCCTACCGCGGCAATCCTGAGGTGATCATCCCGTACCGCAAGCCCGCCGACGGCAGCGAGCTACCCGCGTGGAAGGCGGACCTGAACAAGCAACACCGCACCGTCCGAGCGCAGGTCGAACACGTACTGGCCCGCATGAAGTGCTTCAAGATCCTGCGCGACTACCGCCGCGCCGCCCACACATTGACCGACACCGCTTCCGGCATCGCCCACCTCCACAACATTATCCTCGCCGGGTGACAGCAGCACCGTTGCCGGGCAACGCCTTCACCGAGTTACGAGACGTCCTTTAGCCATCCGCTTCTGCTGTTCGTCAGTCATACGCTTTAGCCGCTCTTTGCGGTAGACGCTGTGCCAGTCCCCAACTCCGACACCGTTCAGATATCCCATGGCGACAGCGCGTTCGGGATGGGCGACGGCGTAGGCGAAGGCCAACGTGGCCCCGAACGAGTGCCCCATGACGATCCAGGCATCATGCCGCCAGTGCTGACGAAGGGCTTCGATGTCGGCTACGTAACGGGCAACAGTGTGCTCGCTGGATGGATCGGAACCTCCACATCCGCGCTGGTCGAACCGGTGCACGACCGTCAACGGTTCGAGCATCCGGGCGACCGGCTCCAGGTAGTCCCACATCCCCGGCCCTCCGTGAAGCAGGACGACCGGTGGAAGCCTGCTGCGCCTACCGGTCGTCCACGTTCTCACACGCGTGCTGTCATCTACCTCGACCAACTGCATTCGGGGAATCTATGCCCTGTCGAGCGCACTGTCATCGACAAATTCGGGCATCGGCAGCGCTGGTGGTCGACCGCGCGACTGGCGGCAGATGCGGACACCGCGGAGGCAGAAAGGTCTGCCCGCGCTGGGGGGAGACGGCTGTGCCCGCCCGCCCTTGGTGTGGGCGGACGGGCACAGCATGAGGGGTCGAGACCGGGGAGGGCGTTACCTCTTCGGCTCCCTGGTACCGCTTCTGCCTTGCGGCCGGTCGAGTTTCAGCGTGCCTTCACGTCGTCTTTGAGCGATCGCAATCGGCGGGCCACGCCTGCACAGCAGATTGCCCTGTCGTTGCACTGCTCTCTTCCCGGAAAAGGGTCCTTGCATGCCCAAACGCCTCGCAGGCGTAGTCCTGACCGCCTTCCTCTCAGCGACATTCGTCGCTCCGACCGCTACAGCAGCGGCCAGCGACCCAACTTATGACCCCACGAATCAGGCCAATCCGATCGATGTCCAGGTCCTGGCCATCACCGATCTCCACGGCTACCTCGCGCCGACAACCGGTGCTGATGCAACCTTGCCGACGGCTGACGGGCAGACCCTGACCGTCGGTGGCGGCGCCTTCCTGTCCGCGCACCTTGACCGCGCGGCGAGTGGCCAGGCCAACTCGATCCGAGTGTCGAACGGCGACAACTTCAGTGGATGGCCCTGGCAGGTCATGTTCAGCCGGGACGAGGCGACGATCGAATACCTCAACCACATCGGCCTCGACGTGAGCTCCGTCGGCAATCATGAGGTCGACGTGTCGCTCGACTTCCTGACTCCGCACATGACCGATGGTGAGTGCCTTGGCGAGCCAGGTGTCGACAGCTGCTTCCCGACGTCGACCGGCGAGCCATTCACGGGAGCTCGGTTCCCCTTCCTGGCGGCGAACCTGCGCACCGCTCCGACCGGGCAGCGGCCGCTGGCGTCCTCATGGGTGGACACCGTCCGCGGGGCCGACGGGTCCGAGGCTCGAGTCGGCTTCATCGGTGTGATGCCGCCGGACACAGAGCGCGTGTTCTCCTCCTATCAGGTCGGAGGGCTCGTCACAACCGATCTGGCGGCCGCGGTCGACAGCGCGGCGGCCGAACTGCAGGAGGACGGCGCGGAGGCGATCGTCCTCCTCGCACACGAGGGCGCGACGAACCGCGCGACGTACGAAGCCTGCGACACGGCCGGTGGACCGATCATGAGGCTCGCCGAGCAGGTCACCCCAGCAGTTGACGTCGTCATCGGCGGACACTGGCATTCCGCGGCGACCTGTACCGTGACCGACCCAGCTGGACAGCAGCGCCCGGTGCTCACCCCGGGCCACCACGGCCGAACGTTCGGGGACATCCGGTTCCAGATCGACCCTTCCACGGGTGACGTCCTCCGTTCGTCGCTGAACGCGCGCAACGTGCCGGTAACGCGGGACATCGCGCCCGATCCCGAGGTGGTTTCAATGGTGCAACACTGGGAAGCGTGGGCGGCCCGACGCTGGGCCGAGCCCATCGGAACGGTAACCGAGGACATCACGCGGGCCCGCGACGAATCGGGCGAGAGCGCCATGGGAAACTTGGTGGCGGACGCCTATAGGGACATCGGGACGTGGTCGTCGCCAGGCGGCGCGGATCTGGCCTTGACCGATCCTTCTCATGTCCGCAACCCGCTGACGTATGCCGCCGGGACGAACCCCGCAGACAGCAACGGTACCGTCCTGTTCGGCGAGAGTTGGTCGGCGACGGGGCGCGCGGGCTCCATCGTTACCGTGTCGGTCTCCGGGCACGACCTGCGCGAGGCCTTCGAGCAGCAGTGGCAGGGCTCGACCTTTGTGCCGCTGTCGGTCTCCGACAACGTAGAAGTCAGCATCGATCCCTGGCTGCTAGCCGGTGAGAGGGTCGTGCAAGTGACTGTCGACGGCAAGCCCATCAAGCCCAACCGCAACTACCGCGTGGCCATGCCCTCCCGGCTCGCCCTCGGACTCGACGGCTTCCCCGCCCTCAAGAGCGAGGTCAACCCGACACGCAGCGACATGGATTACTGGGCGTTCCAGCAGTGGATGGAGCGTCAGGACACACTCAGCGCCCCAGCAACCGATCGAGTGCACACCACCACACCCGTCGGCTGACCCGTCGCGGAGCGGGCCCGACCTGCCGAACTCGGGCCCGCTCCATCGACCGTCCTGCCGAATCAGCGCGCGGCGCACCGCCAAGTAGAGGAGCGAAGGCAGCTGGGAGGAGCGGACCAGCGTCGGCGCCAGGAGTTCGTGTTCGTGGGTGGTCGCGTCGGTACGGTCGCACTAAAAGACCCATACACCGGTCCTCCTGATCTCACCAACCGTTCCCCGTCAGCCTGACACCGCCGGTGGACAACATCGGTGAGGACATCGGTGAGGACAAGCCGGCTGCCGGCTGCCGGCGATGTCGGATCTCAGGACCTCCGACAGATCAGTCTCAGGACGTGGGTGACACGTCCGCCTAAACGATCTAACGGTGGGGTCACCCGACGGTGAAGCCGCCGTGGCTGACGGTCTGCCTCAGCCAGTTGAGCCAGGTCACCCACAGGTCATCCCCCCCTCCATCTCTGCATGCAGGCTGGGTGATGAAGCCTGGTAGAGGACCAGCGCTTGCTCAATCTCCCTCGCACCTACGAGCCAGGGGCCGTTACTCGTCAGCTTGAACTCCGGGATGCCAACCATTCCAGCGACCGTCTGGGCCGACGCCGCCCGTTCGGCCTCGAAGTAGGCGTTACGCCGGCTCTGATCGGCAGACCGCCAGTCGTCGATGTCATCGAACGGCCAGTCGGGGAAGGGCTGCGCGGTTGCCTGGTAGGTCATGCCCGTGCGGCGCATACCGTCACGGCAGAAGGCCATGCCAGCGATGTTCAGATGGAAGTGATAGGCAGCCGCAAGCGAGTGGTACTTGTCCGTGCATACTCGGCACAGCTCCCCGAGCTCGATGTGCGCTTGGTGGCGCGAGCGAGCTGTCGTAGCAGGTTCGGGCAGATCAGCCCACTCGAAGCTGTAGCCCATGGGACCTCCTTCGTTGTCGGCCACAGCAGCCAAGCGCTCAGCGCGATGACATTTTGCCGGGCAGCGCAGGCGGGCGGGACGTGGGCATCGACGACTTGGCGAGCCCAGGGCAGCATCACCCTCGGTCACGCTCATCTCCACCAGCACCCGGCGGAGCTCACGCAGGTCCTGATACCGATCTGTCATGCAGGTCCCGAGACCGGACAGCCGGCGGCCGGCGATGCCGGGCCCCACTTGATCCGTTACACATCGACTGGGCTGTGTCAAGGATCTTGGACAGGTCTTCGTGGATTTGCTGGTCAGGCTGCTATCAGGGTCTGGTGTTCGGTGAGGGCTTCGGCGGGGGTGC